>JBJHBG010000060.1:0-30429 GCA_050485385.1 Geminicoccaceae bacterium | reverse complement strand
CGCTGAGCCGGCGCGGCGGTCCGGCCGCGCCGGCTCAGCGTGTCCGATGTCGAACGGCTGATCCACAACCCCTACGCCGTCTACGCCAGTCGCGTCCTCGGCTTGCGTCCGCTGGAACCGCTCGCCCGCCCGGTCGACGCCAGCGACCGCGGCACCTTGATCCACGCCGTGCTCGAGTCGTTCGTCGAGGCCCATCCCACTGCCCTGCCGGCGGACGCCGAGTCGCGCCTCCTCACGCTCGGTCGGACTGCCTTCGACCGGGCGCGGCTGGGCGATGCCGTCGTCGCCCTCTGGTGGCCGCGCTTTTGCCGCGTCGCCAAGTGGTTCGTCGAGTTGGAGGCGGAGCGCCGCGGCGTCGGGGTCGAGGTGCTGGCGGAGTGCGACGGCACCCTCGACCTCGATCTCGACGAGGCAGGGGCCGTGACGCTCAGCGGGCGAATCGATCGGCTGGAGTGCCGCACCGACGGTGCCGTCATCGTCGACTACAAGACCGGCAGCATCCCCAAGCCCAAAGACGTCGCCTCGGGGCTGCGGCCGCAACTTCCGCTGCTCGGTGCCATCGTCGGCCAGGGCAGCATCCCACCGGCCGCGGCACTGGTCGTGACTCGGCTCTGCTATCTCGAACTGAAGGGTGCCGAGCCCCCCGGTCGGTTGGCGGAGGTGGCGGGCGACGATCCGGCGACGGTGATCGAGGCGACGCTCCGCGGCGTCGTCGCCATGCTGCGCGCCTATGCGGATCCGGCCGTACCCTATGTGCCGATCCCGCGCCCGTTGGCCGCCGCCCGGCCCGAGCCCATGGCGCCTCTGTCGCGCGACCAGGAATGGCTGGACGCGGAGGTGCTCGGGTGAGCCGGCGTCCGCCGACGCCCGATCAGCGCCGGGCAGCGGACCCCGCCCGGTCGGTCTGGGTCGACGCCAATGCCGGTACCGGCAAGACGCGCGTCCTCGCCGACCGTGTGCTTCGCCTGTTGCTGGCAGGCGCACCGCCCGCGGGCATCCTCTGTCTCACCTTCACCAAGGCCGCGGCGGGTGAGATGGCGCTGCGGGTCATGCAGCGGCTCGCGAGCTGGGCCGCCATGGACGACGAGGCCCTCGCGGCCGAACTCGAGGCCCTCGACGGCGATGCCGCGACCGCCCCCCGTCTTGCCGAGGCGCGCGGCCTGCACGACGCCGTCCTCGCCCTGCCGGCCGGGGTGCCGATCATGACCGTCCACGGTCTCTGTCAGCATCTCCTGAAGCGCTTTCCGCTCGAAGCGGGGGTGGCGCCGAGCTTCGACGTGATCGACGAGCGGACGGCGGCCGAACTGATGGACCTCGCGCGCGACGAAGTGTTGTCCCGCGCCCACACCGACCCCGACCTTGCGCGCGACGTCGCCCACCTCGTCGCGGGTGCCGCCGACCAGACGGTGCTGGAGGCGGTCGACGCGCTGATCCGGGATCGGCTGAATTGGGTCGCCGCCCGCGATGCGGCCGGCGGCCTCGGGCCGGCGTTGGACCGTCTCGCCACGGCCCTGGCCGTCGACCCGAGCATCGACCTGGACAAGCTGCTCGCCAGCGGCTTCGCCGATGCGGCTCTCGACCGGACCGGGCTCGCTGCGGTCGGTGCGGCCCTCGTCGCCGACGGTGGCAAGACCAGGGTCGCCGCCGGCCAAGGCATTCTGCACTGGCTCGCGGCCTCGCCGGGCGAGCGGCGCCAGGGCCTCGACGCCTATCGCCGCGGCTTCGCCACCTTCGACAAGGACGCCGACCCGCCGGCCTGGCGGCCCAACCGCCGGCTGGTCACCGACAAGTTGCGTCAGACCGCGCCCGAGGTGGCCGCCGTGCTGGAGGCCGAGGTCGCCCGGCTGGAAGCCCTGGATGCGAGTTTCCGCGCGCGCGCCCTCTACGACCGCACCGCCGCTCTCTGGCGCATCGCCGACGCCGTGCTCGCGGCGTTCGAGGCGGCCAAGCGGGCGCGCGCCGCCCTCGACTTCGACGATCTGCTGCTGCGCACGGCGGATCTGGTGGAGCGGCCCGGGGCCGGGGAGTGGGTGCGCTTCAAGTTGGATCAGGGCTTCGTCCACGTGCTGGTCGACGAGGCGCAGGACACCAACCCCCTACAGTGGCGCATCGTCGAGGCACTGGCCGAGGAGGTCTTCGCGGGCGAGGGCAGCCGTGCCGCGGGCGAGCGGACGCTGTTCGTCGTCGGCGATCCCAAGCAGTCGATCTATCGCTTCCAGGGCGCCGATCCAGGGGCGACCGAGGCCGTGCGCGCCCGGTTCGCCGACCGGGCCGAAGCCGTCGGCCGGCCGCTCGACCGCGTTGGGCTCGCGACCTCCTTTCGCTCCAGCCAAGCCGTCCTGGACGTGGTCGATGCCCTTCTGGGGGCCGCCGAGGTCGCGGCCGCGCTCGGCGCTTCGCCGCCGCACCGGGCATTCCGCAGCACGGCGGCGGGGCGGGTCGAACTTTGGCCCCTGGAGCCGCCCGGCGAGGGCGCCGACGTGCCCGATCCGTGGGCGGTGCCGCCAGACCTGCGTCACGAGGATCCGGCCGAGCGGCGCCTTGCCCTGCGCATCGCCGAGACCGTCGCCCGGTGGCTGCGTGCGGGCGAGCCGCTGGACGGCGCCGGCCGCCCCCTCCGGCCCGGCGACGTCATGGTGCTGCTCCGTCGCCGCGATCCGTTGCAGGAAACGCTGGTCCGCGCCTTCAAGCGGGCGGGCGTGCCCGTCGCCGGCGCCGACCGCCTCGCGCTCACGGGCCATCTCGCCGTGCAGGACCTCGTGGCGCTGGCCGAGGCCGTGCTGTTGCCCGAGGACGATTTCGCCCTCGCCTGTGCGCTCAAGAGCCCCCTGTTCGAGCTGACGGAGGACGAGCTGTTCCACCTCGCCCAAGGCCGCGCGGACGGCGAGCGGCTGATCCGACGCTTCCACGCGGCGTCTGCGGGCGGTGGACGGCTCGGCGAGCTCTGGGCGCGGTTCGAGGCTTGGCAGCGCTTGGCCGACTTCGTGCCGCCCTACGAGTGGTTCCTCCGCGTGCTCGGCGGCAGCGTCGCGCGACCGGGCGCCTTCGAGGGTCGGCGCGCGTTCCTGCATCGCTTCGGGCCGGAGGCGGCGGAAGTGCTCGACGCCTTCGTCGATCAGGCGCTCGCCTACGAGCGCGGCCACGCCGCGACCTTGCAGGGCTTTCTGCACTGGCTCGGCCGCAGCGAGGAGACCGTCAAGCGCGAGGCGGCCGCCGCCGACGGGGTGCGGGTGATGACCGTGCACGGCGCCAAGGGCCTGGAGGCGCCGGTCGTGTTCCTCGCCGATGCGGGGCCGCGCAAGGCACCGGCGGCGGGTCGGCTGCTGTGGCTGGAAGCCCCACGCCTGCCGCTCTGGCGACCGGCCAAGGAGCGGGGCGTTGCCGCCTCCGCCGCCGCCCTCCGCGTCGAAGCCGACGCCCTGGCCGCCGAGGACTTGCGGCTCCTCTACGTCGGCGCCACACGAGCGGCGGAGCGGCTGATCGTCTGCGGCTGGCAGCCGAAGGACAGCCCCAAGGCCGTGTCGTGGCACGAGCGCGTCGATACCGCCCTCCAGATGCTCGACGGCTTGGCGCAGGAGGGCGACGTGTCGGTCTACGCGACGGGTGTCGCCGCGGCGGAGTCCGTCCTGACCGCGCCTTTTCTCCCGCCGCCGCCGCTGCCGCCGAGCCTGCGGACGCCGGCGCCACCGCTCCGGCGCCGGCGGGTGGTGTCCCCCTCGGCGAGCGAGGGGGGCGTGAGCGCGCCGGGGGCGGCCGCGCGCCGAGCGGCCCTCGCCTTCGGCCACCACGTCCACCGCCTCCTCGAGCACTTGCCGCTGGCGAGCGCGGACGTGCGCGACGTGGCGTTGCAGCGCTATCTGGAGACCCGGGCGGACGACCTCGACGCCGCCCAGCGCGACCGCGTGGCCCGCGAAGTGCGCCGCCTGCTGGCCGAGCCCGACCTCGCCCCCCTGTTCGGGCCGGACGCGCGGGCGGAGCAGCCGATCGTCGGCGTGCTCGGCGAGGTCGCCGTCAGCGGGCAGATCGACCGGCTGGCCGTGAGCGGGACGCGGGTCTGGCTTGCGGATTTCAAGACCGGCCGGGTACCGGCGCCGGGTGAGCCGCCGCCCGCCGCCTATCTCCGCCAAATGGCGCTCTACGCTGCGCTGTTGGAGCGTCTCTTTCCGGGCCGGCGGATCGACGCGGCGCTGGTGTGGACGGCCACGGCAGCCGTGACCTGGATGGACATGGGGGCACTTCGGCCCCACTTACCGGCCGAGGCGGGCATTGCTCCGCCGCCGACGATCGCCTAGCACCGTGCGAACGACCCTCGGGAACCACAGTGGAGACCCATCGATGGCCCTGAAGAAGACGTCGGACCAGGCATTCGAGACCGAGGTGCTGCAGTCGAGCAAGCCGGTCCTGGTCGATTTCTGGGCGGAGTGGTGCGGCCCATGCCGGCAGATCGCCCCCTTCCTCGACGAGATCGCCGACCAGTACGGCGAGCGGCTCGACGTGGTGAAGGTCAACATCGACGAGAATCCGATGACGCCGACCAAGTACGGCGTGCGCGGCATCCCCACCTTGATGATCTTCAAGGACGGTGCCGCGGTTTCGACCAAGGTGGGCGCGTTGCCGAGGAGCAGCCTCGTCGCCTGGGTCGACGAGAACCTGTGACCTCGGCCATGCGGGCGGCCCCTGCCGCGACCGGTCTGGCGCTCGCCCTCCTTGTCGGCTGCACGGCCGAGGAGGCCCCACCCGAGATCGCGACGACGGCCACGGGTGTCGCCTCCTATGCGCGCGATCGGGCCATGGTGTTCCACGGCACCGACCAGCTCGTCGATTCGCCCCGCCTGTTCGCCCCGGCCGGCGCCATGGTGCTGCTGGAGGATTGGGAGGAGGTGTCGCCGCCGCCCGCGCCGGTGCCGGCGGCCATCTACCTGCCGTCGTGCTCCACGCCAGCCGCGCCGCCCGAGCACATCCCCTTCCTGATGGACCGCGGCGTGGCCGTGGTGGTGCCGAAGCTGGGCGGGCTCGGCTGCGTGGACCCCGAGGACTCGTTCGGCAATCTGCGGGCCGAGATCGAGGACCTCGCCTGGATCCTGCGCGACGACGTGCCTTGGATCGCCGACGACCGAGTCTACCTCGTCGGCCACTCGGTCGGCGCCGATCTGGCGACGTCCTTCGCCACGCCCGGCATCTTCAAGGGCGTGATCGGCATCTCGGCGGCCTGCACCTTCGGGGTCAACGAGGCGACCCCCACCTTGACCTTCCGCGCCCTCGACGACCCGGTCCTCGCCATCCGCCAGACGCGCTGCACCGCCTTGGACGCCTCGCCCAACGCCCTCCACCTGGAATTCGCCGGCAGCGATCACGTCATGCGCCTCACCAGCGGCGACGACGGTGGCCGGCGGCTCGTTCGTAGTGCCATCGCTCAGTTCATGGGCGTCGGCGCTGCCCCGGCCGCACCCGCCATCGCCGATGCCGACGCGCTCGACCTGCAGCAGCTCTCCAGCCCCGTCGAGGCGGCCGAAGGCGGCGATCCCGCGCCGTCCGACGCGCCTGCGCGCGACGCGCCGGCCGTCGACGAACGTCTGCTCGGCGAGGCACCCGAAGAACCGGCGGGTCCAACGCCGACGGCGAGTGATGGCGAAATGCTGTTCCTGCCGACCCTGAACCTACCCGCCGGCCAGCTCTGAGACACCGTTCGTCGTCGTCAGCCGAGGGTTGCGACAAGGCCGGCCAGCAGCAATCCCAGGGTGGCTGCAAGACCCACGCCCCAGATCACCGAGCGCCAAGGCGTCCAGCCATAGGCGTAGGCCGGAACGTAGACGATGCGCGCCGCCAGATAGGCCAAGGCGCAGGCGGCGGTGAACGGCGAGGCGGCGCCCGCAACCTGCACGACGACCACGGCTGCCGTGAACGGCACCAGCCCCTCGGTATGGTTGTCGAAGGCACGCTGGAGGCGCGCGGCGCGGCCGGTCACTGGCGGCGGCCCCTGGTCGCGCGGACCCATCAGGTAGTCCGGACTGGATTGCCGATTGACCGCCACCGCGGTCGCCAGCAGAAGCATGGCCCACAACAGCGCGCTCGCCGCCAGCACGACGAGTTCAATCTGCATCGGTCCGTGCCCGCGCTGGCCCTCAGGCTGCGGCCTTGAGCGCCGCGTTGACCCGGCCAAAGCCGCGGCGCAGGCGGTCGAACAGGTCGTCGACCTCGTTCTCGGTGATGATCATCGGCGGGCAGATGCCGATGACGTCGCCGGGCAGGGGGCGCAGGATCAGGCCCTCTTCCAGGCAGGCCTCGGTGATCTTGGCGGCCATCTTGGCCTCGGCCGGATACTGCGCCCGGCTCTCCTTGTCGGCGACGATCTCCAGCGCGCCGATCAGCCCGACGCCCCGCGCCTCGCCGACCAGGGCCTCGTCCTCCAGCGCCTTCAACCGCGCCTGGAAGCGTGGGGCCACGTCACGGACATGCTGATAGATGCCGTCCTCCTCGTAGATGCGCAGCGTCTCCAGGGCCACGGCGGCGGCGACCGGGTGGCCGCTGTAGGTGTAGCCCATGCCGAGGGTGCCGAGTTCCTGGGTGCGGTCGGCGAGCACCTCGTAAACCGCATCGGCCATGAGCACCGCACCCATCGGTACGTAGGCCGAGGTGAGCTGCTTGGCGCAGGTGATCAGGTCCGGCTGGATGCCGTAGGTCTCGGAGCCCCAGACGTTGCCGGTACGGCCGAAGCCGCAGATGACCTCGTCGGCGACGAACAGCACGTCGTGCTTTTGGAGCACCGCCTGGACTTTCGCGAAATAGGTCTTGGGCGGCACGATGACGCCGCCCGCGCCCATCACCGGCTCGGCGAAGAAAGCGGCGACGTTCTCCGGCCCCTCGGCGACGATCAGGTCGTCCAGTTCCTTGGCGAGACGGGTCGCGAACGCCGCCTCGCTCTCGCCCGGCAGGCCGTCGCGGTAATGCGAGGGGGTCGTCACTTGCCGGAAACGGTCGGCCATCGGCAGATCGAAGCCGGTACGGGCATAGGCCAGGGCCGTGAGGTGCCCACCCGCGAGGGTGATGCCGTGATAGGCGCGCTTGCGGCTGATCACGATCTTCTTCTCGGGCTTGCCGCGCGCGTTCTGGTAGTACCAGATCAGCTTCAGGGCGCTGTCGATGGCTTCCGAGCCGGAGTTGACGAACCACACCTTGCTCATCTTGCCGGGCGCCATGTCGCCCAGCTTCTCCGCCAGGTCGATCACCGGGTTGGTCGAGCGGTGCGCGAAGATGTGCATGTACGGCATGGCCTCGAGCTGCCGCGTCGCCGCCTTGACCAGTCGCTTCTCGCTGAAGCCGAGCCCGGTGCACCACAGCCCCGCCATGCCCTCGATGAAGCGCTTGCCGTCGTCGTCGGTCACGTAGATGCCCTCGCCGCCGGTGATGACGTGCGGCCCCTTGGTCTCGTGTGCCCGCAGATTGGTGAAGGGATGCACCACGTAGGCGATGTCCCGGGCGGCGGTGGAGTTGGGGGTTCGCGGCATGCGGCGGTCCTCGGCGACGGAAGGTGAGGGGGCGCAACCGAACGACGGGGTTGGCCATCGACGCAGCCTAGCTTAACCATCCGCCGCCGTCTCCCATAGAGGAGCCGGCGAATGGTCGCTATGCAGCCGGACCCAGCCGTCGATGGTCGATGCCGAATACCGCTCCCTGCTCGATGCCGCCCTGATCGATCCGGATCCGGAGCAGGCTCGCGCCATCGCAGCGTTCACCCGGTTGCAGCGCGACCTCGAGGGCTACGCGCCGCCGGCACCTCCCCGGCGCGGGCTGTTCGGCCTGCGCAGCGCGCCAGCGGCCGAGCCGCCCAAGGGCATCTACCTGCACGGCGGTGTCGGTCGCGGCAAATCGATGCTGATGGACCTCTTCTTCCGTGCCTCGCCGATCGGCTCCAAGCGCCGGGCCCACTTCCACGACTTCATGCTCGACGTCCATGCCCGGCTGCACGACCGGCGCAAGAGCCATCCCCGCGAGGGCGATCCGTTGGTGCCGCTGGCGGAGGCGCTGGCGGCCGAAGCGTGGCTACTCTGCTTCGACGAGTTCCACGTCAGCGACATCGCCGACGCCATGATCCTCGGCCGCCTGTTCGACAACCTGTTCGCGCGCGGCGTGGTCGTGGTCGCCACCTCGAACTGGGCACCGGACGACCTCTATGCCGGCGGCCTCCAGCGCCAGCTCTTCGTGCCCTTCATCGAGCGTCTGAAGCGCCAAGTCGTGGTGCTGCCGCTGGCGGGCGAGCGCGATTACCGGCTCGACCGGCTGCGCGACCGGCAAGTCTACTTCCACCCCCTCGGCCCGGCGGCCGACACGGCACTCGGCGAGGTCTTCGCCGATCTCACGGACGGCGATCCGGGCAGCGAGGGGAGCTTGAAGGTCGGCGGGCGCACGCTGGTCGTGCCGCGTCAGGCCAAGGGCGTCGCTTGGTTCCACTTCGACGCGCTGTGCGCGCGGGCGTTGGGTGCGGCCGACTACCTCGCGCTCGCCGCCCGCTACCACACGCTGATCCTCGACAACGTGCCGATGCTGACCCCCGACAAGCGCAACGAGGCGCGTCGCTTCGTGACGCTCGTCGATGCCCTCTACGAGCGCGGCATGCATCTCGTCTGCGCCGCCGAGGCACCGCCCGAACTCCTCTATCCCACGGGCGACGGTGCGTTCGAGTTCCAGCGCACGGTCAGCCGGCTGACGGAGATGCAGTCCAAGGACTACGTCGAGCGGGCGCGCGAGCGGGCGGCGCATCCGGGGCCGTTCGCGCCTTTTGCGCTGACCAGCGACCTCTGAAGCGCATGGGTGGTCATCCGTTCGTGCATGGGCTAGGAACGACCTAAGTCGTATTCGTTTGCTCGAGGAGAGGGCACGCATGAACCGTCGTTTCCAACTGAAGGCCATGACTGCCGCCGTGGCCATGGCCGGCGTTCTCGGCATGACCGGCCCGGCCGACGCCCAGGAGACCGACTACATCCTGGCCACCGCCACCACCGGCGGCACGTACTATCCCGTGGGTGTCGCCCTCGCGACGCTCGCCAAGGTGCAGCTCCAGGCCCAGCACGGTTTCGGCATGTCGGCGATCAGTTCCGCCGGCTCGGGCGAGAACGTCCGCCTGCTGCGCGAGAACGAGGCGCAATTCGCCATCCTCCAGGGCCTGTTCGGCTACTACGCCCGCACCGGCACCGGTCCGGTCGAGGCTGACGGCCCGCAGGAGAACCTGCGCTCGATCACGACGCTTTGGGGCAATGTCGAGCACTTCATCGTCGACCGCGAGCACCTGGACACGGGCACGCTCGCCGACATGGTGGCGCTCAAGGGGCAGCGTCTCGGCATGGGGGCGCAGGCGTCCGGCACGCTCGGCTCCAACATCACCATGCTGGAGGGCCTCGGCGTCGACGTCGAGAACGACTACGACCTGTTCTACGCCGGCTACGGCCCGACCGTCGAAGCGTTGCAGAACCGTCAGCTCGCGGGTCTTTCCGCGCCCGGCGGCGTGCCCGTGGGCGCCTTGAGCCAGCTCTTCGCCTCCGCTGCCGACCGCATCGCCATCCTCGACGTGACCGACGAGGAGATGGCGGCGCTGGATGCCGGGCGCAACCTCTGGACCCGCTTCGTCATTCCGGCCGGCGCGTATCCCAATCTCGACCGCGACGTGCAGACGGTGACCCAGCCCAACTTCCTCGCCGTGCGCGACGACGTCGACGAGGAGCACGTCTACCTGTTCACCAAGGCGATGTACGAGAATTTGGGCTTCCTCCAGGCGATCCACCCGGCCACCAACGAGATGAGCCTCGAAGTGGCGGTCGCGGGCCTGCCCTTCCCGCTGCATCCGGGCGCGCTGCGCTACTACGAAGAGGCCGGTCTCGAGGTCCCTGACCACCTGCGTCCCTGAGCCGAGGAGGGCGGCCGCCGGGCGCGGGCCCGACGACCGCCCTACGGTCCCATGGCCACGCGCCCGGACGACGACGAAGGCGGCGGCACCGCGACGCGCGAGCTGCACGGCCTGTGGGACAAGGGTGCCACCGCGCTCGCCGTCCTGATCTCCATCGGTCACGTCTACGTCGCCCTTTACGCGCCGATCCCCGAGATCCTGCGCAACGCGCTGCATTTCGGCGGCTTCGTCATCCTCTGCTCGCTCTACTTCCCGATGGCGCAGGGGCGGTGGTTCAAGAGTGCGACCACGGCGCGGGTGATCGACCTCGGCCTCGGCCTCACGGTCGCCGCGGCGGCGATCTACGTCGCCACGGCCGAGACCGCGATCTATGCCCGCGGCGTCCGCCTGTCGCCGACCGACTGGGCCGCCATCATCGTCGTGGTCCTCGGCGCCATCGAGTTCACGCGTCGCGTCACCGGCTTCATCATCCCGACGCTGATCGTGCTGGCGATCACCTACGTCGCGGTCTGGGGGTCGATGATCGGCGGCATCTTCGCCTTCCGCGGTCTCACCTGGGAGACCGTGATGTTCCGTTCGGTGTACGGCGACGACGCGCTGTTCGGGACCATCGCCAGCATCTCGGCGACCAACGTCTTCCTCTTCATCCTGTTCGGCGCCTTCCTCCTGCGCTCCGGGGCCGGCGAGTTCGTCATCGACTTGGCGCGGGTGGTGGCCGGCCGGTTCGTCGGCGGACCCGGCCTCGTCGCCGTCGTGGCCTCGGCCCTCACCGGCACCATCTCCGGTTCACCCGTGGCGAACACGGCCTCCACCGGCGTCATCACCATCCCGATGATGAAGCGCGCGGGCTATCCGCCCGCCTTCGCCGCCGGCGTCGAGGCGTCGGCCTCCACCGGTGGCCAGCTCATGCCGCCGATCATGGGGGCGGGCGCGTTCGTCATGGCGAGCTACACCGGCATTCCCTACGAGACGATCATCACGGTGGCACTGCTACCGGCGATCCTCTACTTCGCGTCGGTCGCCTATTTCGTCCGGATCGAGGCGAAACGGCAGAACCTGCGCGCCACCGAAGGCGACGGGCCTAGTCTGAAGGAGGCGTTCCGCCGCGGCGGTGCCAGTTTCGTCATCCCCATCGTCGTCCTCGTGACCCTGTTGATCATGGGCTACAGCCCCACCTACGCCGCCGCCATCGGCATCGGTGTCATCGTCGTCTCGAGCTGGTTGACGCCGCACCGGATGGGACCGTGGGCGGTCTTGAGTGCTCTGGCCCTCGGCTCGCGCAACATGATCCTGACGGCGGTGCTGCTGTGCTCGGTCGGGCTCGTCATCAACGTCGTGCTGACGGCAGGCGTCGGCAACACCTTCTCGTTGATGATCGCGCAATGGGCCGGCGGCAATCTGCTGATCGCCATCGCGCTGATCGCGTTGGCCTCCTTGATCCTCGGCATGGGGCTGCCGGTTACCGCCGCCTACATCGTGCTGGCCACGCTCTCCGCGCCGGCGCTCGCCAACATGATCGGCGACGCGCAGGTGGTGGCGATCCTGACCACCGACGGCATCCCCCAGGCGATGGCGCCGATCTTGATGCTCGCCTCGCCCGACCTCGCCACCATGATCGGCCAGCCGCTGCCACCCGGCGAGGCGGCGAGCGTGGTCGCGAGCCTGCCGACCGAGCTGCGCTTCGCGCTCCGCGACCAGTTGTTGAGCCCGGCCGTGGTGATGACGGCGTTGCTCTCGGCACACATGATCATCTTCTGGCTCAGCCAGGATTCGAACGTGACGCCGCCGGTCTGCCTCGCCGCGTTCACCGCCGCCGCCATCGCCAAGTCCCCGCCGATGTACACCGGCCTCGTCTCGTGGAAGATCGCCAAGGGCCTCTACATCGTGCCCCTGCTCTTCGCCTATACGCCGATCCTCTCCGGCGACTGGGCGGCGGCGTTCGAGGTGTTCCTGTTCGCGCTGATCGGCGTCTACGGCATTGCCGCCGCGATGCAGGGCTGTATGGAGGCGCCGCTCAACCCGCTCCTGCGGATCGTGGCCTTCTGCGCGGGCGTCGCCAGCGTCTGGCCGGGCGAGATCGTCGTCGACCTGATCGGTGCCTCGATCGTGCTGCTGCTGCTCGCGTGGTCGGTGCGGCGGGACCGTGCGCGGGCACTGGTCGAACGGCCCGCGCCGGCTTAAACGACGGCGATGCGATCGACACGAAGGGAGCCAGCCATGCGGGTGGTCCGAACCGCGAGCCTGGCCTTTGCCGGCCTCGTCCTTGCCGGCTGCGGCGCCGGCACGCCGCCCGCCGGGCAACTCGCGGCGTTGGAGAGCATGCAGCTCGCCGAGGCCTGCCGCATGGACGAGGCGATGGTGGCGGTCGACCGCGAGCTTGCCGGCACCGCCCCGGGCACGCTGGCCCACGCCGCCACGCTCCAGGAGAAGGCGGTGCTCCATCGCGACCGCAACGAGGATGCCGCCGCCGAGGCGATCGAGGTGCAGATCGCAAGCTTGGAGGGTAGCGACCTCGAGCAGGTCCGCGGCGAGACGTTGCGCGACGTCGCAGCGCTCAGGCAGCGCCGCGCCGCGAGCTACGGCCAGCCCGGCTGTTGAGGCCGATCCACAGCAACGACCCGGGGGGCCGTTCCCTCGTGGCCCCTCTTGCTGCCGTCGAGGCCTCGGCCGTCAGTCCGCCGCGACCAGGTCGCGCAGTGCGTCGACGACCTCGGCGGTCGACCAATCCGCATATCCGAAGTGGCGGAAGCGCTCCCGCCCCTCCCGGTCGACGACGAAGGTGCCCGGCAGGCCCGGTGCGTCCAACGTCCGGGCACTCGCCAAGCTGCTGTCCTGCAGGACGAGGATGTTGCCGGCGCCGACCTCGTCCATGAAGGCATCCAGTTCGTCGAAGCCGGCGCGGTCGATGGCGAGTGCCAAGACGATGAGCTCCGCCTCGGGGAAGGCGTCCTGCAGGTCGGCGAGGGTCGGCATTTCGCGGCGGCACGGCGCGCACCAAGTGGCCCAGAGGTTCAAGACGACGACGCGGCCCTGGAACGCCTCCAGCGCCACCGCCTCGCCGTCGCGGTCGACCATGCTAAGCTCGGGCATCGCCGCGGGCGCTGCGTCCCAGTTGATCGAAAGCGCGTGGACGGGCACGCTCGGGACCAGAGCCGAGATCGCGGCCAGAACGGATAGGGTGGCGAGACGCATGACGGGACATCCGAGGTGAGCCGAGCGAAGACCGGGGCGGTGACCTTCTGGGGCGGCGGTCATTTCGCCGAAGGCCAAGCCCCCCTGATGGAGCGACTTAACGCCTCCATCGACTTCGACAAGCGGCTTTGGGCTCACGATCTCGCAGGCTCGCGGGCGCACGCCACCATGCTGGCCGCGGTCGGCATCATCACCGAGGCCGACCGCGACGCCATCCTCGACGGTCTCGACCGCGTCCAGGGCGAGATCGAGCGTGGCGAGTTCACCTTCGATCCCGCGCTCGAGGACATCCATTTCAACGTCGAATCGCGCCTCACCGAGCTGATCGGCGAGCCCGGCCGGCGGCTGCACACGGCGCGCTCGCGCAACGACCAGGTGGCGACCGACACGCGGCTGTTCGTGCGCGACGCGATGGACCGGGCCGACCGCCTGTTGCAGGCGTTGCAGGCGGTGCTGATCGACCATGCCGAGGCCGAGGCGGCGACGGTCATGCCCGGCTTCACCCACCTTCAGGCGGCGCAGCCGGTGACCCTCGGCCACCACCTCCTCGCCTATGTCGAGATGCTCGGCCGCGACCGCTCGCGCTTCGCCGATGCGCGGCGCCGGCTCAACGAGTGTCCCCTCGGTGCTGCGGCCCTCGCCGGCACCAGCTTTCCCATCGACCGCGAGCTGACGGCCGAGGCCCTGGGCTTCGACCGGCCCTCGGCCAACTCGCTCGATGCCGTCTCCGACCGCGACTACGTGCTCGACTATCTTGCCGCCGCGGCGGTCACGGCGGTGCATCTGTCGCGTCTGGCCGAGGAGATCGTACTCTGGGCGACCCGCCAGTTCGGCTTCGTCGTGGTGAGCGAGGCGTTCTCCACCGGCAGCTCGATCATGCCGCAGAAGCGCAACCCGGACGCGGCGGAGCTGCTGCGCGGCAAGTCGGGACGTGTGATAGGCTCCCTCGTCGCCACGCTGACCATGCTGAAGGGTCTGCCCTTGACCTACTCGAAGGACATGCAGGAGGACAAGGAGCCGCTGTTCGACACGGTCGACACGCTCGAACTCGGTCTGGAGACGGCGGCCGCCATGCTGCGCGAGGTCACGTTCGACCGCGCGCGTCTGGGCGCGGCGGCCGGCGTCGGCTTCACCACGGCGACCGACCTCGCCGACTGGTGCGTGCGGGTGTTGAACGTACCGTTCCGCACGGCCCACCACGTCGCCGGGCGTGCCGTGCGCGCGGCCGAGGCGCGGGGTTGCCAGTTGGAGGAACTGCCCTTGGACGTGCTCAGGGAGATCGAGCCCGGCATCACCGAGGAGGTGTTCGAGGTGCTGGGGGTCGAGCGTTCCGTGGCGAGCCGCACCAGCTTCGGTGGGACTGCACCGGTACGGGTTCTGGAATCCGTCCGCGATGCGCGCGCGCGCTTTTTGGAGCGGGGCCAGTGAGGGGCCTCCTCGGCGTCCTCGCGCTCGTGGCGCTCGCCGCCTGCGCGCCACCCGCGCCCGGGGAGCCGCCCGGCGTCGAGTTGCGCATCGATCTGGAGCCGCCGGCGACGCCAGCACTGGATCCCGACATGCCGCAGGACGAGGGCTTCGGCCCCGACATGGCGGAGCCCGAATTGTGAGGCTGCTCGCCCTCCTCGTCCTCGCCTTGGCGATCGCCGCCTGCGGCCGGGTCGGGCCGCTCCGGCTGCCGGCCGATGCACCGCCGCCTGCCGTCGAGCGCGACGCGCTCGAGTTCGACGACGTCGAGGACGACGGCGCGTGATCCCGTTTCCCTACCGGGACGACCGGCTGTTCGCCGACGATGTCGCGTTGGCGGACCTCGCCCGCCAGCACGGCACGCCGCTGTACGTCTACGCCGCTGGTGAGATGCGCCGGCGCTACCGACGGTTGGCCGACGCGTTCGCCGGCTCCGGCACGCTGTTCTGCTACGCCGTCAAGGCCAACCCGGCGCTCGGCGTGCTCGCCACGCTGGCGCGGGAAGGGGTGGGGGCCGACGTGGTCTCCGGGGGCGAACTGGAACGGGCGCTTGCCGCCGGCATCCCGCCCGAGCGCATCGTCTTCGCCGGCGTCGGCAAGACCAATGCGGAGATCGACCGGGCACTCGCGGCCGGCATCCTCCAGCTCAACGTCGAATCGGTGGAGGAACTGCACGCGATCCAGGCACGGGCGGAGGCTCGGGGCGTGGCAGCGCCCGTCGCGCTCAGGCTCAACCCGGACGTTGCCGCCACCACCCACGACAAGATCGCCACGGGCCGCCGCCACGACAAGTTCGGCATCGGCGGCGAGCGGCTGGGCGAGGTGCTGGACGTCCTCCGCGGGTTGTCGCGGCTGCGGCTGGTGGGCCTGCACTGCCACATCGGCTCGCAGATCGCCGTGGTCGAGGACTTCGAGCGCGCCTACGGGCGCATGGCGAGCTTCTACCGCACCGCCCGCGCCGCCGGCTTTCCCCTGGAGCGGCTGAACCTCGGCGGTGGGCTCGGCATCCGCTACGTCGACGAGCGCGAGCTCGACGTCGGCGCCTTCGCGGCGATGGCGCTCGCCGTGACCCGCGATCTGGACGCGCGGCTGGTGTTCGAGCCCGGCCGCTACCTGGTCGCCGCCGCGGGCCTGCTGCTCGCCCGCGTCATCGTGGTCAAGAGCGGCAGCGACGGACGCCGCTTCGTGGTGCTCGACGCCGGCATGAACACGCTCGTGCGCCCGGCGATGTACGGGGCGATCCACCCCATTTTGCCGCTGCGGCGCCGACCGGCGCAGGTGGAGGTTTCGGTCGACGTGGTCGGCCCGATCTGCGAGAGCAGCGACGTCTTCGAGCGCGACGCGCGCATGACCTTACCCGAAGCGGGCGATGTCCTCGCGTTCACGCAGGCCGGTGCCTATGGCGCGGCGATGGCATCGGACTACAATTCGAGAGGTATGCCGGCCGAGGTGCTGGTGGACGGCGACCGCGTGGCGGTGCTGCGTCCGCCGGTGCCACCGGTCGATCGTCTGGCCGAGGAGCGGGTGCCGGCTTGGCTGCGCCCGCCCGAGCGGCCTTCGGACTTCGCCTGAAAGGGCTCCTGCCGGAGCCCGCCGCCTGCCCGACCCGCCCCACCCAGGAGCACCGGATGTCAGCAGACGCGCCGCACCGTCCCGAGCCCGCCACGACGGCATCCCTCGGCCGCCGCCTCCGCGCCCGTCGCCGCTGGACGCGGCTGACCTTGGCCTTGGAGGGTGCCGTCGAGGCGTTCGCGCCGGCAGCGGGTTTGGTGCTCGCGTTCCTCGTGGTGGCGCTGTTCGGCTGGCTGCAGGCCTTGCCATGGTGGCTGCACGGCGTCGCGTTGGCGGCGACGGCCGTCGCCCTGGCGCTGCTGGTGCGCGGCGGCTGGCGCCGCTGGCGGCTGCCGGGCGCGGACGCCGTGGATCGGCGCCTGGAGCGGGCGGCGGGCCTCGCCCACCAGCCGATCCAGGCGCTCGGCGACCGGCCGGCGGACGGCAGCAACCCCGCGGCCACGCGGCTATGGCAGCGGCACCAAGAGCGCGAGCGGGCCCGATTGGCCTTCCTCGGCTTCGTCCGTCCCCGTTCGGTCATGAGCGTGCGCGACCCTTGGGCGCTGCGCGCGGCCGGCGTCCTCGTCTTGGTGGTGGCGCTGATCGACGCCGGGCCGGTCTGGCGCGACCGGCTGGCGGGCGCATTCCTGCCGAGCTTCGCTGTCGCCGCCGCGGCGACGCCGATGCGGGCCGATCTGTGGCTGACGCCACCGCTCTACACCGGTCAGTCGCCGGTCGTGCGCACGGTCGATTTGCCGCTCGCCGCCGACGCGGAGGCGCTGGTGGTGCCGGCCGGCAGCGAGTTGGTCCTGCAACTCCACAACGTCGAGCCCGGCGCCGACGTCGAGCCTCGCTTCGCGACGGCGGCACTGGAGCAGCGCGAACTGGGCGGCCGCAGCCTCGAGGCGCGGACGGTCGTGCGCGAGAGCGGCGCGCTCGAAGTCGGCTCCGACAGCGAGGCGCCGCTCGCCCGCTTTCCGATCGAGGTCCAGCCCGACCGGGCTCCGGTCGTGAACTTCGTCGAGCCACCGACGGTGACGCAGCGCAACGCCCTCGCCACGCGGTTCGAGGCGAGCGACGACTACGGCCTGGAGGGCGTCGACCTGGAGCTTTCGCTCGTCGTTCGCGGCAACAGCACCGAACGGCTGTCGCTCAGAAGCTTCACCCGCCCGCGCCTCGACTACCAGGGGGTGGGCTTTCTCGACCTGACGCCGCATCCCTTCGCCGGCCAGGAGGTCGAGGCGCGATTGGTGGCGACCGACGTCGCCGAACAGGAAGGCACCAGCCGCACGCTCCGCTTCACCCTGCCCGAGCGGCAGTTCGTCCATCCGGTCGCGCGCGCCATCATCGCCGCGCGCAAGAAGCTCGTGGCCGAGCCGGAAGAACGGCGCACGGTCGCGGCACAGGTCAACATCCTGGCGCAGAGCCCCTACGTCGAGGTGCTCGACAGCGTCGTGCCGCTGGCGCTGCGCGCCGCCTCGACCCGGCTGATCCTGGAGCGGGACGGCGATGGCGACGCTTCCGTCGTCGACCTCCTCTGGGACGTGGCGCTGCACGTCGAGGAGGGCCAGCTCTCGGTCGCCGAGCGCGACCTGCGGGCGCTGGAGCGCGCCTTGCAGGAGGCGATCGAGCGGGGTGCCGACGACGCCGAACTGCAAGCCTTGATGGACGAGTTGGAACGGGCGATCGACGCCTATCTCCAGGCCTTGATGCAGCAGGCCCTGGAGCAAATGCAGGGCATGTCGCCGGACGACATGCAGATGCAGCCGATCGACCCCAACGCGCAGATGCTGAGCCGGCAGGACTTCCAGGACATGCTGGACGCGATGCGCGAGGCGATGCAGGGCGGGGCGATGGAGCAGGCGCAGCAGATGCTCTCGCAGCTCCGGCAACTGCTCGAGAACCTGCAAATGGCGATGCAGATGCCGATGGGGCAGATGCAGCAGAACATGAATGCGCTGCAGGATCTGATCCGTCAGCAGCAGCAGTTGATGGACCAGACCTTCCAGATGCAGCGCGGCCAGGAGGGGCAGCAAAGTCAACCGGGTCAGGACGGTCAGCCCGGCGGCGATGCCGGCATGCAAGGCTTGCAGCAGCAACAGGAGGCGCTGCGGCGGGCGCTGGGGGAACTGATGCGGCAGCTCGGCGAGAGCGGCATGGGCATCCCGAACGAGTTGGGCCAGTCCGAGTTGGAGATGCGCGGCGCCGAGCAGGCGTTGGGCCAGGGACAGCCCGGCCGGGCTACCGGCCCGCAAGGCCAGGCCCTCGACCTTCTCCAGCAGGGGGCCGGCGAACTGATGGAGCAGATGCAGCAGCAGATGGGCGCGATGCCCGGCGATCCCGGCGGCGAGGCCGGCATGGGGCCGCCGCTCGACGGGACGCGCGATCCGCTCGGCCGCCCGGTGCGCAACGAGGGCGGGGCCACGCCCTACGGCGTGCAGGTGCCCGACACCCCCGATCTCGGCACCGCGCGCGACGTCCTGCGCGAGCTGCACCGCCGCTCCGGCGAGCGCGACCGTCCGGCGATCGAGCTGGAGTACTTCGAACGTCTCCTTCGGCGCTTTTGAGACGGCACTTGCCGGGGATCGTCGACCGGCCGTCGCCGAACCGCGCGGTGCGGCCGGCCGGGGCGGCGGTCGATACGCTGATCGTGCACTACACGGGCATGGTGACGGGTGAGGCCGCCGTCGCTCGGCTGTGCGATCCGGCAGCGGCGGTCAGCGCCCACTACGTCGTCGAGGAGACGGGCCGCATCCTCAGGCTGGTCGACGAAGGCGAGGTCGCTTGGCATGCCGGGGTCTCCGCCTGGCGTGGGCGGACGGGCCTGAACGCGACCTCCATCGGCATCGAGATCGTCAACGGCGGTCACGATTTCGGCCTGCCACCCTTTCCCGATCGGCAGATCGACGCGGTCATCGACCTCGTCGGCGACGTCATGGCCCGCTGGGCCATCCCGCCGCACGGTCTCGTCGGCCATGCCGACGTCGCACCCATGCGCAAGTTGGACCCGGGCGAGCGCTTTCCCTGGGCACGGCTGGCAGCGGCGGGTCTCGGCATCTGGCCGGAGCCGGGCGCGGGCGGGCCCGCCCCGGCACCGCTGCCGACCCTGGGCCGGATCGGCTACGCGCTCGACGACGCCCCGCAGCCGACCAGTGTCTCCGCCGTGGTCGCGGCCTTCCAGCGGCGGTTCATGCCGCAGGCCGTCGACGGCCGGCTGGAGGTGGCCACCCGTCGGCGGATCGGCGAGGTGGCCGCGGCGTTCGCCGGGGCTGGCGCCTAGCCGCGGCTGTGCCTACATGACGCGGGTCAGGCGGCAGGATGGCCGCTCCGGCGGCGACGCCGGGGAGGAAAGTCCGGGCTCCACGGAAACACGGTGCCGGGTAACGCCCGGCGGGGGCGACCCCAGGGATAGTGCCACAGAGAGCAGTCTGCCCGCCGGGGCGCTCCTGGCGCCTGCGGGTGAGGGTGAAAGGGTGCGGTAAGGGCGCACCGCGCCCCCGGCAACGGGGGTGGCACGGTAAACCCCACCGGGAGCAAGACCGCGTAGGGACGACGGCGCCTTCGGGTGCAGGCCCGTTTCCGGGCCGGTCGTCCGGGTAGGTCGCGCGAGGCGTCCGGCGACGGACGTCCCAGAGGAATGGCCATCGGCGGCCGGGCGTGCCCGGCCGTCACAGAACCCGGCTTACGGCCGCCTGACCCTCGTCCACCGCTGCCGCGAACATAACGAAAACAATTCCCAGATTTATCCACAGAAGCGCTTTCTGAGGTGCCGTAGAAATTCAACTGTTTTGCAGTTGGTTAGCTTGTGCCTACGACAAATTACTTGACCCTAGACCGGGCCACTTATACGGTCGGAAGACGGTGTGCTGGACGGTCAGCTATTTCTGCCAACTACTGCGGTGTCAATGTAAATAGCTCGTATTTCCGCCAAGCACTGCCAAGATATCTCGCCGACGAGCTTACCAAGGGTGTCGTGGCAAAGTAAAACCTGATGGTGGCCCGCTTCATGACGACGGTGCAATTCTCCGAGATCGAGAAAAGCGAGTTCGCGTCGGCTGTGCGGCAGGCATATGCGACGGTTCGCCGTCAACAACTCGCGTTTTACAGATATCGTCAGATCAACCTGCATGTCGTCGAGCGCTCGTCGGCCAGTCCGGTTTTCCCGCCTGTGGATAACTTGCTGTGGATAAATCTTCGCGGCATGTACCGGTCCTGCTCGCCGAGGTCGTCGCCTATCTGGCGCCGGCATCGGGCGAGTGCCACGTCGATGCGACCTTCGGCGGCGGCGGCTATACGCAGGCACTGCTCGCGGCCGGCGCCGGCCGTGTCGTTGCCGTCGACCGGGACCCTGCCGCCATCGCCCGCGGCCGCGCGCTGGCGGCGGTCGAGCCGCGCCTGCGGCTGGTCGAGGGGCGCTTCGGCGACCTCGCGTCGCTGGTCGGCGAGCCGGTCGACGGGGTGGTCTTCGACCTTGGTGTCTCGTCCTTCCAACTCGACGAGGCGGAGCGCGGCTTCGCCTTCGCCGCGGACGGGCCGCTCGACATGCGCATGGGTGGCGCCGGCGCGACGGCGGCGGACTTCGTGGCCGATCTCGACGAGGCCGAGCTTGCGGATCTCTTCTTCCGCTACGGCGAGGAGGCCAAGTCGCGTCGCGTCGCTCGGGCCATCGTCCGCCGCCGGGCCGAGCGGCCCTTCACCCGCACGGGCGACCTCGCCGACGTCGTGCGCCGCGCCGTCACCGGCGGCCGTCGTGGCGACGCCCGGATCGATCCGGCCACGCGCGTCTTCCAGGCCCTGCGCATCGCGGTCAACGACGAGTTGGGTGAGCTCGAACGGGGGCTCGCAGCGGCGCTCGGCCTCCTGCGTCCCGGGGGGCGACTCGTGGTCGTCGCCTTCCACTCGCTGGAGGATCGGATCGTGAAGCGCTTTCTCGCCGAGGCTGCCGGCCGCACGCCCAATCGTTCGCGCCACCTGCCGCCGGCCGCCAGCGTCGAGCCGACGCTCGACCTCCTCACCCGCAAGGCAGTCACGCCCGGTGCGGCCGAGGTCGGAGCCAACCCGCGCGCCCGCTCCGCCCGGCTGCGCGCGGCGCGCCGGCTGGGGGGCTGACCATGGCCGCATGGGGAGCGATCGCGGCGGTCGCGGGCGTGCTGGCGCTGGGCGCTGGCGTCATGGTGTTCAAGCAGCAGGTCGACGCGGAGGAGCGCCGTCTGGTCGAGCTGCGCCGGACGCTGGCGACGGCCCAGGCCGAGACCGGACGCCTGACGGCCGAACTCGCCTATCACCGGCGTCCGGGATATCTGGCGGGCTTCGCCGATCAGTTGGGCCTCGTGCCCGCGAGCCCGCGCCAGTTCGTCACGCTCGATGCCCTCGCGGTCCGGCCCGAGGGAACGACGGAAGGCCTCGCCATCATCGCCCTGCCGTCCGGCGGTCTCGCCACCGTCAAGCGCCGACCCACGGCAACCCAACTCGTCGGGCTGGCGCCGTGAACGGCCGCATCCTCGCGCTCGCTACCTGCTTCGCCGGCCTCTTTGGCGTCATCGGGCTGCGGTTGGTCGACCTCGGCCTGCCGGACGAGGCGGCATCCGGTCCGCGCGCTCTCGCCGCAGCGCCCCTGGCGGAGCGCGCCGACCTGCTCGACCGGCAGGGGCGCATCCTCGCCACCACCGTCGTCGCGCCGCAGCTCGTTGCCGATCCCCGCCACGTCCGCGACGCGGCCGCCGAAGCGGCGGCACTCGCTGCCGTGCTGGACGGCGCCGACCCCGCTCGCCTGGAGCGTCTGCTCGCCGCCGACCGGCACCACGTCGTGCTGGCGCGTGACGTCGGCCCGCGCGAGGTGGAAGCCGTGCGCCGACTGGGTCTGCCGGCGGTCAATTTCGAGCATCGCCACGTCCGTCTCTACCCGAACGGCCGCTTGGCGGCGCACACGCTCGGCTACGTCGACGTGGACAATCGCGGCCTCAGCGGCGCCGAGCGCGCCTTCGACGGCCGTCTCACCGGGCCGGGCCGAACGCCCGTTCGGCTTTCGTTGGACCTCGCCGTGCAGGGCGCCGTCGAGACGGAGTTGCAGGCGGCGATCGACCGCCATCGCGCCAAGGAGGGGGCCGCCCTCGTCCTCGACGTGGTGACCGGCGAATTGCTCGCGAGCGTCAGTCTGCCGGCCTTCGACCCGCACCATCCGGCGTTGGCACCGGAGGACGCGCGCAAGGACTTGAACCTCACCCAGACGTTCGAGCTCGGGTCGGTCTTCAAGGTGCTGACGGTCGGCCTCGGCCTCGAAGCGGGCGCCATCCGGCTGCACGATCAACTCGATGCTCGCGGCTCGCTCAGGATCGGCCGTTCCTCCATCGGCGACTACCGCGCCCGCAATCGCGTCTTGAGTGTCGCCGAGGGACTGATCCACTCGTCGAACATCGCCAATGCGCGGATCGGCCTCAAGATCGGCGGCGAGCGCTACGCCCGCTTCGTCCAGGACATCGGGCTGACGACGCCGCTCGTGTTCGAGGGCGGCACCAGCGCTCGCCCGCAGGTGCCGCCGCGCTGGTCCGACATCGCCACGGCGACGGTTGCCTTCGGTCACGGCCTCGCCATCACGCCCTTGCACTACGCGAGCGCCGTCGCGACGATGCTCGGCGATGGTCGGCCGGTGCGGCCGACGCTGTTGGCAGAGGCGACGCCGCCCGCGCGCGAGGGTGCCGCCGTGTTCCGGCCCGACGTGGTGGAGGCCATGCGCGGCCTGATGTGGCGCACCCTGCACGACGGCCGCAGTCAGGGCCTCGTCGACGGCTATCTGGTCGGCGGCAAGACGGGCACCGCGCGCAAGGTCGGGCCGAACGGCCGCTATCTCACGGGCGTGGTCCGCTCGAGCTTCGTGGCGGCCTTCCCGATCGACCGGCCGCGCTACGTCGTTTTCGCCATGCTCGACGAGCCGAAGGCGGCCGAAGGCCACCCGCGTGACCGCATCACCGCCGGCTGGGTGACCGCGCCGGCGGTCAGCCGCATGGTCGGCCGCATCGGTCCGATCCTGGGTGTGGCGCCGAGCCCGGTGGATGCGGTGACGCGGCTGCGCGGCTGGGGTGGGTTGGACCCGCTGCTCAGGGTCGACGCCGGGGGAGGGGCCCATGCGGCTCGCGAGCCTCGTGGCTGAAGGCGCACACCTCTTGGGCGACGGCGGCGTGGTGGTGACGGGACTCACCGCCGACAGCCGCAAGGTCGAGCCGGGCTTTCTCTTCGCGGCCTTGCGCGGGACGAAGGCCGACGGTCGCCGTTTCGTGCCGGAGGCCATCGCCAAGGGGGCCGTCGCCGTGCTGGGCGATCCCAGCCTCGAAGCCCACGGCCTGCCGGTCCCGCTGGTGGTGGACGTCGATCCCAGGCGCCGCCTCGCCCGGATGGCCGCCGCCTTCTACGACCGTCAGCCGCGCACGGTGGTGGCCGTCACCGGCACCAACGGCAAGACCTCGACCGTCGCCTTTCTCCGTCAGCTTTGGGCTGCGGCCGGCCTTCGCGCCGCGAGCCTCGGCACGCTCGGCGTCGAGGCGCCGGGCCGGACCGCGGGCGAAAGCCTCACCACCCCGGACCCGATCGTCCTGCACGCCCTGCTCGCCGAGTTGGCCGAGGACGGTATCGAGTACGTGGCGATGGAGGCTTCCAGCCACGGCCTCGATCAGCGCCGGCTCGACGGTGTCGAACTCGGTGCCGCCGCGTTCTTGAACCTGACCCGCGACCATCTCGACTACCACGGCACCGAGGCGGCCTACCGGGCGGCCAAGTGGCGGCTGTTCGCGGAACTCCTGCCGGTCGACGCGACCGCCGTCCTGAACGCCGATATGCCCGGCGCCGCCGGCCTCGTCCGCGACGCCTGGCGGCGTGGGCTCGACGTCGTCACGTTCGGCCGCGGTGCCGCCGACTTCCGGCTCGTTGCGCAGACCCCGGAGCCGGTGGGCCAGCATTTGACACTGGTCGTCGAGGGGCGTGCGGTCGAGGTGCGGCTCGGCGTCGTCGGCGCATTTCAGGCAACCAATCTGCTGGCGGCCCTGGCCTTGGGCCGGGCCACCGGGCTCGGCCTGGCGGCCATGCTGCGGGCGGTGCCGAGGCTGGTTGCGCCGCGCGGCCGCATGGAGCGCGTCGGCACGCACCCCTCGGGGGCCGCCGTCTTCGTCGACTACGCCCATACGCCGGACGCCCTGGCGGTAGCCATCCAGGCGCTTCGCCCGCACTGCGGGGGCCGGCTCTGGGTGGTCTTCGGCGCCGGCGGCGACCGCGACCCCGGCAAGCGGCCCGAGATGGGGGCTGCCGTGGCGGCCCATGCCGACCGCGCCATCGTGACCGACGACAACCCGAGGACCGAGGATCCGGCGGCGATCCGCCGCGCCGTGCTCGCCGCCTGCCCGGACGCCGTCGAGATCGGCGACCGGGGCGAGGCGATCCGGAGGGCGGTGCAGGGCCTCGCGGCGGGCGACGTGCTCTTGGTCGCCGGGAAGGGGCACGAGCCGGGCCAGGACGTCGGCGACCGCGTGCTGCCCTTCGACGACGCCGACGTCGTCCGCCGCGCGCTGGGAGACCGCGCATGACCGCGCTCTGGTCAGCGGCGACGGCAGCGGCGGCGACCGGCGGCCGCGTCGCGAGCGAGTGGGCGGCGACCGGCATTTCCATCGACAGCCGGACCGTGGCGCCGGGCGACCTCTTCGTTGCCTTGGTGCATGCCCGCGACGGCCACGCGTTCGTTGCCGACGCCCTCGCCAAGGGTGCGTCGGCGGCGCTGGTGAGCCGGGTGCCCGCAGGCGTCGATCCGGCGCGGCTGTTGGTGGTGGCGGACACCCAGGCCGGGCTCGAGGCGCTGGCGGCGGCGGCCCGGGCACGCAGTGCGGCTCGTATCGCCGGCATCACCGGCAGCGTCGGCAAGACCGGCACCAAGGCGGCGCTCGCCCACGGCCTCGCCCGGCAGGGCGAGGTGCATGCCAGCGCCAAGAGCTTCAACAACCAATGGGGCGTGCCGACCAGCCTCGCCCAGCTTCCCGAAAGTGCCGACTACGCCGTGTTCGAGATGGGCATGAACCGTGCGGGCGAGATCGCCCGCCTGACCCGCCAGGTGCGCCCGCATGTGGCGCTCGTAACCGCCATCGCCCCGGCGCACTTGGCCTATTTCGGCGACGAGGCGGCGATCGCCCGGGCCAAGGCCGAGATCTTCGAGGGGCTGGAACCCGAGGGCGTCGCCGTCATCGGCGAGGGGCCGCACGCTCCTCTCCTGCGGGACGCGGCGCGCGCGGCCGGCTGCGGACGCATCGTCACGTTCGCCGTGGGCGAGGCAGGCGATTGGCAGGGGCGGTGCCTCGAGGCCGACGCCAACGGCAGCGAGCTCGAGGTGACGGGACCGGTGGGGACGTTCCGCTGCCGCGTCGGTCTGCCGGGCTCGCATTGGGTGCGGAACGCGACGGCCCTGTTCGCCACGGTGGACGCGCTGGGCGCCGACGTCGTCGCCTTCGCCGCCAGCCTCGCCGACCTCGTCAGCGAGCCGGGGCGCGGCCGGCGGCATGCGTTGGCGGTGCCAGGCGGCGAGGCGGCCTTGATCGACGATGCCTACAACGCCAACCCCACGTCGATGCGCGCCGCCATCGAGGTCTTGGGCTTCGCCTCCGGTCGTCGGCTCGCCGCCTTGGGGGCGATGAAGGAACTGGGGCCGGAGGCGGCCGCCATGCACGTGGCGTTGGCCGGGCCGCTCGAGGAAGCGGGTGTGGCACGCGTCTTTACCGCGGGCGAGGAGATGGCGGCGCTCGCTGCCGCCCTGCCGCCGGTGGTCCATGCGGGGCACGGCGAAGATGCCCTCGACCTCGTCGACCGGGTGCGGGCCGAGTTGCGCGCGGGCGACACGCTGTTGGTGAAGGGCTCGCTCGCGAGCGGCATGGGCGCGTTGGTCGAGGCTCTCCTGGAAGGGAGGCCCCGCTGATGCTCTACCATCTGCTGGTGCCGCTCGCCGCCGAGTTCGGCCCGTTCAACGTCTTTCGCTATCTCACCTTCCGCACCGGCGGCGCCATCATGACGGCGCTGGTCGTCAGCTTCGTCTTCGGCCCGGCGATCATCCGCTGGCTCCGTTCCAAGCAAGGCAAGGGCCAGCCGATTCGTGAGGACGGCCCCGAAGGCCATATCCTCACCAAGCAGGGGACGCCCACGATGGGGGGCGTCTTGATCCTGCTGTCGCTGAGCGTGGCGACGCTGCTCTGGGCCGATCTCACCAACGGCTTCGTCTGGATCGTGCTCCTGGTGACGCTCGGCTATGGCGGCATCGGCTTCGTCGACGACTATCTGAAGGTGACCAAGCGCAGCTCGAAGGGCCTCGCCGGCAGGCTGAAGCTGTTGGCCCAGATCGGCATCGCCCTGGTCGCCGCCATCTGGGTGATGGTGCTGACCGAGGAGCCGCTCGCCACCAGTCTCGCCGTGCCGTTCTTCAAGGACATCCTGATCCCGCTCGGCATGGTGGGTGCTGCGCTGTTCGGCGTCCTCGTCATGGTCGGCGCCTCGAACGCGGTGAACCTCACCGACGGCCTCGACGGGCTCGCCATCGTGCCCGTGATGATCGCCGCCATGTGCTTCGCGCTGATCAGCTATCTGATCGGCAACGCCATCTTCGCCAACTATCTCGGCATCCCGTTCGTGCCGGGCACGGGCGAACTGGCCGTCGTGTGCGGCGCCATCGTCGGTGCCGCCCTCGGCTTTCTCTGGTTCAACGCGCCGCCTGCCATGGTCTTCATGGGCGACACCGGCTCGCTCGCCACGGGCGGTGCGCTCGGGGCCACCGCCGTCGTCACCAAGCACGAGTTGGTACTCGCCATCATCGGCGGGCTGTTCGTGCTCGAGACCGTTTCGGTCATCGTCCAGGTCGTCTCCTTCAAGCTGACCGGTCGCCGTGTCTTCGCCATGGCGCCCTTGCACCACCACTTCGAGAAGAAGGGCTGGCACGAACCCACGATCGTCATCCGGTTCTGGATCATCGCCATGATCCTGGCGCTGATCGGTCTCTCCACCTTGAAGCTGCGGTGAGGCCATGAGCGCGTTCGCCCGCACCGACAACAGCGTCGTCGCCAACTGGTGGTGGACGGTCGACCGCCCGCTCCTGGCGGTGCTCGGCCTGCTCGCGGCGACCGGCCTCGTCTTCGTCTTCACCGCGAGCCCGCCCGTGGCCGAGTTGAAGAACCTGAACCCCTGGCACTTCGCCGTCCGCCAGAGCCTGTTCCTCGCCGTCGGCGTGGTCGTCCTCTTGATCGCGTCGCTGCTGGCACCGTTGGGCGTGCGCCGCATCGCCACCGGTCTGTTCGTTGCCAGCCTCGGCCTGTTGGCTTTGGTGCCGGTGATCGGCTTCGAGGTGAACGGCGCGGTGCGCTGGCTCAGCCTCGGCGGCATCTCGCTTCAGCCGAGCGAGTTCGTGAAGCCGGCGCTGATCGTCGTCGTCGCCCACCTCCTGGCGAGCCGCGAGGGCATCCAGGCGCTGCCGCAGGCGATGCTGCCGGTGGCGGTGGTGACGACGCTGCTGTTGTTCCAGCCCGACGTCGGTACGGCCCTCTTGGTCCTGGTCGTCTTCGCCGCCATGGTGTTCATGGCGGGGCTCGCGTGGCCCTGGGTGGTGGGCATGGCGGGCGCCAGCCTCGGCGTCCTTCTGCTCGCCTACAACGCCTTCGGCCACGTCCAGAGCCGGATCGACGCCTTCCTCGCGTCGGATGCGGGCTTCCAGGTCGACCGCTCGCTCCAGGCGCTGACCGCCGGTGGCTGGTTCGGCAAGGGACCGGGCGAGGGTGTCATCAAGAACCGGCTGCCGGACAGTCATGCCGACTTCGTCTTCGCCGCCGGGGTGGAGGAGTTCGGCCTCCTGATCGGCATCGTCGTGGTGCTCCTGTTCACGACGATCGTGCTGCGCGCCCTGATCCTGGCCGACCGCCAGACCGACCGCTTCGCCCAGCTCGCGGCGGTGGGGCTGACCGTTCAGTTCGGCCTCCAGGCCGCCATCAACCTCGGCGTCAACGTGGCGATCCTGCCGGCCAAGGGCATGACGCTGCCCTTCGTCTCCTACGGCGGCTCGTCGCTCCTGGCCCTTGCGCTCGGCTGCGGCATGGTCCTGGCGCTGCTGCGCCGCACGCCCTCGATCGTGGTGATCCGATGAGAGGGGCCGTGGTCATCGCGTCGGGCGGCACCGGGGGACACATGTTCCCGGCCATCGCGCTCGGCGACGCGCTGGAGCGGCGCGGCCATCGCGTGGCCTACGCGGTCGATGCGCGCGGTGCGCGCTACCTTCCGGCCGAGGCCGCGAGTTGGCAGGTGACTGCCGCCAGCCCGAGCGGCTCGGCCATCGCCAGGCTGCGCGGGCTGCTCTTCCTGGGCCTGGGTGTGCTCGCCAGCCTCGGCCGCTTCGCGCTGGCCCGCCCCAAGGCGGTCGCGGCCTTCGGCGGCTACGCCTCGGTGCCGACCGGCGTTGCCGCCGGGCTGTTGCGGGTACCGTTGGTGCTGCACGAGCAGAACGCCGTCTTCGGCCGCGCGCACCGCCTGCTCCTGCGCTTCGCCCGCACGGTTGCCTTGAGCTTCGAGCCGACGGCAGGGGCGCCCGCCGTCGGACGGCTCGCCCGCGTGGTCGGCAATCCGGTGCGCAGCGGCTTCGGGCCGGCCCCCCTCGCGCTCGTCGAAGCGGCGCCGTTGCGCGTGCTGGTCGTGGGCGGCAGCCAGGGGGCAACCGTCTTCGCCGAGGTGGTGCCCGCGGCTCTCGCCCTGCTGACGACCGACGAGCGGGCCCGCGTCGCCCTCGTCCAGCAGTGCCGCCCGGAGGATGTGCACCGGGTGCGCGAGGCTTGTGCCGAACTCGGCGTTGCCGCCGATGCCGCCGCTTTCTTCGACGACATGCCCGAGCGCCTGCGGGCCGCCGACCTCGTCGTCACCCGCGCCGGCGCTTCGGCGGTGGCGGAGACGCTCGTGGTCGGCCGGCCGATGGTGCTGGTCCCATATGCCCACGCCGCCGACGACCACCAGCGCGCCAACGCGCGTCACCTGGAGGCCGGCGGTGCCGGCTTGGTGATCGATCCGGACGCCTTCACCGGCGAGGCGCTGGCGGCCGTGCTCCGCCGTCTGCTCGCCGAGCCCCGGCGGCTCCTTGCCATGGCCGAGGCCGCGGGCCGGCTCGCCCACCCCGACGCCGCCGAGCGCTTGGCCGACATGGTCGAGGAGGCGATGCGATGAACGTCCTCCCCCTCGAGGTCGGCAAGCTCCACTTCGTCGGCATCGGCGGCATCGGCATGAGCGGCATCGCCGAGATCCTGCACAATCTGGGCTATGCGGTGCAGGGCTCGGACGTGGCCGAGAGCGCCAACGTCAAGCGGCTGAAGGCGCTCGGCATCCCGGTCATGGTCGGCCACAGCCCGGAGAACGTGGCCGAGGCCGGGGTCGTCGTCGTGTCCTCGGCAATCAAGGAGAGCAATCCGGAGCTGATCGACGCCCGCGCCCGGCGCCTGCCCGTGGTGCGTCGCGCGGAGATGCTCGGCGAGCTGATGCGGCTCAAATACTCGGTCGCGGTCGCGGGCACCCACGGCAAGACCACCACCACGTCGATGATCGCCGCCCTGTTCGACGCCGCCGGGCTCGATCCGACGGTGGTCAACGGCGGCATCATCAACGCCTACGGCACCAACGCCCGGCTGGGTGCCGGCGAGTGGATGGTGGTCGAGGCCGACGAGAGCGACGGCACGCTGGTGCGCCTGCCCGCCACCATCGCCATCGTCACCAACGTCGACCCGGAGCACATGGACCACTACGGCTCCTTCGACGCCCTGAAGGCGACCTTCCTCCGCTTCCTGGAGCGCGTGCCCTTCTACGGCTTCTGTGTGCTCTGCCTCGACCATCCGGAGGTGCAGGGCTTCTTGGGCCGCATCACCGACCGGAAGGTCGTCACCTACGGCTTCAACCCGCAGGCCGACGTCCGCGCCTTGGACCTCCAGATCGATCCCTTCGGCACCACCTTCGACGTGGTGATCCGGAACGGCGGGGCGCCCGAGACGCTTCCGGGCCTCAGGCTCGCCATGCCCGGCCGGCACAACGTGCAGAACGCCCTTGCCGCCATCGCCGTGGCGCACCGGCTGAAGCTGCCGACGGCGACCATCCGTAAGGCGCTCGCCGAGTTCGGCGGGGTGAAGCGGCGTTTCACCGTCACCGGCGCGGCCCGGGGCGTGACCGTGGTCGACGACTACGGCCACCATCCGGTCGAGATCGAGGCGGTGCTGGAGACGGCCCGGCAGGCCAGTTCGGGCAAGGTCGTCGCCGTGGTGCAGCCGCATCGCTACAGCCGCCTGCGCGAT
>JBJHBG010000059.1:30262-30557 GCA_050485385.1 Geminicoccaceae bacterium | reverse complement strand
GCGCCAGCTTGGTCTCCGCGTCCCGTGGCTGCGCCCGCTTCGCACTCCCCGTTCCTGCCATCGCTTTCCTCCTTTCCACGCAGCCTGGGCCATCCCAGACTGCACGACAAGGAGGTTAAGAGGACAACTTATCGACCTGCATGGGGGCACGCCTGCGACAGGCGGATCTCAATCGTTCGGCTTGGCTGTCCCTTTGCCAGAATGCCCCCAGCTTCGCCGTTGGTCGGGGGGCAGGCGGCGTTCGCACGCCGTAAGGCCGGCAGGGCCGGCCTTGGGGGTGTGGGGGATCATCAAA
>JBJHBG010000059.1:0-30252 GCA_050485385.1 Geminicoccaceae bacterium | reverse complement strand
GAGGGCCTCGAGGAGCAGGCCGTCATCCTCGTCCTCCGGCAGCGGCCAGGGAGAGGCGAGGCGCCCGGCAGCAACACGCTTAAAGAGACCGGCCCGGGGGGTTGCGGCGCACGTGTGCGGGGCGGGCTTTGGGGGTGGGGGGTATCAACAAATCCCCCACTTCTCTTGGCTTTCGTTTCCTGCGTCGGCCGTCAGCGGCCGGTGATGGTGGTGGGGAGCCAGAGGGTGATGGGGGGGACGTAGGTGACCAGCATCAAGACGGTGACGAGGACGGCGAGGAAGGGGAGGGAGTGGCGGATGACGGTGGTGGGGCGTTCTTCGGCGAGGGTTGCGGTCATGTAGATGAGGTAGCCGACGGGCGGGGTGCAGAGGCCGATCATGAGGTTGAGGACGATCATGACGCCGAACTGGACCGGGTGCATGCCGAGTTCGGCGGTAAGCGGCTGGAAGATGGGCACGAGGATGACGAGGGCGGCGAGGGGGTCGAGGAACATGCCGACGGCGAAGAAGAGGAGGTTGAGGAGGAGGAAGATGGCCCAGTCGGGGGCGCCGGTGCCGAGGATGAGGGCTGCGAACTGACGGCTGATGCCTTGGTCGGCGACGATCCAGGCGAAGATGGAGGAGGCGCCGAGGATGACGAGGATCGAGGCGGTGCCGTGGGCGGCGCGGACGAGGGCGGAGCCGAGGGCGGTGAGGGGGATGCCGCGGTAGAAGAGGAGGCCCAGGAGGAGGACGTAGACGACGGCGATGGCGCCGGCCTCGGTGGGGGTGAAGATGCCGCCATAGATGCCGCCGACGATGATGACGGGGGCGAGGAGGGCGAGGGCTGCGCGGCTGGTGGCGGTGGCGATGGTTTTGCGGTCGGCCCTGGGTTCGCGCGGCAGGTCGAGTTGGCCCGCGCGGAGCCAGGCGACGAAGCCGAGGCCGAGGGCGATGAGGATGCCGGGGACGATGCCGGCCATGAACATGGCGCCGACGGAGGCGCCGGCGAGGACGGCGTAGACGATGAAGGGGATGGAGGGGGGGATGATGGGGCCGAGGATGGAGGCGGTTTCGATGAGGGCGGCGGCGAAGCCCGCGGGGTAGCCGGCGCGCTTCATCGAGCGGATGAGGACCGAGCCGATGGCGGCGGCGTCGGCCACGGCGGAGCCGGAGACGCCGGCCATGACGACCGAGGAGAGGATGCCGACCTGGGCGAGGCCGCCCCTGATGTGGCCGACGAGGGCGCGGGAGAAGGCGAGGATGCGGTCGATGACGCCGCTGGTCGACATGAGTTCGCCCGCGAGGAAGAAGAGGGCGATGGCGAGGAGCGCGAAGTTGTCGATGCCCTGGACGAAGAGCTGGGGGACGACCTCGAGCGGCAGGCCGGGGCGGAAGATCAAGAGCGTGACGACGGAGGCGCCGAGGAGGGCGAAGACGAGGGGCACGCCGAGGGCGGCGAGGCCCAGCATGATGCCCAGGAGGAGGGCGAGGCTCATGCGCCGCCTTTCGGTCGCGGCAGGAGCAGGTCGGCCAAGAGCGTCACGATCCAGAGGCCGGCGCCGGTGACGAGGCCCCAATAGGCGTATTGGACGGAGATGCCGAGGGCGGTGTAGCGGTCGAAGGCGGTGAGTTCGACCAGCGCGTGGCCGTAGCGGACGAGGAGCAGGAGCAGTGCCAGGGAGACGGCGGCGACCAGGAGGTCGAGGGCCTGGCCGGCGCGGCCCTGCAGCCGTTCGCGCAGGAGGTCGATGCGGAGGTGGGCGCAGCGGGCGGCGCCGATCATGACCAGCCAGACGAAGAGGAGGCGGGTGAGCTCCTCGCTCCAGGGCATGGAGAGACCGAGGGCGTAGCGGCCGGCGACGCGGGCGGCGGTGATGGCGACGAGGGCTGTGAGCAGGAGGGCGGCGGCGACGTCCAGCAGACGGTGCAGGACGCCGACCGCCGCCCGAAGGCCGTGGATCATCGCGCGGCGAGGATCGCCTCGAGCAGTTCCGAGCCGAACTGCGCCTCGTAGGTCGCCTTGACCTGGTCGAAGGCGGCATCGCGGAAGGCGTCGCGGTCGACGTCCTCGACCACCTCGACCCCGGCGTCGCGGATGGCCTGGAGGTCGCCTTCCTCCTGGTTGCGGTTCAGCTCGCGCTGGTAGGCGGCGGCCTCGCGCGCGGCGGTGATCAGCGCCTCCTGGATGTCGGCGTCGAGCTGATCGAAGCGCGCCTTGTTCATCGAGACGATGGAGACGGTGTAGGCGTGGTCGGTGAAGGAGAGGTGGCGCTGCACCTCCTGGAAGCGGTTGGAGCGGATGATGTTGAGCGGGTTCTCCTGGCCGTCGACGGTGCCGGTCTCGAGGGCCAGATAGACCTCGGTGAAGGCCATCGGCGTCGGGATGGCGCCCCAGATCTCGAAGGCCTGGACGTGGGCCGGGTTGGGCGTGGTGCGGATGGTGAGGCCCTGAACGTCGGCCGGCGTGCGGATGGCGTTGCGCTGGTTGGTGATCTTGCGGAAGCCGATCTCCCAGAAGGCGAGGCCCTGCATGCGGTGCTTGTCGAGCTCGGCCAGCAGCTCCTCGCCGATCTCGCCGTCGATCACCCGGTAGACGTGGTCGTAGCTCTCGAACAGGTAGGGCAGGTCGAGCACGTTCAGCTTCGGCTCGAAGCGGGTGTAGAAGGGGTTGCCGGTCTGGCCGATGTCGATGGTGCCGAGGCGCACGCCCTCGAGGATGGTCGGATCGTTGCCCAGCTCGCCGGCGGGGTGGATGGTGATGCCGACGCGGCCGCCGGTGAGTTCCGTCACGCGTTCGGCGAACCATTCGGTTGCCAGGTGGTGGGTGTCGCTGGTCGGCTGGGTGTGCGCGAAGCGGAGTTGGACCTCCTGCGCTGCCGCGAGGGTCGGTGCGAGGACCGCCGCCACCCCCAACATCCATAGGCTGGTCTGTCGCATCGATGCCTCCCCAGGCGGTCGGCGGTCACCTTGCCGCCGGTTGTCCTTCTTGGCGTGCATGCCATTCGCGCGCGGTTTTCGTCAAGCGGCGTCGACCGAACGCCGGCACTCGATTTCTTGCATGCACGATTTGATGCCGAGCGCGGAATGGCGGCGGCGCGGGTTGACAGTCCCGTGACGACTCTGCACACTGACGATAACAGAAAAGCATTCTGTCGAGCAGAATGATATAGGGCCAATGCCGCCCGCCCGGGGAGCCACGCCGATGCCGTTCACCAGCCACGCGACCCCTGCCCGGCACCGACCGACCGGCGCCTGACGGCGCTCTGGTCCCGTCCTGCCGATCCGACCGGAGACGCCCAGTACCATGGCCCTGCCCCTCCACGGACTCCGTGTCCTCGACCTGACCAACGTGATGGCAGGCCCGTTCTGCTGCTATCAGCTCGCCCTGCTCGGCGCCGAGGTCATCAAGGTGGAAGCGCCGGGCGGCGGTGATCTCGCGCGGCAGCTCGGTGCCGACGTCGAGTTGAGCCGCCAGTTCATGGGCACCTCGTACCTCGCCCAGAACGCCGGCAAGAAGTCGATCGCCATCGACCTCAAGCACCCGGACGGCAAGGCCGTGTTCCGCCGCTTGGCGGCAAGCGCCGATGCCGTGATCGAGAGCTTCCGGCCGGGGGTGATGACGCGGCTCGGACTGGATGCCGCCAGCTTGCGCGCCGACAACGAGCGGCTGGTCTACTGCGCGCTCTCGGGCTTCGGCCAGACCGGCCCGTTGAGCGAGCGCCCCGCCTACGACCAGATCATCCAGGGCCTATCGGGCATCATGAGCGTCACCGGCAGCGAGGCAACGGCACCGCTCAGGGTCGGCTTTCCGATCAGCGACGCCATCGCCGGGCTGAATGCGGCGATGGCGGTCGCGGCCGCACTCGCCGGTGCCGCGCGTACGGGCAAGGGCTGCACCATCGACGTTTCGATGCTGGAGGCGACGATGGCCACCGCCGCCTGGGTCGTCTCCAACTACCTGATGACCGGCCAGACGCCGCAGCCGATGGGCAACGAGAACCGCACGGCCTGTCCGTCCGGCACCTTCCGCACCAAGGACGATCCCTTGAACATCGCCGCCAACAAGCAGGCGCACTGGGAAGCCGTGGCCCGCGTCCTCGGCGTGCCCGAACTGATCCACGACCCCCGCTTCGAGGACCGCGAGGACAGGAAGCGCAATCGCGCCGAACTGAACGCGCTGTTGGAGGCGCGGCTCGTCACCGAGAGTGCGCTGCACTGGGAAGAGGCGCTGAACGCGGCGGGCGTGCCGGCGGGCCGCGTGCTTTCGGTGCCCGACGCGCTGGCACTTCCCCAGGTCGCCGAGCGCGGGCTGTTGCGCACCTTCGACGACGTGGCCGGCGTCGGCCGGCCGATCACGGTGCTCAACGGCGGCTTTCTGGTCGTCGACGAGGGGCGGGGCGAGCTGGACCCGCCGGCTCGGCTCGGCGAGCACGGGCCCGAGATCCTCGCCGGGCTCGGCTTCGGTGCGGACGAGATCGAGCGCCTTCGGGCCGAGCGGGCGATCCGGCCATGACCGCCACGAACCACGCCGCCTATCCGCCGGGCCTGCGGCCGCAACGGAGCCGGCGTGCCGCGCTGCGTCACGCACTGGCCAGCGACCTCGTGGTGGCGCCCGGTTGCTACGACTGCCTCACCGGCCGGCTGGTCGAGCGGGCCGGCTTCGCCGCCGCCTACGTTACCGGGTCGGGGCTCTCCATGAGCGCCATGGGCGCGCCCGACGTCGGGCTCGTCTCGTTCGGCGAGGTGATGGAGCGGGTCCGGCGGATCGCCGCCGTCGTCGACATTCCGCTGATCGCCGACATCGACACCGGCTATGGCGGCCCGCTCAACGTCATCCGCACGGTGCGCGAGATGGAGGCGGCGAACGTCGCGGCGGTGCAGATCGAGGATCAGGTCTGGCCGAAGAAGTGCGGCCACGAGCCGGGTCGCCGGCTGGTCGCCACCGCCGAGATGGCCGACCGCATCAAGGCGGCGGTGGACGCGCGCGTCGACGACGACTTCGTGGTGATCGCGCGGACCGACGCGCGGACGACGCACGGGCTGGCGGCGGCGCTGGAGCGGGCCGAGGCCTATGGCGAGGCCGGCGCCGACGTGTTGTTCGTCGAATCGCCCGAGAGCGCGCAGGAGATGCAGGCGATCAACGACGGGCTGGCACGGCCGACGATGGCGAACATGGTCGAGGGCGGGCGCACGCCGATCCTGCCGGTGGAGGAGCTTCGCCGGCTCGGCTATCGCCTCGTCATCTACCCCAACTCGCTGACGCGGACCTTCGCCCGCATGGGAGCGCTGATGCTGGACGAGCTGCGGAACAGGGGCCGTCTCGACGGCTTCGCCGAGCACATGGTCGACCACCGCCAGCTCTGGAACCTGTTCGACTACGACGACTGGGTGACGCTGGAGAACCAGTTTCTCCAGCCGCCCGACGAACCCCGTTGACGGTGCCGCCGCCGAACCGGCGCCCGATGCCAACGACCAACGCCAAGGGAGGCAAGACGATGCCGAACGTTTCTCCACACTGGATGCAGAAGAGCCTGGGGCTCGCGGGCTGCGCTGCCGTCGCCCTGATGCTCGCCGGGACCACCTCGGCGCGGGCGATCGAGGTCGCGATCTGTGCCGCACCCGGCACCGGCGGCGTCGAGGAGGCCGTGCTCGACCGCTTCGCCGACTACCTCGACGAGGCGATGCCCGACACCTTCCACGTCAACAAGTTCATGGGCGGCATCCTCGGTCCCGAGGACGAATGCACCGAGCAGCTCCAGGACGGCGAGATCCAGATCCAATATGCCGGCGTGCGGCAGATCGAGCTGTTCCTCGGTGTCGGCACCTGGCCGTTCAACATCCCCTTCCTGCTCGACGACCGGACGGAGGCGCAGCGCATCCTCGACGAGGAGTTCGTCGACACGATCAACGACGGCTTGGTCGAGCACGGCCTCGAGATCGTCGGCACGGCGATGCGCACCCCGCGCAAGCTCTCGGCGCGCCGTGCCATCACCCACCCCGACGACGTCCGGGGGCTGTCGCTGCGGCTGCCGGAGGTGAGCGAGTGGGTCGTCGCCTGGCGCGACGGCCTCGGCGCCAACACCGTGGCCCTGCCGGGCTCGGAGGTGTTCTCGGCGATGCAGACCGGGCTGATCGAGGCGCAGGAAAACCCCGTCTCGTTCTACTACACGCAGCGGCTGTTCGAGGTGAACGACTACATCATCAACACCGATCACGTGCTGTCGCCGCGTGTCATGTACGTGAGCCTCGCCTGGCTCGACCGGCTCGACGCGGCGCAGCGCGAGGCCGTCATGGCGGCCGGCGCGCGGGCGATGCGCGAGCAATTCGACATGGAGACCGAGTGGGAGGGCCCGCTGATCGAGGAGTTGGAGGCCGCCGGTGTCACCTTCGTCGACGTCGACCGCGGCCCGTGGCGGGAGCGCGTGTTCGAGGCCGTGCGCACGGAGCTGCGCGGCAACTACTCGGACGAGATCTGGGAGCGCTTCATCGAGCCGCGCCTGAACTGAGGCCGCTCGCCCCCGCCCGGCGCCGCGCGAGCGCGGCCTCGGGCGGGGGTTACTGCCGCTCGGAGGATGCCCCCATGGGCGATACCGCCCCCGTCCGCTTGGTCGCCTTTCTCTCCAAGGTGATCGCCATCACCTGCCTGTTCGCGCTGGTGGCGGTGGTGATGCTGAACGTGGTCCTCCGCACGTTCTTCGGCATCGCCGTGGTGTGGAGCTTCGAGGTCGCCCAGCTTCTGTTGCTCTGGGTCGCCTTCCTCGGCTCGGCGATGGCGTTCCGCGAACGCGAGAAGGGCCACATCCAGGTTCGCATCCTGCTCGACCGACTGCCCGAGGCAGCACGCATCCCGCTGCAACTCGTGGTCAACCTGATCGTTCTCTTCGTGCTCGTGGTCATTCTCATCGGCGCCATCGACCGCTCGCCGGCGGCCTGGGGCACGAGTCGCGGCGTGGTGCACTGGCTGTCGTTCGGCTGGTTCTATCTCGCCCTGATCGTCGGCGTGGGTCTGTCCATCGTCCATGTGCTCGCCTGGACCGTCGACCTGTTCCTGCCGAAGCGCCGGCCAGTGAGCGGAAGCAACTGACATGGCCGTCGTCGCCCTCGTCCTCCTCGTCGCCCTCGTCCTGCTCATCCTGCTCGGCGTCTCGATCCCGTTCTCGCTCGCCGGTGCTTCCATCATCGCCGTGGTGATCGATCGCGGCATCGACGCCATCCCGACCAGCATCGCCGCTCAACGCCTCGTCCACGGGCTCAATACCTTCACCTGGGCGGCGATCCCGCTGTTCCTCTTGATCGGCCACCTGATGAACTCAGGGGGCGTCACCGACCGCATCTTCCGCTTCGCGGTGGCGCTGGTGGGCCACGTCCGCGGCGGCCTCGGCCACGTCAACGTGCTGGCCAGCGTGATCTTCTCCGGCATGTCGGGCTCGGCCAGCGCCGATGCCGCCGGCCTCGGCCGCATCCTGGTCAAGGCGATGGCCGATGCCGGCTACAGCCGGCTCTACGCCGCCACCGTCACCGCCGCCTCGGCCACCCTCGGCCCGATCCTGCCGCCGAGCATCCCCGCCATCGTCTTCGCCATCCTGGCGCAGCAATCGGTCTTGAAGATCTTCATCGCCGCCATCGTGCCGGGCCTGCTGTTGGCCGGCATCATGATGGCGATGTGCACCTACTACGCCATCCGCGACGGCTACCCGACGACCGAGCGCGCCAAGCTGCCGGAGATCGTCACCAGCGGCCGGCGCGCCTTCTGGCCGATGCTGACGCCGATCCTGCTCTTGGTCGGCATGTATTCGGGCCTCTTCACCGCCACCGAGGCGGCCGCGGTCGGCGCCACCTACGCGCTCGTGCTGGTCCTGGTCTACGGCCGCCGCGATCTCGGCCAGACGCTGCGCAACGTCGTCAACGACGCCGAGCAGACCGTCATCGACGCCGGCATCGTCCTCATGATCATCGCCATGGTCGGGCTCTACGGCTGGGTGCTCACCCGCTACCAGATCCCGGCCTACGTGCTCGATCAGATCCTGCTGGTGACGCAGAACAAGTGGATGATCCTGATCTTCGTGAACTTCCTCTTGATCCTGGCGGGGATGTTCATGGCGACCACCCCGTCCTTGCTGATCCTGGTGCCGATCATGCTGCCGGTGATCGACGCGACGGGCATGGACCGCACGGTGTTCGGCCTGATCATGATCCTCAACCTCGTCATGGGCTCGATGACGCCGCCCGTCGGCAACGTCTTGATCATCCTCAGCCGGGTCGGCGAGGTGCCCTACGAGAAATTGGCTTGGGCGTTGGTGCCCTGGTACATCCCGTTCGTCGTCGTCATCGTCCTGCTCGCGATCTTCCCGGAGATCGCCCTCTGGCTGCCTACTCAACTCGGGTTTTGAGGGTTCCAGGGGCCAAAAGCCCCTGCGCCCTGCGCTGACCGAGCCGGTCGCGCGCAAGACGCCCGCCGTATGGCGCTGGCCTCTGCCAGACGAGCTCAAGATGAGCGTTCGGCAATTCGGTAGCGTCGACTGGATGTCATTCACGAATGGGCCGTGCCGACCTTGACGATGTGGAGTGGTTGTGCGACCATTCGATAAAATAGAACAGCGTTCTGTTAGACAGAATAACTTTGAGGGGAGGGCCGGATGAGCGAGGTCGAGCATGGGCGGCGACCGTTGGACGGAGTGCGGGTGATCGAGGCGTCGATGATCGTGGCCGGGCCGTTCTGCGGCAGCGTGCTGGCGGAGTTCGGTGCCGAGGTCATCAAGATCGAGAACCCGGGCGAGGGCGATCCCTTGCGCAACATGGTGACCACCAAGGAGGGCGATCCGTTGTGGTTCGCCTCCACCGGCCGCAACAAGAAGTCCGTGACGCTCGCCCTCGGCACGCCGGAGGGTGCGCGCATCTTCGCCGATCTGGTGCGCTCCGCCGACGTCCTCCTCCAGGGCTTCCGCCCCGGCGTGTTCGCGCGCTGGGGCATCGACCTCGAGGCGTTGATGGCGGAGAAGCCGGAGCTGATCGTCTTGAACGTCTCGGGCTACGGCCAGACCGGCCCGATGCGCGAGATCGCCGGGTTCGGCCGCACCTGTCAGGCCTTCGCCGGGCTCACGGGGCTCACCGGCTTTCCCGACCGGCCGCCGGTCACCGCCCCTTATCCCTTGGGCGACTACGCCGCCGGCCTGTTCGGCACCATCGGCGTGATGATGGCGCTCTACGAGCGCGACGCGAAGCGGGGTGCTGGCCAGGCCGTCGACGTGAGCCTGTTCGAGAGCGTGTTCCGCCAGCTCGAGTTCCTGGCACCCGAATACGAGAAGCTGGGCCGCGTGCGCGAGCGTGCGGAGCCCTTCAGCGCGCATAGCGGGCCGACCGGCACCTGGCAGGCCAGGGACGGCAAGTGGGTCGCCATCACCTGCTCGACCAACGCCGTCTTCAAGCGTTTCGCCCAGGCCGTCGGCAAGCCGGAACTCGCCGAGCATCCCGACTTCGCCACCCAGAAGAAGCGCAAGGAGCAGGAATTCGTCCTCTCCGACCTGATCGAAGGCTGGCTTTCGACCAGGGACGGCAAGGACGCGGTCGACGTGCTCAACGCGCACAACGTGCCGACCAGCCTCTGCATGGCCATCGACGACATGGTCGAGGACCCGCAATATCAGGCCCGCGAGGCCATCGTGGCGGCACCGCATCCGCGCTTCGGCAGCCTGAGCGTCAACAACGTCGTGCCGAAGCTCTCGCGCACGCCGGGCCGGATCGACCGGCTCGGTCCCGATCTGGGCGAGCATACCGAGACGGTCCTGGCGGACCTGCTCGGCTACGACGACCAGCGGCTCCAGGAGCTGCGCAACCAAGGAGTGATCTGATGGCCAGTGCGTTTCCGTGGGGCGATCTTTCGCAGACGGTCCACATCAAGGAGGTGTCGCCGCGCGACGGCTTCCAGAACGTGGCGAAGTGGATCCCGACCGACGTCAAGATCGAGCTGATCAACGCCATGATCGCCGCCGGGGTGAAGGAGATCGAGGTCACCTCGTTCATGCACCCGAAGTGGATCCCGCAATTGAAGGACGCGGAGGAGGTCTGCGCCGGGATCGAGCGCCGGCCGGGCGTCAAGCTGGTGGGGCTGGTGCCCAACCGGCGCGGTGTGGAGCGGGCCATCCAGGCGGGCGTGGACGGCGTCGGCATCACCATGTCGGCGAGCGAGACCCACAACAACAAGAACGTCAACATGACCCGCGAGCAGTCGATGGCGCAGGCGCGCGACGCGTTCCAACTCGCCGATGCCAACGGCCTCGCCTTCACCGGCGGCGTGGCGACCGCCTTCGGCTGCCCGATGGAGGGGGAGGTCCCCGTCTCCAGCGTCGAGTGGCTGATCGACAACTACGTCGATGCCGGCATCCGCCACGTGCGGCTGGGCGATTCCACCGGCATGGCCAATCCGGGCCAGGTCGAGCATCTGGTGGCGCACCTGCTCGACAAGTATCCGGGCGTCACCCTCACGCTGCACTTCCACAACACCCGCGGCATGGGCCTTGCCAACGTGCTGGCCGGCCTGCGCGCCGGCGCCCGGCACTTCGACGGCTGCGTCGCCGGCATCGGCGGCTGCCCGTACGCGCCGGGTGCCACCGGCAACATCGACACCATCGACCTCGTGCATATGTTGCACGAGATGGGCATCGACACCGGCATCGACCTCGCGGCCCTGCTCGACGTCGGCCGCCGCATGGAGGAGGTGATGGGCAACAAGCTCTACAGCTCGGTGATGGCGGCCGGCCGGACCTGCGATCTGCACCGGCCGGAGATCGTCGATCAGGCCCAACTCGTCTGACGTCCGGCGGTGGCGGCCGAGGCGATGGAGGGGAATGGCGGCGTCGCGGCGGTCGACCGGGCACTCGCCATCCTCGCCGCCCTCGGCCGCACCCGCAAGGCCACCTCGCTCGCCGAGCTGGCCAAGGAAACCGGGCTCTACCGCAGCACCATCCTGCGGCTGATCGCGTCGCTGTCGCGGGCCGGCTACGTGCAGCGGCTCGACAGCGGCCTCTACCAGCTCGGGCCGACGGTGCTGCAACTCGGGCAGGTCTATCAGGAGACCTTCCGGCTCGGCGACGTGCTCGGACGGGAACTGCGCGACCTCGCCGAGCGCACCGGCGAAAGCGTGTCCCTGTTCGTGCGCCAGGGCGACGTGCGCATCTGCCTTTACCGCGTCGACTCGCCGCGGCCGGTGCGCGAGCACGTCCGCGTCGGCGAGGCGCTGCCGCTCGACCGGGGCGCTGCCGGCCGCATCCTGCTCGCCTTCACCGAGCCCGCCGCCCCCCGTTTCGACGACCTCCGCCGCCGCATGGTCACCTGGTCGAAGGGCGAGCGCGCGTCCGGCGCCTCGGCCGTTGCCTGTCCGCTGTTCGGTCCCGACGGCGGCATCGTCGGGGCGATGACGGTCTCCGGGCTCGCCAGCGACTTCGACGCGGCGCGGGCCGTCGAGCTGGGGGACCTGCTGTTCGGATCGGTCGTCAGGCTCACCCGCCGGCTGGGCGGCGATCCGGCGGGACTGGAGCGCGCGTACGAGGCCTTCCGCGAGGGGCGCGCCTTCGCCGACTGGTGAGGGTCGAGCGGCCGGCTTGACGGCGCCAGCCGACCGGCCGACCCTTCATCGACCAAAGGGAGGGATGCCGCATGACGCCGCTGCCGACCGTCCGCGCTCTGCGCATCCGACCCGTCATCGCCCCGTTGCCGCGACCGGTCCGTACCGCCTCCGGCACGATCCCCGAGGCGCCCCTGGTGCTGATCGACCTCGAGACGGACCAGGGCATCGTCGGCCGGGTGTATCTCTTCGCCTACACGCCGCGCGTGCTGCGGGGCCTCGTCGCCGTGCTCCAGGACTTGGCACCCGCGCTCGTGGGCAAGCCCATTGCCCCCGCTGACCGGCAGGCCGAGCTTTGCCGGAGCGTTCGCCTGCTCGGTCGCCAGGGGTTGGTCGGCATGGCCGTCTCGGGGCTCGACATGGCGCTTTGGGACGCCCTCGGCCGGACGTTGGAGCGGCCGGTCGTGGAGCTGCTGGGCGGCACGGCGCGGCCGCTCTTGGCCTATGACAGCTATGGCATGGTCGACCCGGTCGCCGACCGCCGGGTGCTGGAGCGGTCGATCGAAGCCGGCTTCCGCGCCATCAAGATCAAGGTGGGCGAGGGCAGCCCCGCCGCCGACGCGGCGATGGTGGGTGCCGTGCGCGACGTGATCGGCCCCGACGTCGCCCTGATGGTCGACTTCAACCAGTCGCAGACCGCGCCCGCAGCGCTGCGCCGGATCGAGGCGATGGCCTTTGCCGATCTGACGTGGGTGGAGGAGCCGGTCGCGGCCGAGGATCTGGTGGGCCATGCGCGGGTCCGCGAGGCCTCGCCCGTGCCGGTGCAGACCGGCGAGAACTGGTGGTTTCCGACCGACATGGCGCGCGCCATCGCGGCCGGGGCGTCGGACCTCGCCATGCCCGACCTGATGAAGATCGGCGGCGTCACCGGCTGGCTCCAGGCGATGGCGCTGGCCGACGCGGCGAGCCTGCCGCTGTCCAGTCACATCTTCCCGGAAACGAGCGCCCACGTCCTCGCGGTCAGCCCGACGGCGCATCTGCTGGAGTACCTCGACCTCGCCGGCGCCGTCCTGGCGGCGCCGATCCGACCCGTCGACGGCACGATCACGGCCCTGGGCCCCGGGCTCGGCATGAGCTTCGACGAGGCTGCGGTCGCCCGTTACGCCGCTTAGGTCGCGGCGCGAGCGGCCGCCGCGCGCCCGCACCCAGCAACCGGCTGCCTCGACCGCGCGGGCGTGCTATGAGGCCCGTCTGGCGGCCGACGGGAGCGGGCGCCGTCGACAAGCGGGTGGCAGACGATGCAGGAGATCCACACGGTCGCCTTCGACGGCGACGACACGCTGTGGCACCACGAGACGCTCTACCAGTATACGCACGAGCGCTTTCGCGAGTTGATCTCGCGGCACGTGCCGGAGGCGGACGTGGACGGCCGGCTGCACGCCACGGAGATGCGCAACCTCCAGATGTTCGGCTACGGGGTGAAGGGCTTCACCCTGTCGATGATCGAGACCGCGATCGAACTGACCGAGGGGGCGATCCCGGGCGAGGACATCGGCGAGCTGATCGACTGGGGCAAGGAGATGCTGGTCCACCCGGTCGAGCTGCTGGACGGCGTCGAGGCGACGCTCGACGCCCTCGCCGGCCGCTACCGGCTGCTGCTGATTACCAAGGGCGATCTGTTCGACCAGGAGAGCAAGATCGCGCGCTCGGGCCTCGCCGACCGCTTCGCCCACATCGAGATCGTCTCGGTCAAGGACGCGCCGACCTATCGCCGCTGCCTCGCCAAGCACGGCCTTTCGGCCAAGGGCTTCTTGATGGTCGGCAATTCGATGCGCTCCGACGTGATGCCGGTGCTCGCCGTGGGCGGCATGGCGGTCCACGTGCCCTATCAGGTCACCTGGGCGCACGAGCAGGTCGACGACGACAGGGTGCCCGAGGGGGCTTGGCGGATCGAGCGTCTGGATCAGCTCCTCGACGTGCTGGACCGCATTCGGGTCGCGGCGTGAGCGGGCTCGACGTCGCGCGGCTGCGCCGGGAGACCGCCGGCTGCGCCGAAATCGTCCACTTCAACGCCGCCGGCGCTTCGCTCGTGCCCGATGCGGTGCACGAGCGCGTGGTCCGGCATCTGGAGCGCGAGCGGCTGACCGGCGGCTACGAGGCCAAGGCCGAGGCGGACGCCGAACTGGACGGCTTCTATGCCAGCGTGGCCCGGTTGCTGAACGCCGCGCCGGACGAGATCGCCTTCGTCGAGAACGCGACCCGTGCCTGGGACATGGCCTTCTACGCGGTGCCGTTCCAGCCGGGCGACCGCATCCTCACGGCCGAGGCGGAGTACAGCTCCAACGTGCTCGCCTTCTTGCAGATGGCGAACCGCCGGGGCGTGGTCGTCGACGTCGTGCCGAGCGACGCCACGGGGGCCTTGGACGTCGCCGCCCTGGAGGCGATGCTCGACGACCGCGTGCGGCTGATCGCGGTCACCCACGTGCCCACCTACAGCGGGCTGGTGAACCCGGCCGCCCAGATCGGCGCCGTCGCCCGCCGCCACGGCATCCTCTACCTCTTGGATGCCTGCCAGTCGGCCGGCCAGATGCCGCTCGACGTCGAGGCGCTCGGCTGCGACATGCTGTCGGCGACCGGCCGCAAATATCTGCGCGGTCCGCGCGGCACGGGCTTTCTCTACGTGCGCCGCTCGGCACTCGACCGGCTGGAGCCGCCCTTCGTCGACCTGCATGCCGCCCATTGGGAGGCCGCCGACCGCTACACGCTGCGCCCGGACGCCAAGCGGTTCGAGAACTGGGAATTCTACGTCGCGGGCAAGCTCGGGTTGAAGGCGGCGGTCGACTATGCCCTCGACCTCGGCATCGAGGCCATCGCCGGGCGCATCCAAAGCCTCGCCGCGGACCTGCGGACCCGCCTCGCCGCGATGCCGGGGATCGTCGTGCGCGAGCCCGAGGCGGCGGCCGCCGGCATCGTCACCTTCACCAAGGCCGACGAGGAGGCCGGCGCCGTGCGGCGCCGGCTGCGGGCGGCCGGCATCAACGTTTCCACCTCCTCCAGCGCCGCCCATCTCGATCCGCGCCGCAGCGCCTACGGCCCGGCCGTGCGGGTATCGGTCCACGCCTACAACGACGAGGACGAGATCGAGCGCTTCCTGCGCACGCTCGCCGGCTGATGCGGCCCGCCGCCACGGCCGGCCGGGCGCCGGTCTCGGGCGTGGTGCTGATGGTGATCGCCTCGCTGACGATCCCCAGCGTCGACGCCATGATCAAGCTGTTGGCGGCGAGCTACGAGCCGGCCTTCATCGCTTGGGCGCGCTATTCGGCAACCCTCGGCTTCGTCGTGCCCGTCCTGGTCTGGCGCGAGGGCAAGGCGGCCCTTTGGCCCAAGGACCTCGCCAAGCACGCCCTGCGTGCCGGCTTCATGGTCGGCGGCATGACCGCCTTCGTCGCCGCACTCGCCGTGGTGCCGATCACCACGGCCCTCGGCGGGCTGTTCCTCTCGCCCCTGATCGCCGCCGCCCTCGCGGTCGTGATCCTCGGCGAGCGGGCGACCTGGCGCCGGGTGACCGCCGTGCTCGTGGGCTTCGTCGGGGCGATGGCGGTGCTCCAGCCCGGCACGGCCCTGCCGCTCGGCGGCCTTTGGGCATTGCTCGCGGGTGCCCTTTGGGCAGGCTACGTCATTTGCGCCAGGCTCACCGGCCAGGGGCGCGATTCGAGCCTCGTCGCCCTGACGGCCCAGACCGCCATCGCCGTCGTCGTGCTGCTGCCCTTCGCCGTCCGGTTCTGGCCGCCGCTCGACGTCGCCACCTTGGCGCTGATCGTCGCCATCGGCGCCGTCAGCGGCGTCTGCCATCTGTTGATGCTGGAGGCCTATCGGCGGAACGAGGCGAGCGAGTTGGCGCCGCTGATCTATCTGGAACTCATCACCGCGACGGCGCTCGGACTGGTGATGTTCGGCGATTGGCCGAACGTGCTCGCCTGGGCCGGCATGGTTCTGGTGGTCGCGGCCGGTCTCGTCGTCCAGCGGCCGCGCCTGTTCGGAGGCGGCCGCCTCAGATGACGAGGTCGACCTTGCGGGCGCGGATATCGTAGCGCGGGCCGCGGCGACGGTCGCGCTCGCCGTTGACCGGGCGGACGAACACCGGCAGCGCGTCGGTCCAGGACCGCTCGCATTCCCGCCGCTCTACCTCGCCCCGGTTCAGGGGCAGTCTGCGGCCGTCCGGCAGAATGATCTCGTCGGGTTCGCGCATGACGTTCCCTCGTGCTCCGAGCGTCGATCTGCGCACGCCGGACGCGGTAGGGCAAAGGTCAATGCACGTTAACCGAGAATTTCCTGCGACTGGCGCAACCCGATACGCCGTCGCCCGGTGGCGACGCGGGCCGCAGGGGCAACGCGAGCGGAAAGGGCTGGCCGAGCGCGGCCTCGATCTGCGTCGCCGACGCCGGGCGGCCGAGGTGGTAGCCCTGCGCGAGCCGGGCGCCCATGACGCGGGCGAGGTCCAACTGGCCTGCCGTTTCCACCCCTTCGAACACGCAAGGCAGTCCCAGCATGGCGGTGAGGGCGACCACGCCTTGCATCAGCGTGCGCGTGCGTGGGTTGGTCTCGGCATCCCACAACAGCCGTGCGTCCAGCTTCACCAGATCGACCGGCAGGCGCGCGAGCTGGGTGAGCGAGCCGTAGCCGGCGCCGAAGTCGTCGAGGGAGATCGCAACGCCGGCGTCGCGCAGGCGCTGGAGCCCTGTTGCCAGCCCGTCGATGGCAGCCGCTTCGAGGATGTGCTCGGAGATCTCGAACTCGACCCGTTCCGGCGCTACCCCGCTTGCGGCCACCACGGCGAGCAGCGACTCGGCCCAATCCTCGCCGCGTACCTGGGAAACGTCGAGGTTGAGGGCGATGCGCTGGATGTCGATGCCGGCGCCGAGCCAGCGGCGAAGCTGGGCGAAGGCGGCGGCATAGACGCTGGCGCTGACCTCCGCGAGCCGCCCGAGGTTCCGCAGATCCTGCAGGAACTCCGCCGGCCCGGCGGTGGTCCCATCCCGACGGCGCCACCGCATCAGCACCTCGACCCGCGCGAAGCGGCCGGTCTCGAGGTCGAGTTGCGGCTGAAAGACGGGGAAGAAGCGCGACGATTCCGCCGCCTCCAGGAGTTCCACCCGGCGCCTGCGGCAGCCGTCCAGGGTGGCGGTGCATGCGGCGCTGGGCCAAGCCACGACGCCGGGTTCGATCTCGCGCGCGGAACTCGCGGCGCTCTCCAGGGCGAGCCAAAGGCCGCCTTCCGCCACCGCATCCTCGTCGACGAGGGCGGCGGCGACGGTGACGCGGAGTTCGACCGGCCTGCCGTCGACCTCGAACGCTGCCTCGAGCGCCGCCAGCAGCCGCTCCACCACGGCTGCCACCGCCTCCCGGTCGGCGGCGTCGCCGATCATGAGGACGATGCTGCCGGCGGCCGGAACGGCGACGCGGTCGGTCGCGCGGAGGCTGCCGATCAGGCGCTCGGCCAGGCGGCGGGACAGCGCGGCGAACGCGGGTCGACCGTAGGCGCTCTCAAGCACGTCCCGATGGCAGACATCGAGCTGAACGAGGGCGAGATGGTGCGCTGCCATGCCGGCCATGCGCGCCTCGACCTCGCCGTGGAAGGCATCGATGCCGAGCAGGCGCGGATCGCCCGCCGCCGGCCGTTCGCCGCCGCCCGCTCGCCCCGCCTTCGACCGTGGCTCGTTCGCCCTGCCCACGCGGCTCGTCCCGTCTCGCACCGGCCCAGTCCGGTGACCTGCGACGAGACTGCCGGATCACGGTAAACAAACGGTAAAGTTGTATAAAAAGCCGTCTAATCCGCCTTTTCGAGGTCGCGCGGGGTGTCGTAGGCGAGCACCTGCAGGTCGGCGTGGCGCAGCGCCGCCCAATCCTCGCCCTCGAAGCCGAGGGCGCAGAGGGCGGCGGTCGGGAACTTGGCGCGAATGGTTTCCGCCAGCGCCGGATCGGCGGTCGTGACGAGGCTCGCCGCGAGCTGCTGCAGGCCCGGATTGTGGCCGATCACGAGCAGCGTGCCGACGCGCGCCGGCGTCTGCTGGATCCGCGCGAGCAGGGTGGCGGGCTCGGCGAGATAGAGGTCGGGCTCGAACACTTCCTCCGGCGGCTGGCTCAGCACCTGCCGGATGCGGTTCCAGGTCTCGCGCGTGCGCCGCGCCGTCGAGCAGAGAACGCGGTCGGGGAGGAGCTTTCGCTTCACCAACTGCGCCGCGATCGCGCCGGCGGCGCGCTCGCCCCGTGGCGCCAAGGGCCGCTCGGCGTCGGCCAAGCCCGGATCGCTCCAACTCGACTTGGCGTGGCGAAGCAGCACGAGACGACGCGGCGTCGAGGCTGCGGCCATGATGTGTCTCCCCATTCGTCCGACGGCCCTGGTAGCAGACGAGCGATGACCCTAACATGCCCGTGAGCGGTCGCCGACCCTGCCGGCGGCTGCGCCCGAACGAGGCCCGGATGGAACATGCCCACCCCGCCGTGATCGACGACCCCGGTGCGGCCTCCGTGCGTCGCGACGCGCCGGCCTTGGCCAGTCCGGGCGAGCGCTACCTCAACCGCGAGCTGTCCTGGCTGCGTTTCAACGACCGCGTGCTCGAGGAAGCGTCGAACCCCGGGCATCCGCTGTTCGAGCGGCTGCGCTTTTTGTCGATCGCGGCGAGCAATCTCGACGAGTTCTTCATGGTCCGCGTCGCCGGCCTGAAGGACCTCGTCAAGAACGACGTCACCCTCGCGAGCGTCGACGGCATGAGCCCGGCGCAACAGCTCGAGGCGATCGCCGGCCACGTCAAGGACATCATCCATCGCCAGGAGTTGTGCTGGAGCGAGTTGCAGCGGCAGCTCGCGGAGACCGGGATCGAACTGATCGAGCCGGATCGTTTGACCGCGGCCGACCGCGACTGGCTGGCAACCTTCTTCGAGGACGAGGTCTATCCGATCCTCACGCCGATCGCCGTCGACCCCGCGCACCCCTTTCCGTTCGTGCCCAACCAGGGGCTCGGCGTGGTGGTGCAGTTCGAAGCCAAGCGCGAGGCGCGAACCGGCCTCGTCCTCATCCCCGAGAAGGTCGACCGGCTGATCCGGCTGCCGGGCCAGCCGGTGCGCTTCGTCGCCGTCGAGCGGGTGCTCGTTCTGTTCCTCGACCGGCTGTTCCCCGGCTTCGAGGTGCGCACCACCGGCGTGTTCCGCGTCCTGCGCGACAGCGACATCGAGATCGAGGAGGAGGCCGAAGACCTCATGCGGGTCTTCGAGATCGCGCTCAAGCGGCGACGGCGCGGCGACGTCATCCAGCTCGAGATCGACGCCGAGATGGCCGACGACGTCCGGAGCTTTCTCACCCAGGAGTTGGACTGCAAGCCCGAGGACGTGCTGCCGCTGCGGCTGCCGCTCGGCCTCGGCGACGTCAAGCACATGATCGTCGGCGACCGCACCGATCTGCTGTTCGAGCCGTTCGTGCAGCGCTTTCCGGAGCGCGTGCGCGACCTCGGCGGCGACTGCTTCGCCGCGATCCGCCTCAAGGACTTCGTGGTCCACCACCCGTACGAGAGCTTCGACGTGGTGGTGCAGTTCGTCCGCCAGGCGGCGGCCGACCCCAACGTCGTGGCGATCAAGGGCACGCTCTACCGCACCAGCGACAACAGCCCCATCGTCGCCGCGATGTGCGAGGCGGCCGAGGCCGGCAAGTCGGTCACCGCCCTGGTCGAGCTCAAGGCCCGCTTCGACGAGGAGAAGAACATCCGCTGGGCCCGCGACCTCGAACGGGCCGGCGTCCAGGTGGTGTACGGCTTCATGTCGTTGAAGACCCACGCCAAGATTACCCTGGTCGTGCGGCGCGAGGAGGGGCGGCTCCGCTCCTACGTGCACTTCGGCACCGGCAACTACCACCCGATCACCGCGCGCATCTATACGGATCTCTCCTTTTTTACCTGCGATGCAACCTTGGCCAGCGACGCGGCGCGGATCTTCAACTACATGACCGGCTATGCCGAGCCGCGCCATCTGGAGAAGGTCATCCTGGCGCCCTTGCACATGCGCCGCCGGCTCGTCGCCCTGATCGAGGAGGAGGCGGCGCACGCCCGCGCCGGCCGCAAGGGGCAGATCTGGGCGAAGATGAACAGCCTCGTCGACAAGGGCATCATCGATGCGCTCTACGACGCGGCCGCCGCCGGGGTGGAGATCGACCTCGTCGTGCGGGGCATCTGCTGCCTGCGGCCGGGCGTGCCGGGGCTTTCTGAATCGATCCGGGTGAAGAGTGTGGTCGGCCGCTTCCTCGAGCACAGCCGCATCTACTGCTTCGGCGCCGGCCACGGCCTGCCGTCCCGGCACGCCAGGATCTACATCGGCTCCGCCGACTGGATGAACCGCAACGTCGACCGCCGGGTGGAGGTGCTGGTGCCCGTGGAGAACCCCACCGTCCACGAGCAGGTGCTCGACCAGATCATGGTCGCCAATCTCAAGGACAACCAGCAGAGCTGGCGGCTGGACGGCGAGAGCGGGACCTACCGCCGGCTGGAGCCGCGCGCCGGCGAGGCACCGTTCAACCTGCACGACTTCTTCATGACCAATCCGAGCCTGTCGGGCCGCGGCACGGCGCTGGAGCGCCGCCGCAACCTGCGCCGGCTCCGGATCGGCGACTGATCGCGAGGGACGAGAGGTGGGCGACATGCCGGGACGCGCGCAGCAGAAGGCGGACCCGCGCGGGATCGGTCTGGTCGACATCGGCTCCAACTCGGTCCGGCTGGTGGTGGTCGACGCCGCCCGCCGGGCACCCGTGGTGAAGTTCAACGAGAAGGCGATGTGCGCCCTCGGCCGGGGCCTCCGCGAGACCGGGCGGCTGGGCGTGGCCGAGATGGACGCGGCCCTCTCGGCCCTCACCCGCTATTTCGGTCTCGCCCGCTCCATGGGCGTGGCCGAACTCGACGTCTTCGCCACCGAGGCGGTGCGCGTCGCCAGCAACGGTGCCGACTTCGTCGAGGAGATCGAGCGGCGCTTCGATGTCGAGGTGGCGGTCCTCTCGGGCCTGGAGGAAGCGCGGTACTCGGCGCTCGGCGTGCTGTCCGAGTTTGCCGATGCCGACGGCGTCGTCGGCGATCTCGGCGGCGCCAGTTTGGAGCTGGCGACGGTCGGGCCATGCACCCAGGACCGGGTCGAGGTCGGCGTCGGCCCCGTGGGAGCCGCCACCAGCTATCCCTTCGGCCCCTTGCGCATGGTGGGGCTCGGCGGCTCGCGCAAGGCGCTCGGCGCCTCGATGCAGGCGCAGCTCGAACGGACCTTCCCGGTCGAGCGGACCGAGGGGCGGACGTTCTACGCCGTGGGTGGCGCTTGGCGCGCTTTCGCCAAGCTGGCGATGGCCCGACTCCACCACCCCTTGCAGATCGTCGACGGCTATCGCCTGCCGGGCGACACCGCCCTGGCGCTGGCCAGCCTCGCCAGCCGGCGCAGCCAACTCGCCCCCTCCGATATCGTCCACGTCTCCAAGCGGCGGCAGGAGGACCTGCCGGCGGCGGCCCTGGTGCTGGCCGCGACCTTGCGCGCGCTGCGACCGGCGACCGTGGTCTTCAGCGCTGCCGGCCTGCGCGAGGGACGGCTGTTCGGCCGGCTGAAGGCGAACGAGCGGGCGCGCGACCCGCTGCTGGTGGCGGCCAAGTGGTACGGCGGCCGCGAGAGCCGCTTCGGCCACGTCGGTGAGCGGCTGGTGGACTGGACCGCTCCGCTGTTCCCCGAGGAGACGTCGGCGGCACGGCGGCTCCGGACGGCGGCGTGTCACCTCTCCGACGTCGCCTGGACGACCCACCCGGACTACCGTGACGGCTACGCCCTCGACCGCGTCCTGCACCTCCCCTTGCCGGGTGTGAGCCACGAGGATCGCGCCTTCCTGGCGCTCGCCGTCCACCAGCGCTATCGCGGCGACCTTGCTGCCGTGCTCCCGGCGATGGTCCGTCGCCTTGCGGGCGATGGCGCCGAGCGTGCCATCGTGCTGGGCCAAGCCCTCCAGCTCGCCTATCGGCTGTCCGGCGCCACGGCGCATCTGGTTGCCTCCAGCCGGCTGGAGGTGGCGCCGGGCCGCATCCGCCTCGTCGTCCCGGACGACGGCTCGTTGCCCTTGGGCGAGGCCGTCGAGCGCCGGCTCGCAACGTTGGCGAAGACGCTCGCCGTCACCGACTACGCCGTCAAGCCGGAGCCGCCGGACGCCGCTGGACAGCCGATACGGCTTCACGCTACCTAACGCGCGGGCCCGGGTGGCGGAACGGTAGACGCAGTGGACTCAAAATCCACCGCCGGCAACGGCGTGCGAGTTCGACTCTCGCCCCGGGCACCAGCGCCGACGGTCCGCTTCGATCTCGTCGCCGTCGTCATGGGCGTCGGCTTCGCCTTCATGTGGAGCTCGGCGTTCAGCTCGGCGAAGATCGCCCTGCTCTACGCGCCGCCGCTCACCATCCTCGCCGTGCGCTTCTTCCTTGCCGGTGCCATCGCCCTCGCCTGCGCGCGGTGGCTGCGCCAGCCCTGGCCGACCGAAGCCGTCCATTGGCGCCGCATCGCCCTGCTCGGCCTCTGTCAGAACGCGCTCTATCTCGGTCTCTTCTTCGTGGCGATGACGACGGTCCCGGCGGGGCTCGCCGCCATCGTGGCGAGTGCGATGCCGCTGATCGTGGCGGCGGCGGGTGCGGCCGTGTTCGGCGAGCGGCTGCCCTGGCTCGGCCGCCTCGGCCTGCTGCTCGGCTTCGGCGGCGTGGTCTTGATCGTGCAGGACCGGCTCGGCGGCGATCTCGACGCGCTGGGGCTCGGCTTGTGCCTCGTCGGCGTCATCGCACTCGCCACCGCAACGCTCATCGTCCGTCACGCGGCGCTGGGCAGCGGCCTTTGGATGGTCGTGGGCCTGCAGATGCTGATCGGCGGCGCGGCCCTTACCCCCTTCGCCGTCTGGCTCGAATGGGGTGCGCCGGTCACGCTGACCACGCCCCTGGTGCTCGCCTTCCTCTACACCACCTTCGTTCCCGGCATCGCCGCGACGCTGGTGTGGTTCGCCCTGATCCGCCGCATCGGTGCCGCCGAGGCCAGCGCCTACCACTTCCTCAACCCGGCCTTCGGCGTGGCGATCGCCTGGCTCCTGCTCGGCGAGGCGCTCGGTCCGTTCGACGTGCTCGGCGTCGCCGTGGTCGCCGTCGGCATCCTCATGGTGCAGCGCGCCCGGCGCTAGGCGCTGCCGGCCGGGGCAAGCGGCGGCGGGCCGCCAACGAGTCCCACGCTTCGTCCTACGCGGCCTGCCGGTCGGCCGCGTCGACGATGTCGACGATGTCGGCCATGATCCGGGCGAGGGCGAAGTCCTTGGGCGTGTAGACGCGGGCGACGCCCATGGCGACGAGCGCCTGCTCGTCCTCGGCCGGGATGATGCCGCCGACGACCAGGGGCACGTCGCCGATGCCCTCGGCGCGCATCCGCTCGAGGCAGTCGCGCACCAAGGGCAGGTGCGAGCCGGAGAGGATGGAGAGGCCGACGACGTGGACGCCCTCCTCGAGTGCCGCGTTGACGATGCGGGCGGGGGTCAGGCGGATGCCCTCGTAGACCACCTCCATGCCGCAGTCGCGCGCCGCCACGGCGATCTGCTCGGCGCCGTTCGAATGGCCGTCGAGGCCGGGCTTGCCGACCAGCATCTTGATCCGCCGACCGAGCCGGGCCGAGACCTGCTCGACGCGCTCGCGGACGGGATCGAGCGTGGCCGCCGCCTGCCGCGACGACACGCCGGCGACGCCGGTGGGTGCACGGTATTCGCCGAAGATGCGCCGGAGCGTCTCCGCCCATTCGCCGGTGGTCACACCCGCATGGGCTGCCGCGATGGAGGGCTCCATGACGTTGCGGCCTTCCTTGGCCGCCGCCTCGAGTTCGGCGAGGGCGGCCGCCACCGCCGCCTGATCGCGCTGGGCCCGATGCGCCCCCAGCCGCGCCACCTGCTGGGCTTCGGCGTCCGGATCGAGGGCAAGAAAGCCGCCGTCCACGCCCTCGACCAGCGGGCTCGGTTCGGCGTCCTCGTATCTGTTGACCCCGACGACGATCTGCTCGCCGCGCGTGATGGCGGCGAGGCGGGCGGCCGAGCTTTCGACCAGCTTCCGCTTCATGTAGCCGGTCTCGACCGCCTCGAGCGCGCCGCCCATGGCGTCGATCCGCGCCAGTTCGTCCCGCGCTTCGGCCTTCAGCGCCCGGACCTTGGCCTCGATGACCGTCGAGCCGTCGAACAGGTCCTCGAACTCCAGGAGGTCGGTCTCGTAGGCGACGATCTGCTGCATGCGCAGCGACCATTGCTGGTCCCAGGGGCGCGGCAGGCCGAGGGCCTCGTTCCAGGCGGGTAGCTGCACCGCCCGGGCGCGGGCCTTCTTCGAGAGCACGACGGCCAGCATCTCCAACAGGATGCGGTAGACGTTGTTTTCCGGCTGCTGCTCGGTCAGGCCCAGCGAGTTGACTTGCATGCCGTAGCGAAAGCGCCGGTACTTCGGGTCCTCGACGCCGTAGCGCTCGCGGCAGATCTCGTCCCACAGCTCGACGAACGCCCGCATCTTGCAAAGCTCGGTGACGAAGCGGATGCCGGCGTTGACGAAGAAGCTGACGCGGCCGACCACCACCGGGAACTCGTCGTCGGGTACCGTGCCGCTGTCACGGATCGCGTCCAACAGGGCCGTGGCCGTGGCGAGCGCGAAGGCCAGCTCCTGCACCGGCGTCGCCCCCGCCTCCTGCAAATGGTACGAGCAGACGTTGGTCGGGTTCCACTTCGGCACCTCGCGATAGGTGAAGGTCACCACGTCGGTGATCAGCCGCATCGACGGCTTGGGTGGAAAGATGTAGGTGCCGCGCGACAAATATTCCTTGATCAGGTCGTTCTGTACCGTGCCCTGGAGCGTCCTTCGATCCGCTCCCTGCCGTTCGGCGACGGCCACGTAGAGCGCCAACAGCCAGGGTGCGGTGGCGTTGATGGTCATCGAAGTGTTCATGCGCTCGAGCGGGATACCGTCGAACAGCGTGGCCATGTCCGCGATCGAGGTGATGGGCACGCCAACCTTGCCGACCTCGCCCCGGGCGAGCGCATGGTCGCTGTCGTAGCCGGTCTGGGTCGGCAGGTCGAAGGCGACCGAGAGGCCCGTCTGGCCCCGTCCGAGGTTGGTTCGGTACAGGCGATTCGAGGCCTCGGCCGAGCTGTGGCCGGCATAGGTGCGGAACAACCAGGGCTGATCGCGGACGGGGCTCGGCATCGTCGACACCTCGAAAGGGGCGCCCCGTCGCAGCGGAAGGGGCGGCGGCGCGGCGTTCGTTAGCAAATGCGATAACACCTATTGTGCGCCGCAGTCAAAGGTGTTTAGCTAGGAGCGTTAAACACCTTACGACATAGACCGGGCGCCATGACCAGAAACAGTGTTGAGAGCGTGATCGCCAAGTTCGGCTCGCAGCAGCGCGTGGCCGAGCTGTTGGGGATCTGGCAGACCGCCGTCAGCGGCTGGGTACGGCGCGGCGCCATTCCGACGCGCCGTCAACAGGAATTGCTGGCCGCCGCCGCGCGCGAGGGCATCGCCCTTTCGCCCGCCGACTTCTTCGCCGACGCCTATGCCGAGCCGGCCGTCGCCGCCGGCGGCGGTCAGGCCCGTTTCGCCGCAGCCCCTCCCCCGCGCCGCCACGAAGGGACCGCATCCGTCATGACCACGAGCAACGTCGTCTCGCTCAAGGGCGACGCCGGGGGCGCTGCCGCGCCGACCCGGCCGACCAAGGATCTCTACGAGATCGGCGAGATCCCCCCACTCGGGCACGTGCCCAAGAACATGTACGCCTGGACCATCCGCAAGGAACGGCACGGCGATCCGGCCATGGCGATGCAGGTGGAGGTGGTACCCACCCCGGAGCTCGACAGTCACGACGTGCTGGTCATGGTGATGGCGGCGGGCGTCAACTACAACGGTGTTTGGGCCTGTCTCGGCACCCCGGTCTCGGTGCTCGACTTCCACAAGCAGCCTTACCACGTCGCCGGGTCAGACGCGACGGGCATCGTCTGGGCCGTGGGCGCCAAGGTCACCCGCTGCAAGGTCGGCGACGAGGTCGTCGTGCACTGCAACCAGGACGACGGCGACGACGAGGAGTGCAACGGTGGCGATCCGATGCTCTCGCCGTCGCAGCGCATTTGGGGCTACGAGACGCCGGACGGCGGCTTCGCCCAGTTCACCCGCGTCCAGGCGCGCCAGGTCATGCCGCGGCCGCGCCACCTCACCTGGGAGGAGAGCGGCTGCTACGTGCTGACGCTCGCCACCGCCTACCGCATGCTGTTCGGCCACCCGCCGCACACGTTGAAGCCGGGCGACAACGTGCTGGTCTGGGGTGCCGCCGGCGGGCTCGGCTCGATGGCGCTGCAACTGGTCGCCGCCTCGGGCGCCAACGCCATCGCCGTCATCTCGGACGAGGACAAGCGCGACTTCGTCATCTCGCTCGGCGCCAAGGGCGTGCTCAACCGCAAGGACTTCGACTGCTGGGGACAGTTGCCCGACGTCGACGACGCCGAGGGCTATCGGGCGTACCTGAAGAAGGTGCAGCAGTTCGGCAAGGCGATCTGGGAGATCACCGGCAAGGGCAAGGACGTCGACATGGTGTTCGAGCATCCGGGCGAGAGCACCTTCCCCGTCTCGGCCTACGTGGCCAAGCGCGGCGGCATGGTCGTCATCTGCGCCGGCACCACCGGCTACAACCTCACCTTCGACGCACGCTTCATGTGGTACCGGCAAAAGCGGTTGCAGGGCAGCCACTTCGCCAACCTCAAGCAGGCGATGGCGGCGAACACGTTCGTCATCAACCGCCAGCTCGACCCGTGCATGAGTGAAGTGTTCGCCTGGAACGACATCCCGCGTGCGCACACCAAGATGTGGAAGAACCAGCACAAGCCGGGCAACATGGCGGTGCTGGTGCAGGCGAAGCGCCCGGGCATGCGCACGCTCGAGGAAGCCAGCGACGACTGAGGACCGCGGGCGGCCCGGCCCCGGCCGCCCCATCCGGCATCGCAACGTCGACGAGGACCGATCATGGCTACGCAGTTCAGCGACGTCCGCCGCAACCGCAGCCTGCTCGAGCGCACGGCCGGAGCGGTGGAAGCGCTGGACGCCTATGTCGCCCACGCCCGCGACGCCGTCGCCCGGGCCGTTGCCGAGAACGGTATCGACCGGGAGCAGTACGCGGCGCACGGCCTCGCCTGGACCAAGGTCTACGTCGAGGCGCTGCGCGAGATGCACGGGTGGGGCGCGCGGCTGGAAGCTGCCGGCGACCTCCACGAGCGCGAGCAGTTGATCCTGGGCGCCGCCTTCGCCGAGTATCTGGGCCGGGTCGTGGGTGGCTTGCCGATGAGCCAGGGCGAGTCCGTGCGGCCGGCCGACCTCTACGTCGAGGCGGCTGCCGTGGCGGCGCTCACCGGCCACGCCGACGTTGCCGAGCTGTTGCGCACCGGCTGGAACGCCGCGGCCAAGAGCCGGCTGGGCGCGCTGATCGAGGACGGCGACTTCGGCAGTTGGGGGCTCGCCGACGACAGTTTGGACATGATCCGCGATCAGTTCCGCCGCTTTTCGGACGAGGTGGTGCGGCCGCACGCCCATGGCTGGCACGAGCGCGACGAGTTGATCCCCATGGCGGTGATCGACCAGGTCGCCGAGATGGGCGTGTTCGGCCTGACCGTCGACGAGCGCTATGGCGGGCTCGGCATGGGCAAGGTTGCCATGTGCGTGGTCACCGAGGAACTGAGCCGGGGCTATATCGGCGTCGGCTCGCTCGGCACCCGCAACGAGATCGCGGGCGAACTGATCCAGATGGGGGGCACCGAAGAGCAAAAGCAGTACTTCCTGCCGAAGCTGGCCTCGGGCGAGATCCTGCCGACGGCCGTGTTCACCGAGCCCAACACCGGCTCCGACCTCGCCGCCCTGCAGACCCGAGCGGTGCTCGACGGCGAGGTCTGGAAGGTGACCGGCGCCAAGACCTGGATCACCCACGCCGCCCGCGCCGACCTGATGACGCTGCTGGTGCGCACCAAGCCCGCCGAGAAAGGCTACAAGGGCCTCTCCATGCTGCTCGCCGAAAAGACGCGCGGCACCGACGCCGACCCGTTCCCCGACAAGGGCCTCGACGGCGGCGAGATCGCGGTCTTGGGCTATCGCGGCATGAAGGAGTACACGCTCGCCTTCGACGGCTTCGAGGTGGCGCGCGAGAACCTCTTGGGCAACGTCGAGGGGCAGGGCTTCAAGCAGCTCATGGCGACCTTCGAGGGGGCGCGCATCCAGACCGCCGCCCGCGCCGTCGGCGTGGCCCAGGCGGCCCTCGAGGCGGGCCTCGGCTACGCCAAGGACCGAAAGCAGTTCGGCCAGCCGCTGTTCGCCTTCCCCCGCGTCCACGGCAAGCTCGCCTGGATGGCGGTCGAGATCATGATTGCCCGCCAGCTCACCCTGTTCGCGGCGCGGGAGAAGGACGCGGGCCGGCGCTGCGACCTCGAAGCCGGCCTCGCCAAGCTGCTCGGCGCCCAGACCGCCTGGGCCACCGCCGACAACGCGCTCCAGATCCACGGCGGCAATGGCTACGCCCTCGAATACGAGATCAGCCGCCTCCTGTGCGATGCCCGCATCCTCAACATCTTCGAGGGCGCGGCGGAAATTCAGGCGCAGGTGATCGCCCGAAGGCTGTTGGACTGAGGCCAATTCAAGGAACAAGAGCGGGGGACTTCATGGTCCCCCGCACCCTAGTTGCTTTCTATGTCGAGGGCGCCTCGAACAACCTCTCGATCGCCGGCCGTTGGCGTGAGTCGATGGGGGTGGCGAGCGGGAGGGCGCATGGCGGTGCAACTGGGTTACTTCGACGTCGACGGGCTGGAGCGGACCTCGAGGCGCTCGGACCGGGCCAAGGGCGGCAGGCCGCCCTACGACGCGGTGCTGACGTTCCGGCTGCTGGTGCCGCAGACGCTCTACACGCTGTCGGACGATCAGGCCGAGTACCAGCCGCGCGACCGGCTGTCGTTCATGCGCTTCGTCGGGCTCGGCCTCGGCGACCCGGTGCCGGACGCCAAGACCTTGTGGCTGTTCCGCGAACAGCTGACCAAGGCGGGTGCCATCGCGACCCTGTTCCAGCGGTTCGACCGGTTGCTGCGCGATGCCGGTTACCTGGCGATGGGCGGTCAAATCGTCGACGCGACGGTGGTGGAGGCCCGGCGGCCGCGGCTGAAGGGCGACGAGAAGGCCACCGTCAAAGGCGGCGGCACGCCGGAAGGGTGGTCGAAGGCGAAGGCGGCGCAGATCGACCGGGACGGCCGCTGGACGCTGAAGCGCGGCCGGAAGCGCCCGCCCAAGGCCGACGAGCGGGTGGCGACCGAACTGGTGGTCCCGGCGTTCGGCTACGAGACCCACGTCACCGCCACCCCGAGCGGCTCGCCGCTCGGGGACCCCGGGATCGACCGCCGGCACGGCTTCGTCCGCCGCTACGCCGTGACCCATGCCGCGGCCCAGCTCGCGGCCGTACTCGACCCCGACAACACGGCGAGCGGCGTGTGGGCGGACACGGCCTACCGTTCCAAGGACAACCTGGCGATGCTCGCCCGGCGCGGGCTGGTCGAGCGCCTGCAACGGCCGAAGCCCAGGGGCAAGACGATGGCGCCCCACGTCCGCCGCGGCAACGCCAAGCGGGCCAAGGTCCGCGCTCGGGTCGAGCACGTCTTCGCCGTGCAGAAGCGCCGCCTCGGGCTCGTCGTCCGCACCGTTGGCCCACCCCAAGCGGCTCGCCGCTTGGGGGACCCCGGGGCAAGCTCGCGCCGAAGCCAAGCTCGGCCTCGCCAACCTCGTCACCACCATGCTCCGCCTCGTCTGGTTCGAGACCCGACCCGCGCCGGCGTGACGAGCGGGCGAGCCCAGGACCCGGACCGCCCCGGTCCAGAACGATCCACGACGGCGGAAGCCGTCGCCCCCCATGTGTCGGCCGCCTTCAACGCCCCGACGCAACATCCGCGGTCGCCAAGGAATGGCTTCTTCGAGTCGTCCTCGCCACCGCGGCCGGGCCGTGGCATCCGATGTGGCCGACAACACGTAACCCGCTCGTCGCCGCTGGAGCCCCGCCCTGACCGTCGCCCGTGCCCTCGTCGCCGCGCTCGCTACCGCCGCCATCGTCCTCGCCCTGGTCCAGCTGTTCCGTGCCGATGCCGGGCTGGTGGTCGAGCGGCTGCGGATCGGTGCCACACCGGCGACGGTGGTGCGCCTCGCCGACGCGCCCCCCGGCCCCGTCGTGGTCATCGCCCACGGCTTCGCGGGGTCGCAGCAATTGATGCGACCCTTCGCGGCCACGCTGGCGCGCAACGGCTACGTGGCCTTGACCTTCGACTTCCTCGGCCACGGCCGGCATCCCCTGCCCCTCGGCGGCAACATCCGCGAGGAGACGGGGGCGACACGTCATCTCGTCGCCCAGACCGAGGCGGTGGTCGACGTTGCCCGTGCCCTGCCCGCCGGTGACGGCAGGCTCGCCATTCTCGGCCACTCGATGGCCTCGGACATCATCGTCCGCGTCGCGAGGGGCGCGCCGGACGTGGCCGCCACGGTGGGCGTCTCGATGTTCTCGCCGGCGGTGACGGCGCACGTGCCCCGCAACCTTCTGGTCGTCGTCGGCGACTGGGAACCCGGCCTCAAGCGCGAAGCGCTGCGCGTCGTGTC
>JBJHBG010000058.1:17019-31071 GCA_050485385.1 Geminicoccaceae bacterium | reverse complement strand
GCGCCTCGCCCTCGGCGCACCGCCGCCGCCGCCGAGCGACGCGCCGCGCGCGGTTACTGCCCTCGTCTTCGCGCCCGACGACGCGACGGTGCCACCCCTGGAAAGGGCCCGGCTCGCCAACGCCGTCGCCGCCACCGGTGCCGACGGTGCCTGGACCGTTGCGGCGAGCGGCGATCCGGCACTGGCCGACGCCCGCGCCGCCAACGTTCGAGCCCTCCTGGTCGAGGCCGGCGTACCCGCCGACCGGATCGCGGTGGTCGCGGGCGAGCGGCAGGTCGATCTGGCGGAAGTGCGCGTTCGGCGCTAAGTCGGAGGCGAACGAGCGGCGGCGGCACCGCAAGCCTTGCGTCGCCGCGCCCCGATCGAGAGGCCATCCGTGCGCGATCCCGACTTTCACCGCATGCGGCGTCTGCCGCCCTACGTCTTCGCCGAGGTCAACGACATGAAGGCGAAGGCGCGTGCGGCCGGGCGCGACGTCATCGACCTCGGCATGGGCAACCCGGACGGGGCCACCCCCCAGCACATCGTCGACAAGCTGACCGAGACGGTGAAGAATCCGAAGACCCACCGCTACTCGGCCTCGCGCGGCATCCCGGGGCTCAGGCGGGCGCTCGCCGCCTATTACGGCCGCCGCTTCGGCGTGAAGCTCGACCCCGAAACGGAAATCTGCACCACGCTCGGCTCCAAGGAGGGGCTCGCCAATCTCGCCCAGGCGATCACGGCGCCGGGCGACACCATCCTCGTGCCCAATCCGAGCTATCCGATCCACGCCTTCGGCTTCATCATCGCCGGCGCCGCCATCCGCCACATCCCGATCGGCCCCGGCGTCGACCTGATCCGCGAGATCGCCCACGCGACCCAGCACTCGGTGCCGCCGCCGACCGCCGTGGTGCTGAACTTCCCGTCCAATCCGACGGCGCAGACGTGCGACTTGAAGCTCTACGAAGAAGCGGTCGCCTTTGCCCGCAAGCACGAGATCTGGCTGCTCTCGGACATCGCCTATGCCGAGATCTACTTCGACGACGCGCCACCCTCGATCCTCCAGGTGGACGGCGCGTTCGAGTGCGCGGTCGAGTTCTCGTCACTGTCGAAGACCTACTCCATGCCCGGCTGGCGGATCGGCTTCGCCGCCGGCAACCGGCACCTGATCAAGGCGCTCACCCGGATCAAGTCCTATCTCGACTACGGCGCCTTCACCCCGATCCAGGTCGCGGCGACCGCCGCCCTGAACGGCCCGCAGGACTGCGTCGACGACATCCGTCAGCGCTACAGGCGGCGCCGCGACGTGCTGGTCGAGGGGCTGAACGCCGCCGGTTGGCCCCTGCCGAGCCCGGAGGCCACCATGTTCGCCTGGGCACCGCTACCCCCCGCCTTTCGCGACATGGGCTCGCTCGCCTTCGCCAAGCTGCTCCTGGCCGAAGCCAACGTGGCGGTAGCGCCGGGTCTCGGCTTCGGCGAGCACGGCGACGGCTTCGTCCGTCTCGCCTTGGTCGAGAACGAGCACCGGCTGCGCCAGGCGGTGCGCAACGTAAAGGCGTTCCTGCAACGCCACGACAACCGGGTGCCCGCGGAGGTTTCGGCATGACCCTAGGCCCGTTGCGAATCGGCATCGCCGGCCTCGGCACCGTCGGCTGCGGCACCCTCGCGATCCTCGAGGGGCAGAAGGAACTGCTGGCGGTGCGCGCCGGACGGCCCCTCGAGGTCGTCGCCGTCAGCGCCCGCGACCGGTCGAAGCCGCGGCCCGTGCCGATCGACCGCTATCGCTGGCACGACGATGCCACCGCACTCGCCCGCGACCCGGACGTGGACGTGGTGCTGGAGTTGATGGGCGGCGAGGACGGTATTGCCCTCGACCTCGCCCGCGCGGCACTTGCCGCCGGCAAGGACGTGGTCTCGGCCAACAAGGCGCTCTTGGCGCACCGGGGAGCGGAGCTTGCCCGCGTCGCCGAAGCGAACGGCGCCTGTCTCGCCTTCGAAGCGGCGGTGGCGGGCGGCATCCCCATCGTCAAGGCGCTGAAGGAGGGGCTTGCGGGCAACCGCGTCCGCCGCATCTACGGCATCCTCAACGGCACCTCGAACTACATCCTGTCGACCATGCGGGCGACGGGTCGCGACTTCGCCGGTGTGCTCGCCGAAGCGCAGGCGCTGGGCTACGCCGAGGCCGATCCGACCTTCGACGTCGACGGCATCGACGCGGCGCACAAGCTGGCGCTGCTCGCCGCCATCGCCTTCGGCGTCGAGCCCGCGTTCGACCGCATCCACGTCGAGGGTATCCGCCACGTCACCGCGACCGACATCGCCTTCGCCGAGGAGTTGGGCTTTCGCATCAAGCTCTTGGGCGTCGCCGAGATGACGCCCAAAGGCCTCCAGCAGCGCCTGCAACCCTGCATGGTGCCGGCCTCGGCACCGATCGCCCAGGTCGAGGGCGTGTTCAACGCCGTCGTCGCGGAGGGCGATGCCGTCGGCGTGAGTACCTATGTCGGCCGCGGCGCCGGTGACGCGCCGACCGGCTCCGCCGTCGTCGCCGACCTCGTCGACCTCGCCCGTGGCCATCGCGAGCCCGCCTTCGGGGTCCCGGCGACGGCGCTCGTGCGGGCGACGACGGCACCGATGGCCGACCGCTACGGCCCCTACTACCTGCGGCTGATGGTGGCGGATCAGCCGGGGGTGCTGGCCGACGTCGCCTCGTGCCTGCGCGACCAGCGGGTGTCGGTCGAGAGCATGATCCAGCGCCACCGCGCGACCGACCAGCCCGTGCCGATCGTCATGACCACCCACGACACCGACGAGGCGGCGATGGCGAAGGCGTTGCTCGCCATCGCCGAGCTGCGCGCCGTGGCGGAGCCGCCCCGGCTGTTGAGAATCGAGACCCTGTAACCGATCCCGCACTAGACTGCCGGATCGACCGAAACGCGAGCTGGGAGACGGCGATGGCGACCTATCAAGGCGAAGACCGCAATCTGGCACTGGAGACGGTGCGGGTGACCGAGGCGGCGGCCATCGCCAGCGCCCGGTTGATGGGTCGGGGCGACGAGAAGGCGGCCGACCAAGCGGCGGTCGACGCCATGCGCAATGCGCTCAACGCCCTCGACATCGCCGGCACCGTGGTCATCGGTGAGGGCGAGCGCGACGAGGCGCCGATGCTCTACATCGGCGAGACCGTGGGTACCGGCAACGGCCCGAAGATGGACATCGCCCTCGATCCGCTCGAGGGCACCACCATCACCGCGACCGGCGGCTCCAACGCCATGGCCGTGATCGCCATGGCGACCGAGGGCAACTTCCTCAACGCGCCGGACGTCTACATGGACAAGATCGCCGTCGGCGGCGGTCTGCCCGACGGCGTCATCAATATCGACGACAGCCCGGCGGAGAACCTCGGCCGGCTCGCCGAGTGCAAGGGTATTCCCGTCAGCGAGTTGGTGGCCTGCATTCTCGACCGGCCGCGCCACGAGGAGTTGATCCGCCAGGTGCGGGCCACGGGCGCGCGCATCCGCCTGATCCGCGACGGCGACGTGGCGGGCGTCATCGCCACCGCGCGGGTCGATGCGGGCGTCGACATCTATCTGGGGTCCGGCGGCGCGCCCGAAGGCGTGCTCGCAGCGGCGGCACTGCGCTGCATCGGCGGTCAGATCCAGGGCCGGCTGCTGTTCCGCAACGAGGACGAGAAGGGCCGCGCCCGGCGCTGCGGCATCGAAGACCTCAACCGCGTCTACGATACCCTGGAGATGGCGCGCGGCGACGTGATGTTCGCCGCCTCCGGCGTTACCGACGGCACCATGCTGCGCGGCGTCCGCCGCATCGGCAACAGCCTGCACACCCATTCGATCGTCATGCGCTCGAAGACGGGAACCATCCGCACCATCGAGGCCGAGCACCACATCGTCCGCAAGGGCAAGGCGCTGCCGCACCTGGAGCTGCACCCGCTGCGCCCGGTCTGAGGCCGGCGCGGTTCTTGCTGGTCCCGCTGCGTCCGGCCTGAGGCCGGCGCGGTTCTTGCTGGTCCCGCTGCGTCCGGCCTGAGGCCGGCGCGGTTCTTGCTGGTCCCGCTGCGTCCGGCCTGCGGCCGGCGCGGTTCTTGCTGGTCCCGCTGCGTCCGGCCTGCGGCCGGCGCGGTTCTTGCTGGTCGAGGCGGGCGGCCTCGGTCGGCCGCCTCTCGACGGAGGTCCATCGCCATGCGCGCCGTTCTGCTGGACGCCCCTTCGCCCGATCTCGGCAGCATGCGTGTCGACGTGGTGCCGGAGCCGGTAGCCGGGCGGGGCGACGTGCTGGTCGACGTTGCCTATGGCGGCTGCAACTTCGCCGACCTGATGATGCAGAACGGCACCTACCCGCACCCCAAGGGCTACCCCCTCGTGGCCGGGCTGGAGCTCGCCGGCACCGTGGCCGCCGTCGGCGAGGCCGTGACGGACCTTGCCGTGGGCGACCGCGTCGTCGCCTTTCCCGAGGGGGCGGGCGGATTCGCCGAGCGGTGCGTCGTACCGGCGACGCGCGCCGTGCGCCTGCCGGACAGCATCGGCCTCGACCGAGGTGCGGCGTTCTTCATCCAGGCGATGACCGCGTACTATCTCCTGCACCACATGACGCGGACGGCACCGGGCGACGTGGTCCTGGTGCATGCGGCGGGCGGCGGTGTCGGCCTCTACCTGACCCAGCTCGCCCGCCGGGCCGGGGCGCTGGTGATCGGCACGGTCGGCACGGCCGGCAAGGAGGCAAAGCCGCTCGCCTTCGGCGCCGCACACGTCGTCGACCGCAATCGGGACGACTTCGTCGCCGTGGCGCTGGAGCGAACCGGGGGGCGCGGTGTCGACAAAGTCATCGATTCCACCGGTGCTTCGATCCTCGATCGCAGCTTCGAGGCGATCCGGCCCTTCGGTCACGTGCTCAGCTACGGCGAGGCCGAGGGACGACCGTTGCCGAACCTGTGGGAGCGTCTGGTCAGAAAGTCCCTGACCTTCACCCGCTTCCATCTCGGCCACGTGGACACCGCAGGCGAGCCCTTTCGGCGAAGTCTCGCCGAGGTCATGGACCTCATCGTCGACGCTGCGCTGGAGGTACCGATCGAAGAAGTATTCCCGCTCGAGGACGTGCGGTCGATGTACGAGCGCCTCGGCTCCCGCACCGTCGCCGGCAAGCTCCTGCTCGCCATCGCCCCTGCGCCCGCCAGAGGATCGCAGCGGTGAAGATCAAGATCGTCAACCCGAACACCACCTGGGCGATGACCCGCAGCATCGAGGCCTCCGGCCGCGCGGTGGCGAGGCCCGGCACCGAAGTCTTTGCGGTGAGTCCCGAGTTCGGCCCCGCGTCGATCGAATCGTACTACGACGAATATCTCTGCATCCCGGGCGTGCTGGACGAAGTGCGGAAGGGCGACGCCGCGGGTTGCGACGGCTACGTCATCGCCTGCTTCGGCGATCCGGGCCTGCACGCCGCGCGCGAGGTGACCACGCGGCCGGTCGTCGGCATCGCCGAAGCCGCGCTTTACTGTGCGTCGATGCTCGCCGCGCGCTTCTCCATCGTCACCGTCATCCCGCGCATCCATTCGATGCTGCAGGAGATGGTGCGCGGTTACGGCATGGCGCATCGGGTGGCGCGCATCCGCACCACGCCGCTCTACGTCCTCGACGTCGAGAAGGACCCGGCCCACGCCCTGGAGGTGCTGCGCGCGGAGGCGCACTTCGCCAAGGCCGAGGACGACGCCGAAGCGATCCTGCTCGGCTGCGCCGGCTTCGGCGAGTTCGCGGACCGGCTGGAGCAAGAGCTGGAGATCCCCGTCTTCGATGGGGTGGCGGCGGCGGTGAAGATGGTCGAGAGCCTGGTCGAGCTGGGCAAGAGCACGAGCAAGGCAAAGACCTACCGCACCCCCGAGCCCAAGGCCTTCGCCGGCAGCTTCCATCGTTTCGGCGCCGCTTGAAGGGCGGCGCCGCTCCGGCCAAGACTTCGTTAACGCGAACCGGCTAACGTCGTCGGAGCTACGACGAGGCCGGTTGCATGTCGCACGCGTCGAGGGCCAGGCGGCTCTCGCAGACTCTCTTGGGATGGCTCGGTGCCTTCGCCCTGCTGGCGCTGGGCTTCATGGCGCTGGTCGTGCACGAAGCCGTGCTCGAGACGGACCAGGCCGCGCTGGCATGGCAGCGCGATCTGGTGCGCCACGGCATCGACGAGCAGATCGTCCGCGTCGCCCGCGACCAGGAAAGCGTCACCTTCTGGGACGAAGCCGTGCTTGCCGCCGAGGCGCGCGACATCCGTTGGCTGCACGAGAACCTCGGCGACTGGATGTTCGACTATTTCGGTCACGACCGTACCTTCGTGCTGACGCCGTCGAACGGCCTCCTCTACGCCATGCGCGATGGCATGGCCGACAGCTCGCCGGACAACGTCGCCGCGCTCGAGGTGCTGGCCCCGCAGTTGGCCGCACTGCGCGCACGCCTCGACGAACGCGGCGACGACGTGATCGCGGAATGGGCGTTGCACCTCGTCGATGGTCGCCCGGCGATCGTCAGCCTGATGCCGATCCTGCCGCACACCGAGCGAACCGTGGTTCCGCGCGGCCGCGAGCATGTCTTCGTCAGCGTGCAGACCCTGGACGGCACCTTCCTCGCCAAGGTCCGGCACGACTACCAGCTCCGGGGCGCCCGCATCGCACCGCCGGACGCCGGAACCGACGAGGAAACGGGTTTGCCGATCGTGGGCCCGGACGGTGTGCCGATCGCGGCGTTGTTGTGGGACCCGCTGCTGCCGGGCCGTCGCATCCTCGCCGCCACCCTGCCGATGGCGACCGTTACCGCGGTCGTCCTCCTGACGCTGGTCGGCCTGTCCGCGCGACACCTCTACCGCAGCTCGGCGGCGCTCGAAGCCAGCGAGGCCTACGCGCTCCACCTCGCCTATCGCGATACGCTGACGGGTCTGCCCAACCGAGCGCAGCTCATGCTGCACCTCCAACGCGTGCTGGACCAGGGGCCGGCAGAGCCGATGGCGCTCCTGCTCGTCGACCTCGACCGTTTCAAGGACGTCAACGACACCTACGGCCATCAGGCCGGCGACGAGGTCATCCGCGAGTTCGCCTCCCGCGTCACGCAGCATCTGCAACCCGACGACGTGCTCGCGCGCCTGGGCGGCGACGAGTTCGCCGTCGTGCTGCGCCATCTGCGCTCGGTGGACGACGTCGACACCTTCGCGGCGGACGTACTGGCGTCGGCGCGGGCGCCGTTCGAGGTCACCGGCGGCAAGGCGACCATCGGCGTCTCGATCGGCTGCGCGTTCCCGGAGCCGGGACTGGACCGGAGCGAGTTGCTGCGCCGGGCGGACATTGCCCTCTATGCCGCCAAACGTGGCGGACGCGATGCCTGGTGCCACTTCGCGCCCGAGATGGACGACGAGGTCCAGGCACGTCACGCCATCGAGGAGGAGTTGCGCGCTGCCCTGGATGCGGGCGGCGCCGGGCTGCTCGTCCACTACCAGCCGCTCGTCGACATGCGGACAGGGACGATTCGCGGCGTCGAGGCCCTGGTGCGTTGGGACCACCCCCGCCTCGGCCGCATCGGCCCCGCCGCGTTCGTGCCGGTGGCCGAGCAGGCCGGACTGGTTCGCCGGCTCGACGAATGGGTGCTCCAAATCGCATGCCGCACGGTGCGGCCGTGGTCGGGGCTGAAACTCGCCGTCAACGTCTCACCCAAGTCCTTCGCCAAGAGCGGGCTGGGCCAGCGCATCCTGGCGATCGCCCGGCAGGAGAACCTCGCGCCCGCGCGGCTGGAGGTCGAGGTGACCGAAAGCGTCCTGCTCGACGACCACGGCCGCGCGGTGGCCGAATTGCGGGCGCTCCGGGCCTCGGGCGTGCGGATCGCCCTCGACGACTTCGGGATGGGCTATTCGAGCTTCGGCCGGCTCAGGACGCTGCAGGTCGACCGGGTCAAGGTGGATCGGTCCTTCGTCCGTCACCTCGGCCATGCGGCGGACGCGACCGCCATCGTCGACGCGGTCATCGAGTTGGGCCACGCGCTGGGCCTGGAGGTCACGGCCGAAGGCGTCGAGACCGAACCGCAACGCGCCTATCTGCGGGCCGCCGGCTGCGACCAGATGCAAGGCCATCTGTTCGCCAAACCGCTCGACGCGGCTGCCTTCGAGCGCCTCTGGTCCCCAGTCCGCGCCAACGCAACGGCCTGAACGGACGCTGCGGCGCCGAGCATGGCGGCCGACGCGCACGCCAGGCACGACGGCCGTTCGGGCCGCCGTTCGGCCCTAGTCGGCGAGCGTCCCGGAGGCGGTGCCATGCCCTCCGAGCGCTGCCGCGGCGCGGGCCAGTCGAGTGATGCGCTGCCAGTCGGCCGCGGCGAGCGCCTCCTTGGGCGCCAGCCACGAACCGCCGACGCAGCGCACGTTGGCGAGCGCCAGATAGCTCGACGCCGACGCTTGGGTGATGCCGCCCGTCGGACAGAACTGGGCCTGCGGCAAGGGTGACGCCAGCGCTTGCAGATAGACGACACCACCGGCCGGCTCCGCCGGGAAGAACTTCATCGCCGCGTAGCCGCGCTCCAGGAGCGTCATCGCCTCGCTCGCCGTGGCCACGCCCGGCAACAACGGCAGCGGATGGCCGGCGGCGGCGTCGAGCAGGGCCGCCGCGGCGCCGGGGCTCACCGCGAAGGCGGCCCCGGCCCGATGCGCAAGGTCGAGCTGGCCGCCGTCGAGCACGGTTCCCGCACCCACCACCATCTCCGGCACCTCCGCCGTCACCGCCTTCAGGCAGTCGAGCGCCCGAGCCGTGCGGAAGGTGATCTCGATGGTCGGGATGCCGCCCGCGAGCAGGGCCCGGGCGAGCCCGACGGCCGCGTCGGGCACGTCGACCACGACCACCGGAACGACCGGCGCCAAGTCCATGATGGCGAGCAAACGGTTGGTGTCCTGCATCGTCGATCCCCTCATGCCCAGAGCGCCGACGCGCCCCGATCGGCGCCCTCGACCAGCCGCCGGAAGCCGCCGAACAACTCCCGGCCGACGCCCGTCCCGTGCGCCGAAAGATCCGCCGTGGCGGGCGCCCGCGCCGCCCATTCGGCGGCCGGGACGAGGGCCTTCAGGGTGCCCGCGACGGCGTCGACACGCACCGGATCGCCGTCCTTCAGCCGGGCGATGGGGCCGCCGTCCATGGCCTCCGGCGTCAAGTGGATCGCCGCCGGCACCTTGCCCGACGCCCCCGACATCCGCCCGTCCGTCACCAGCGCCACCTTGAAGCCACGGTCCTGCAAGACCCCCAGATAGGGCGTCAGCTTGTGCAGTTCCGGCATGCCGTTGGCCTTCGGCCCCTGGAAGCGGACGACGCAGACGACGTCGCGCTCCAGCTCGCCCGCCTCGAACGCCGCCTTCACCTCGTCCTGGTCGTGAAAGACCAGCGCCGGCGCCTCGACGACGTGGCGTTCGGGCTTCACCGCCGACACCTTCATCACCGCCCGGCCGAGATTGCCCTGGAGCAGCTTCAGCCCGCCATTGGCGGCGAAGGGCGCAGCGAACGGAGCGAGGATGGCGGGCTCGCCGGTCGTCGTCGGTCCGTCGACCCAAGCGAGCCGGCCGTCGGCCAGCTTCGGCTCCTGGCGGTAGCGCTGGAGCCCGCCCTCGCCCGCGACCGTCAGCACGTCGGCGTGCAACAGTCCCGCGTCCAACAGCTCGCCCACGAGGAAGGCCATCCCGCCAGCGGCGTGGAAGTGGTTCACGTCGGCCGCACCGTTGGGATAGATGCGGCAAAGCAGCGGGACGACGTCGGACAGGTCGGCGAGGTCGTCCCAGGCGAGGTCGATCCCGGCGGCTCTCGCCATGGCGAGGAGGTGAATGGTGTGGTTGGTCGACCCGCCGGTGGCGTGCAGGCCGACCACGCCGTTCACGACGGCCCGCTCGTCCACCACCTCGCCGATGGGAGTGTAGGCGTTGCCGAGGGCCGTGATCGCGACCACCCGCCGCGCCGCCGCGGCCGTCAGCGCGTCGCGCAACGGGGTATTCGGGTTGACGAACGAGGCGCCGGGCAGGTGCAGGCCCATGATCTCCATGAGCATCTGATTGGTGTTGGCAGTGCCGTAGAAGGTGCAGGTGCCGGGGCCGTGATAGGACTTGCTCTCCGCCTCCAACAGCTCGGCACGGCCGACCTTGCCCTCGGCATGGAGCTGGCGGATGCGGGCCTTCTCGTCGTTCGGCAGGCCCGAGGTCATCGGCCCCGCCGGCACGAAGATCGCCGGCAGATGGCCGAAGCCGAGCGCCGCCATGACCAGCCCCGGCACGATCTTGTCGCAGACGCCGAGATAGAGGGCGGCGTCGAACATCTCGTGCGACAGCGCCACGGCGGTCGCCATGGCGATCACGTCGCGCGAGAACAGCGAGAGTTCCATGCCCGCCTGGCCCTGGGTGACGCCGTCGCACATCGCCGGCACCCCGCCGGCGAACTGCGCTACGCCGCCGGCGTCCCGCACCGCCTGCTTGATCAATGCGGGATAGGTCTCGAGCGGCTGATGCGCGCTCAACATGTCGTTGTACGCCGAAACGATGGCGACGTTGACCTGGGTGTCGCCCGCCAGCGCTGCCTTGTCGGCGGCACCGCAGGCGGCGAAGCCGTGGGCGAGGTTGCCGCACGAGAGCCGTCCCCGCCGCGGACCCTGTCGCCGTGCTGCGGCGATCCGCTCGAGATAGCGGCTGCGGCCGTCGTGCGAGCGGCGGCGGATGCGCTCGGTGACCTCGCCGATGCGGTCGATCACGGCCATGGCATCATCTCCTGGGCGCTGAAGGGTCGGGGTCACGGCACGTCCTCGAGCCAGGCGCGGCCGTCGCGGGCGATCAGCGCCGTGCTGTCCGCCGGCCCCCAGCTGCCGGCCGGATAGGGCCGCGCCGGCGTTCCACGATTGGCCCAGCCCTCGACGATCGGATCGATCCACCGCCAGGCGGCTTCCACCTCGTCGGCCCGCATGAACAGCGTCTGGTTGCCGCGGATCACGTCGAGCAGCAGCCGCTCGTAGGCGTCCGGGTAGCGTACCGCGAAGGTCTCGGCGTAGGACAGGTTCAACGGCACGCTCTTGAGGCGCAGACCGCCGGGGCCGGGGTCCTTGATCGTCAAGAACAGCTTGACCCCCTCGTCCGGTTGCAGGCGCACCAGCAGCCGGTTGGGCACCAGCTCGCTCGACGCCTCGCCGAAGATCGAGTGCGGCACGGCGCGGAACTGGATCGCGATGTCCGACTGGCGCGCCGCCAGCCGCTTGCCGGTCCGGAGGTAGAACGGCACGCCGGCCCAGCGCCAGTTGTCGATCTCGGCCTTGAGCAGCGCGAAGGTCTCGGTGTCGCTGCCGTGACCCAACTCGTCCCGGTACGCCTGCACCGCCGCCCCGTCGACGGCGCCCGCGGCGTACTGGCCGCGCACGGTCTTGCCGGCGACGTCGCCGCTGCCGATGGGGCGCAGGGCGCGGAGCACCTTCAGCTTCTCGTCGCGCACCGCGTCCGCGTCCAGGGCACTCGGCGGCTCCATGGCGACGAGGCACAAGAGCTGCAACAGGTGGTTCTGCACCATGTCCCGGAGCGCGCCGCTCTTGTCGTAATAGTCCGCACGGCCGCCCACCCCCAGCGTCTCCGCCACGGTGATCTGCACGTGGTCGATGCTGGCGGCCGACCACACCGGCTCGAACAGCACGTTGCCGAAGCGAAGTGCCAAGAGGTTCTGCACCGTCTCCTTGCCGAGATAGTGGTCGATGCGGAAGGTCTGCCGCTCGTCCAGCACCTTCGCCACCTCGGCGTTGATCGCCCGGGCCGAGGCGAGGTCGCGGCCGATCGGCTTCTCCAACACCACCCGCGTCGAGGGCGTGATCAGCCCATGCGTACCCAGCCGTTCGCAGATCGGCCCGAACAGCGCGGGCGCGGTGGCCAGATAGACCACGCGCACCCGCTCGGGATGCGCGTCCAACAGCTTGCGCAGCGTCCCCCAATCGCCCGCCACCGCGTCCAATCGGAGATAGTGCAGCCGGCCGGCGAAGCGCTCGAGACACGCCCCCTCGGCGGCGCCGATCTGCCCGCGCAACGCCTCCTGCGCCAGCCGCCGATAGCCCCTCGTGTCGAGGTCGGCGCGCGCCACCGCCACGATCCGGCTCGCCGCCGGCAACTGGCCGTCCCGGTCGCGGTGCAACAGGCCCGGCAGCAGCTTGCGCATGGCCAAGTCGCCGGTTCCGCCGAAGACGACGAGGTCGAACGGCTCGACGGGAATGAACTGGGCGGTCATGGCGCACACGTCTCCACGCGGACCCCGACCGCAACGCGGATCGGCAACCACGGGATCGCCCCCCGCCGCGTCACGGTCAAGGCGCCAAGCCGCGCGCCTTCCAAATGGTCCGCGCCGTGCCGATCGGCACCATGATGCCGTCGGTGCCCGTGCCGGCCGCACCGAGCCGCACGATCGGACAGCGCCAGACGCGCTCTAGGACGGGCGGTCGTGCGCGGGCGGGTCGGGCAGGAGCGTCAAAACCAGCCGGTCCAGTTCCGTCAGGCCGTCGAGCAGGGGTTCCGGTTCGTAGTCGTCCATGTCCTCGGCCAACTCGTGCATGCCCTCGGGCGGGTCCTTGAGCACGTAACCCTGCCCCCAGACCGTCTGGATGCCATGGTCGAGGCCGGCGACCGCCGCGATCTTCTTCCTCAGCTTGCAGATGAAGACGTCGATGATCTTCTGCTCGGGTTCGTCCATGCCGCCGTAGAGGTGGTCGAGGAAGGTTTCCTTGGTCAGCGTCATGCCCTTCCGGAGCGAGAGCAGTTCCAGGATGCGGTATTCCTTGCCGGTGACGTGCAGGGGCTTGCCGTCGATGGTGACGCTGCGGCTGGCGAGGTCCACCGTCATCCGCCCGGTGCGGATGACCGACGCGGGGTGCCCCTTCGAGCGACGAACGATGGCCTGCAGCCGGGCGGCGAGTTCGTCCGGGTCGAACGGCTTGGTGAGGTAGTCGTCGGCGCCGGCGATCAAGGCTCGCACCTTCTCCTCGCGATGCTCGACCGCCGACAGGATCAGGATCGGCACCGCCATGTGCATCGCCCGCATCCGCCGGACCACGTCGACGCCGTCGAGATCCGGCAGCCGCAGGTCCAGCACGACGATGTCGAAGTCGTAGACCTTGGCGAGTTCCAGCCCGTCCTCGCCGGTGGCGGCCGCCTCGATCAACACGTCCTTCTGTCGCAACGCCGCCTCGATGAGGCGCGACGAAATCGGATCGTCTTCCACCAACAACGCGCGCATGGCTCGGCCCGGTCCCCGATGTTCGGCAGCCGTCAACCGTTACGCGATTTTCCCGCCCGTCGCCATCCCTCGATTCGTGCATCGGGCGGCGGAACCTCGAAGCGCCGCCAGCGTTGTCCACCGGAGACTGGGGGATACGTCCGGTCCGCCAATCGACCAGATGGAGATCGACGACATGCGAATGACCCTGCTTGCCAGCACTGCCGCGCTCGCGCTTTGGGCCGTGGCACCGCTCGTGCCAGCGTCGCCCGTGGCGGCGGACCGGGCGTGGGCGCAGGCGGCACCGGGAATGGAGGTCGGTGACCAGGAACTGCGCGCCTTCGCCGCGGCCGCGCTCGAGGTCCAGGAGATCGGCCGCCAGTGGCAAGAGGCCGCGCAGGCGGCCACCTCCGAGGCCGAGGTCGACCAGCTTCGCGACGAGGCGCAGGCGCAGATGGTCGAGGCCGTCGAGGGCGAGGGTCTGACCGTCGACGACTACAACGCCATCGTCGCCGCAGCCGAGGCCGATCCCGAGCTGGCGGCGCGGATCCAGACCATGATCGTCGAGGAGTCCGCGGGCGGCTGAAGGGAGCGCACCCGCTTCACGCGGGCATGAGCCGCGCGGCGGTGCGGTGCAAGATGCCGTGCCGCCGCGCCAGCCGTGCGAGGTCGCGGTCGTAGCCACCGCCGATCACGCCGACCAGCGGCAGGTTGCGTTCGCGTACGGCAGCCCGACCACGAGGGCCAGGATGACGCCCGCGATCATCGCGCCGGGCGTCACCGCGAAGGCGAACACGATCTGGGTGAAGCTAGAGCCGAGCGTGGAGGCGGTCAGC
>JBJHBG010000058.1:0-17009 GCA_050485385.1 Geminicoccaceae bacterium | reverse complement strand
CGCCGACCAGCGGCAGGTTGCGTTCGCGTACGGCAGCGAGCACCAACCGTTCCCGCGCCTCCAGTCCCCGATCGGTCAGCGCCAAGTGGCCGAGCCGGTCGTCGCGATGCGGGTCCACGCCCGCATTGTAGAAGACGAGATCGATCCCGACATCGCCGAGCAGCACCGGCAGTTCCGCTTCCAGCCGCTCCAGATAGGCGCCGTCCTCGACGTCGCGCGGCAGCGCCACGTCGCGGTCGCTCCGCTGCTTGCGCGCCGGGAAGTTGGTCGCGGCGTGCATGGAGAACGTGACGACGCGCGGGTCGCCCGCGAAAATCGCGGCCGTGCCGTCGCCCTGATGCACGTCGAGGTCGATCACCAGCACGCGTCGCACCGAGCCTTCCACCAACAAGAGTGCCGCCGCTACGGCCACGTCGTTGAACACGCAGAAGCCGGTCCCGGCATCGGCGAAGGCATGATGGCTGCCGCCAGCCGTGTTGCAGGCAAGGCCGTGTTCCAGCGCGAGACGGGCCGCCAGCACCGTGCCGGCGACGGCCGCGCGCGAGCGCTCGGTCAAGGCCGGGCTCAACGGCAGGCCAAGCCGCCGCTCGGCTGCCGCCGGCAGGGACTGCGTCAGGATCCGGGCGACGTAGTCGGGCTCGTGCACCAGCTCCAGCCACGGCCGCGGCGCCAGGTCCGGCACGAACCGGTTGACCGTCCCGACCACGCCCGCCCGCTCCAGATCGGCATGCAGCGCGTGGAACTTGGGCATGGGGAAGCGGTGTGCCGCCGGCAGCTTCACGCTGTAGGCCGGGTGGTAGACGATGGGGAGGCGCGGCGGCACCGGAACGCGCCGCTAGGATGCAAGGATCGGGGGGCCGAAAGCCCCCTGCGGCTTTCCCTGCCGGGATAACCTAGAAATCGAAACAGCGCCCGTTCTTCTCCCAATCGCCGAACCGGGTCGGCTCGGGCCCCTTGGGGCCGCCCTGCTCGCCGGGCGGCTGCGCCGTCGGTGCGGCCGGGGGTGGGGTCGTGGGCGGCACCGGCTGCGTGGCCGGCACCTTGGGGTTGGACGTCGTCGGCCGGCTCATTCGTGCATCACCTGTTGGTGCGCCTCCTGCTGGAACTTCACGAGATCGCGCTTCAGCCCCTCCGCGTCGACCGGGATGGACTTGGCTTCCAGATCCGCCGCCACCTTGCGCAGGATGACGTCGTCGCCAGCCTCGCTCATGTCGGTGATCACGATCTCCTTGGCGTAGTCGGCCGCCGCGGCGTCGTCGAGGCCGAGCTGCCCGGCGATCTTCAAGCCGAACAGCTTGTCGCGGCGCAAACGGATGCGGAAGGCCATTTCCTGGTCGTGGTGGAAGCGCGCGAGCTCGCCGTGGAGCCGATCGTCGAAGGTCGTCATGCACGTCCCTCCCAAGACGGTGAACCGGTATGATTGACAGTCTACCCCAAGCCAGACTTTGATCCCCGTCAATCCCCTCGGACTTTCGATCCATGAGCCGAACCTAACCCAGGAGACAGAAGCGATGGCCCTGACGGCGGTTTGCCCGCACGATTGTCCGAGCGTCTGCGCCCTGGAGGTGGAGGTGCGGCCCGACGGCGGCCTCGGCCGCGTCCGCGGCAACCCTCGCCATCGCTACACCGACGGCATCATCTGCGCCAAGGTCGCGCGCTACGCCGAGCGCTTCCACCACCCCGACCGCCTGATGCGGCCGATGGAGCGCGTGGGCGCCAAGGGCGAGGGGCGCTTTCGGCCGATCTCCTGGGAGGCGGCACTCGACCGCATCGCCGAGGCCTTCCTCGACGCCGAGGCCCGGCATGGCGCCGAAGCCGTTTGGCCCTACTACTATGCCGGCACCATGGGGCTCGTGCAGCGCGACGGCATCAATCGGCTGCGCCACGCCAAGCGCTATTCCGGCCAGGACGACACCATCTGCGTGCGCATCGCCCACACCGGATGGAACGCCGGCGCCGGCCGCCGCTGGGGGGTCGATGCCTGCGAGATCCCGCAGTCCGAGGTGATCGTGCTCTGGGGGCTGAACGCGGTCGCCACCCAGGTCCAGCTCATGAACTACGTCGCCCAGGCACGGAAGAACGGCGCCAAGCTGGTGGTGGTCGATCCCTACCGCTCGCCGACGGCGAAACAGGCGGACTTGCACCTCGCCGTCCGCCCCGGCACCGACGGCGCCTTCGCCTGCGGCGTGATGCACGTCCTGTTCGCCGAAGGCTACGCCGACTGGGACTATCTCGAGCGCTACACCGACGCCCCGCGTGAGCTGGAACGCCATCTGCGGACCCGCACGCCCGAATGGGCGAGTGCCATCTGCGGCCTGCCGCCCGAGGAGATCCGGAGTTTCGCCCGGCTCTACGGCGGTACCAAGCGGAGCTACATCCGCCTCGGCTTCGGCTTCACGCGGTCGCGCAACGGCGCCGTGAACATGCACGCGGCCTCCTGTCTGCCGGCCGTCACCGGTGCGTGGCAGGTGGAAGGCGGCGGTGCCCTCTACAACCAGGGCGACCTCTTTCGGCTCGATACCCGGCTGATCGACGGCAGCGACGTGCGCGATCCTGCCGTGCGCATGCTCGACATGTCGGCCATCGGCCGCGTCCTGACCGGCGATGCCGAGGCCCTCTACGGCGGCCCGCCGGTGCAGGCGATGCTGGTCCAGAACGTCAACCCGGCCTGCGTCGCGCCGGAGTTGGATCGCGTCCATGCCGGGCTGAAGCGCGAGGACCTGTTCGTCGCCGTGCACGAGCAGTTCCTGACCGACACGGCACGGCTCGCCGACCTCGTCCTGCCGGCGACCATGTTCCTCGAGCATGACGACATCTACCGCGCCTCGGGACACACCATCCTCCAGATCAGCCCCAAGCGCTTCGACGCACCGGGCGAGACGCGGGAGAACCACTGGGTGATCCAGGAGGTAGCGCGCCGTGTCGGCGCCGAGCATCCGGGATTCGAGCTTTCCGCCCGCGACCTGGTGGGGGCGGTGCTCCGGGCCTCCGAACTGCCGGAGTTCGATACCCTGGTGGCGAACGAAGGCCACGATCTCGTGCCGGACTTCCGGACGGCCCACTTCCTCGACGGGTTTCCGACGCCGTCGGGCAAGTTCCGCTTCAAGCCGGACTGGGCGAGCCTCGGCGCCGACGCAGCGGCGCTGCCCGAGTTTCCCGACCACTGCGCCGTCATCGACGAGCGCTCTGAACACTATCCCTTCCGCCTCGTCGCCGGGCCGGCCCGGGAGTTTCTCAACACCAGCTTCACCGAAATGCCGACCGGCCGCGCCAAGATGCGGCGGCCGACGCTCCTCCTCCATCCCGTGGACGCGGACGTCCATGACATCGCCGACGGCGACCTCGTGCGCATCGGCAACCGGCTGGGCTCGGTCCTGCTGCACGCCGAGCGCCGCCACGGCGGCCAGCCGGGCACGCTCACGGTCGAAAGCATCTGGCCCAACGCCGCCTTCGTCGAGGGCATGGGTATCAACCGGCTGATCAGTGCCGATCCCGCTCTGCCCGCCAAGGGCGCCGCGTTTCACGACACGGCGGTGTGGATGCGCCGGGAGCCTACGCAGTCGGTGGCCGCGGACTGAGAGATTTTCCTGTTTTGTTCTTTTTTTGTCTCGTGTATGTACCTCCCTGACAGCAGGGAGATCGACATGCGTCACTGCCTTTCCGCGTTCCGCCACTGGCTCGGCTTCGCGCCCGCCTGCCGCGTCGTGCCCGGCAGCGCCGACGGCCCCCTGTTCCGCGAACGTGCGGTGCGCTTCGCGCTGCCGGGCGCAGCATCCCCGGTTCGCCGCGCCACGGCGTGAGCCGGGTTCCAGCCATGCATCTGCGACAGTCGCCGTCTCCAGCGACGGCCTAGCCCTCCGGCGCCGGTCCCGATATCGTCGGTCGGTCGCAACGAAGGGAGGGCAACATGGCCGACTTGGCCAACGAACGCGTCGCATGGTTCAATGGTGAGTTCGTGCCGGAACGGGAGGTACGTATTCCGTTCCGCGATTCGAGCTGGGTCTACGGCGACGGCTGTTTCGACATGACCCGAACCTTCAACCATCGCCTGTTCAAGGTGAAGGAGCACGTCGATCGGCTCTACCGCTCGCTCAAGTATCTGCGCATCGACCCGGGCTTCGGTCCCGCCAAGATGTGCGAGCTGACCGAGGAAGTGTTCGAGCGCAACCGCCACCTGCTCGGCCCCGAGGACGATTTCTGGGTCGGCCAGCGGATCAGCCGCGGTGTGAAGAACGTGCCCGGCGACAACCTCGACTACCACGGCCCCAACGTCGTGCTCGAATGCGCGCCCCTGCCGCTGGTGCAGCGGGCCAAGCTGTTCAAGTCCGGCATCAAGGTGATGGTGCCGGCGCACCGCCGGGTGCCGCCGGACTCGCTCACGCCCCGCGCCAAGACCCACAACTACCTCAACCTGATCGTCGCCGATCAGGAAGTGCAGAGCATCGACCCCGAGGCTTGGGCGATCCTGCTCGACGTCAACGGCAACCTCGCCGAGGGCCTCGGCTCCAACATCTTCGTCATCAAGGACGGCGTCATCCGCACCCCGCGCGACAAGTTCGTCCTGCCCGGCGTCAGCCGGCAGACCGCCATCGACCTTGCCGGGGACGAGGGTGTCGAGCTGATCGAGACCGACATCGACCTCTACGACGCCTACAACGCCGACGAGATCTTCATCACCTCCACCTCGCTCTGCATCTGCCCGGCGGTGAAGGTGAACGGCGTCGACATCGGCCCCGAGGGTCAAGTCTGGGGGCCGATCACGCAGCGCCTCGCCGACGCCTACAAGCGCTTCGTCGACTACGACTTCGTCGAGCAGTACCTGAAGCGCTACGTCGACGGCATGGAGGCGCGCGCGTTCTGAAGACGGGCGTGCGGGTTGCCCGCTATCTAACGCATCCCCAGGTGCGGATCGACCCGGCGGTGCCGGTGCCTCGTTGGTCGTTGAACGACGAGGGCCGGCGCCGGGTCGAGGCGTTGGCGTGCGCCGGCCGTCTCGACGGCACCCGCCGGATCGTGGCCAGCGGCGAGACCAAGGCCACGGAGACGGCGGCGATCCTGGCGCACGCGCTCGGCCTCCGGGTCGAGGTGCGCGAGGCGATGCACGAGAACGACCGGTCGGCGACGGGGTTCCTGCCGCCGGAACGGTTCGAGGCCATGGCCGACGCCTTCTTCGCCCGGCCGGAGGAAAGCGTCGCCGGGTGGGAGCGGGCGGCCGACGCCCAGGCCCGCATCGTTCGCGAGGCCGAGACCGTGCTCGCCGCACCGGGCGAAGGCGACGTGCTGTTCGTCGGGCACGGCGCCGTCGGCACCCTCCTCATGTGTCACTACGCCGGCTGGCCGATCGACCGCCGCCACGACCAACCTGCCGGCGGCGGCAACCTCTTCGCGCTCGCCATCGACGGCCGGCAATGGCGGCACGGCTGGATGCCGATCGAAGACTGGGTAGCGCAGCGCTGACGCATCGGAAGGAACGGGGGGCTTTGGCCCCCTGGCTCAGCGCCGTTCGACGTGAAAGGCTGGGATCGGGTCGGGATAGGTGGTGACCACGGCGACCGGCTCGACGGCGACGTCGTCGACGATGCGCAGCCGCACGTCGCGGCAGACGCGGGCGACCACCAAGGCGGCCTCCGTCAGCGCGAACTGTGCGCCGATGCAGACGCGCGGACCGGCGCCGAACGGCAGGTAGGTGAAGCGGGCCGGCGACGGTGCGCCGGGCAGGAAGCGGCGCGGATCGAAAACGGTCGGCCGCTCCCAATGCGCCTCGTGGCGATGCAGGACATAGGGCGCCATCGAGACCACGTCGCCGGGTGCCACGGCGTGACCGCCCACCTCGTCCACTCGCTTGGCTTGGCGGACGATCAGGAAGGCGGGCGGAAACAGGCGCAACGTCTCCTGGACGACGGCGCGGGCAAGGAGCAGGCGTTCGACGGCCGCCGGCGCAGACGGCGCGTCGAGGGCCACCCCCCTCGCCTCCGCCGCCAGTGCCTCCTGCAGGCCGGGGCTGCGCGCCAGCATCACGAACGCCCAGAGCAGCGTCAGCGCCGTGGTCTCGTGGCCGGCGATGACGAAGGTGGCGAACTGATCGCGCAGCTCCTCGGCGGTGAAGCCCCGGCCGCTCTCCGGATCGCGCGCCTCGACCATCAGGTCGAACAGATCGCGCGCCTCGCCCTCCCGATGCGGCAGCCGCTGGCGCTGCTCGACCATCGCCCGCACCACGTCGAGCCACCGTCGGCCGCTGAGGCGGCGCGCCAAGTCGGCCGGGCCGGGCACGCCGGCCGGCAGCAGCAGATCGGACGGGAAGGGCCGGCCGAGCGCGCGGCCATAGCTCTCGAACCGTTCGCGCAGCCGCGGCCCGCGCCGGTCCATCGCGGTCGAGAACATCGCCCGTCCGGCCACCTCGAGGGCGATCCGCTGCACCATCGGCATGAGATCGTGCGGGCCCACCGCCTCGGCCATCAGCCGCCGCAGTTCGACGTCGAGGGTCGCGGCGGTCACCCGCGCGACGATGGCCATGGCCCGGGGGGTGAACGCCGGGGCCAGGGTGCGGCGCTGGAATCTCCAGTCCTCGCCTTCGCTGAGGAACAGGCCGTTGCCCAGCATCGGCCGCAGGATGCGGAAGGTGGGCGAGGTGCGGGTGTAGGCGTCGGCGTTGTCGACCAGGACGCGGCGAATGCCGTCGGGGTCGCTGGTGAAGATCGAGCGCTGGCCGAAGAAGGGCGCGGTGAAGGTCAGCTGCCGGTAGGCGTCGCGACCGTAGATGCGCAGCACGTTGGTGCGCATGGCCGCGAGCAGCTCGGCCTTGGTCAACGGCCCCGGCAACGGCCGCACGCCGGGCGCCTCGAACGGTGTCCAGTCCTGTGTTGCCGTCGGCAAGGCATCGGGCATCGGCGCTCTCCTTCGTCACCCGTACGTAGGGCGACGGCCAGCGGATGCACGGTGCGTCAGGCGAACTCGTCGCGGATCGGCCGGTCGTGCTCCCCGAGCGCCGGCACCGGACCGAGCGCGAGGTCCTCGCCGACGACGGCGGCGCCGGGGGCCATGAGGCGCACCTCGCCCACGGGCGTCGTGACCGTGACGTCGCGACGTTGGGGGTGGCTGGCGAGGTCGTCGAGCGACGACAGCCGGGCGTAGGCGATGCCGGCCTCCTCCAGCCGCTGCACCATGGCGGCGCGCGGCGCGCGGCCGAAGCGGGCGAGGATCCGCGCATCGAGCGCCGCACGGTTGGCGACCCGTGCCGGGTTGTCGTGGAAGCGCGGATCGTCGACGAGGGGCGCATCCTCCAGCACCAGGGTGCAGAACCGCTGCCATTCGGCCTCGTTCTGGATGGCGAACAGGACAGCAGCGCCACAGCCGCAGGCATAAGCGCCGTAAGGCGCGATGGTCGGGTGGTGCAGGCCCGGCAGCAGCGCCTCCCGCCCGCCATAGCGGTGCTGGAGGTCCGGCACGTTCATCCACTCGGCGAGGCCGTGGAACAGCGACGCCTCGATACTGCGTCCTTCGCCACTGCGCTCGCGCGCCAGGAGCGCCTGGAGGATGGCAGCGTAGGCATTGGCGCCGCAGACGATGTCGCCGACCGACACGCCGACCCGGGCCGGGCCGGCCGGATTACCGGTGACGCCGGCGAGGCCGCTCTCCGCCTGGACCAGCAGATCGTAGGCCTTGAGGTGGGCGAGCGGCCCCTCGCTGCCGTAGCCCGTGATGTCGCAGGTGATCAGCCGCGGGTGGCGGGCGCGCAGAGCGGTCGAAGCGAAGCCGAAGCGCGCCATGACCCCCGGCTTCAGGTTCTGCACGAGCACGTCGGCGCGGGCGACCATCCGCGCCAACAGGTCACGATCCGCTTGGGTTTGCAGGTCGAGCCGCACCGACTGCTTGCCTCGATTGAGCCAAACGAAGTAGGCGCTTTCGCCGCGCACGTCGCGATCGTAGCGGCGCGCGAAGTCGCCCTCCGGCCGCTCGACCTTGATGACGCGCGCCCCCGCGTCGGCCAAGCGAGCCGTGCAGTAGGGTGCGGCGACGGCCTGCTCGACGGCGACCACCAAAAGACCGGCGAGATCACCGGCCATGTCGAGGCGCGCCGTCGTGCGAGACCGACAGGATCAATCCACCGCGTCGTCGATCGCCTCGCTGGTGGTGTCGGCGGCACCCTCGATGCCGCGGCCGGCGGCCTCGACGTCGCGCCCCACGCCGCGGAACGTATTGCATGCGGTCAGCGCCAGGATCGCGATCAGCGTCAGCGCCAGCATGACCTTGCGGCGGGTGCCATCGTCGGTGCGGATCGTGGTCGACATCGGTCTCTCCTTCTCGGCGTTGATACCACGCGAACGATGCCCCGAAGCAAAGGTTCCCGCAATTGGCTGGGCGCGGTCAGCCGTCGCGGCCGGCGTTCGACGTCCGCGCCCGGAGCGCCAACAGGTCGGGCAGCAGTGCAAGGGTGATGCAGGTGGCGCCGATGATGTCGGTCATCAGCATCGGGTTGATCAGCGCAAACGCCGCGCCGACGAACAGGAGGCGTCGCCAGGCCGCGAGGGTGCCGAAGGCGTAGCCCGCGAGGCCGGCGGACAGACAGATCACGCCGATGGTCGCCGTGGTGGCGACGCCGAGGATGGCGCCGGGGCTGCCGATCATCAACAGCGCCGGGCCGAAGACGAACATGAACGGGATGATGTAGCCCGTGGCCCCGAGCCTGAGGGCCTCGATGCCGCTGTCCCACAGCCCCCCGCGACTGATGCCGTTGGCGGCATAGACCGCGAGTGCCACCGGCGGCGTGATCGCCGAGAGAATGGCGAAGTAGAAGACGAACATGTGTGCGGCTTCGACCATCACCCCGAGCTTGACCAGCGCCGGCACCAAGAGCGCCACCTGAACGATGTAGGCGGGCGCCGTAGGCATGCCCATGCCGAGGATGATGCCGGCGCACATGGTCAACAACAGCGCCGGAACCAGCGTGTCGCGGGCGGCGGCGATGACCCAGCCGGTGAAGTCGAGGCCGAGGCCGGTCAGGGTGATGACGCCGATGACGATGCCGGCGCAGCCGCAGGCGAGCGCCACGGTGACGGTGTTGCGGGCACCGGTGACGAGCGCGTCGACGATCATCGAGAGGTTGACGTGCTGGCGCGTCTCGTGCCGCAGGAGCGCTACCGGCACCGCGGAAGCGATGCCGCAGAGGGCGGCGAACGGTGCCGAGTACCCCCGGAGCAGCACGGTGATGATGATGATCAGCGGCAGGAACAGATGGCCGCGCGTGACCAGCACCTCGACCAGTCGCGGGCACTCCGAGCGGGGCATGCCGACGAGGCCGGTCTTCTTCGCCTCCAGATGTACCGTCATGAAGACGGCGAGGTAGAAGAGAAGCGCCGGCAAGAGCGCGTAGGTCGCGACGGTGAGGTAGGAGACGCCCAGGAATTCGGCCATGATGAAGGCGGCAGCCCCCATGATCGGTGGCATGATCTGCCCGCCGGTGGAGGCGACCGCCTCGACCGAGCCGGCGAAGGCCGGGCGGTAGCCGATGCGCTTCATCAAGGGGATGGTGAACGCGCCGGTGGTCATCACGTTGGCCACCGCCGAGCCCGAGACCGTGCCGAACAGGCCCGAAGTCACCACCGCCACCTTGGCCGGGCCGCCGGCGGTGGGCCCGGCAAGGCTCAAGGCGAAGTCCATGAACAGCTTGCCGGTGCCGGTTCGCTCGACGAGGGCACCGAACAGGATGAACAGCATGACGTACGTCGCCGACACGCTGGTCGGGATGCCGAAGATGCCTTCGGTGGAGATGTAGATCTGCTCCATCAGCACCTCCCACTCCACGTTCACGCCGAACATGGCGTAGACGATGAAGACGGCGGCGGTGATTGGCAGCGCCAGACCGACGGCCCGGCGGGTCGCTTCCAGCAGCAGCAGGACCATCATCACGCCGAGCACCCAGTCGACGGGGCGCAGCGCATCCACGTACATCATGCGGCTGTAGATGTAGGGCGTGGAGAGTGCGGGATAGGCGCAGACCACGAAGGCGCCCAGCGTCAACAGCAGCGTGAAGGCGCTGGGGCTGTCGGCCGGCTGGCCCTTGCGCGCCGGCAGCATCAAGAAGCCGAGCACCATGGCGAAGCCGAGATGGGTCGCCCGGAACGCCATGGTGTCGGGCGGGCCGAAATAGGCGGTGTAGAGGTGGTACACCGCCATCGACAGGCCGATGGCGGTGATCGCCCAGCCGATCAGGCGGTTGGGCGCGGCTACGGCCGGCGCGTCCGGCGTGGTGATGGCCATGGACCCGCGCCGGGCGCCGGCCGTCCGATCACATCACGCCGTGCTGCGCGAAGAAGCGCTCGGCGCCCGCGTGCAGGGGCACGCCGGTCTCCATCGCCATCTCCTCGGGCGTGAGGCCGCGCATGGCGCTGGCGATCGACGCGAACTGGTCGATATTCTCCAGCATCGCCTCCAAGAGGTCGAACACGATCTGCTCGTCCAGATCGCAGCGCGCGATGAGGTGCGTGGCGTAGCCGATGGTCGGCACGTCCGCGTCCTGACCCGGATAGGATCCGGCAGCGATCATGATCCGCTGATAGCCCGGGTTGATCTCCTGCATCTTGGCCAGCCCTTCGTCATCGACCGGGATGACCGTGATGCTGCGGGCGGAGGCGAGGTCCATGACCGCGCCGGACGGCACCGTGGTGCCGAGGGTGAAGACGTCGGCGTTGCCGTCCTTCATCAGCGCCACGCTGTCGGTGTAGCTGCCGAAATTGGTCCGGCGCATGTCGTCGTAGCTCATGTCGTAGGCCCGGAGCAGGTCGGCGGTGATCGCCTCGCCGGTGTTGCCGCGAGGCTGGATCGCGAGCGAGGTGCCGCGCAGCTCCTCGACGGTGGTCGGACCACCGCCGACGGCGACGATCTGGAAGTACTGCGGGTAAAGCGTCGCCACGTTGCAGACGTTGGTGGCCGCTTCGCCCTCGAACTCGCCGCGGCCCTGCACGCCCTCGACGGTCGAGACCGAGTTGCCGAAGCCGAGATCGGCGCGGCCGGCCTGTAGCGCCTTGACGTTGGCGATGCCGGCGCCAGGCAGCACCTGCACGGTGGCACTGCCCTTCTGCTCCATCACGCTCTGGATGGCCCCGCCGAGCGGATACCACGCACCGCCCTGCGGTCCGGTCATCAGCCGCACCTGCTGGGCAGAGGCCGTCCCGGCGAAAGCGACCAGCGCCACGGCGCACACGCCGGCCAGCACCGCACCACGCCTGTTCTGCGTCATCGTCTTCTTCCTCCCTGAGGCCGCCGACGGCGAGGCCGGCTGCGTTTGCTGCTTCCCACATAGCACACGCAACCTGGACGCCAAGCCCGCGAGGACCGCCCTACGCTCGTCACGGACTTGTCATCCGGCTCGTGTAGCGCCACGGTCCGATCGTCAGTTTGGCGTCGGCGCCGCCCAAGCGCCGCAATGATCGAGAGGACGACCATGACCCGCCGATCCCCGACCTTCACCCGCCGCCGGGCGCTGAAGACGGCAGCGCTCGCCTCGACCGCCGTCGCCGCTCCCGCGATCGTCAGCTCCCGCGCCCTGTCCTCGTCGGGCGAGTTGAACCTCTATACGTGGTCCGACTACGTCTATCCGGAGATGATCGAGAGCTTCACCGGCGCCACCGGCATCCGGGTCAACCTCGCCACCTACGGCTCCAACGACGAGGTACTGAACCGGCTGCGCGCCGCCCGCGGCACGGGCTTCGACGTGGTCATGCCGTCGGTCGGCTACACGCCCTCCTGGGTGGAACAGGAGCTGCTGCAGCCGCTCGACGAGAGCCGCATCAACTCCGACGGCATCATCCCCTCGATCTGGGAGCAGAGCCGCGAGCTCGGCACCGTGCAGAACGGCGTGCGCTACACCACGCCCTTCAACTGGGGCACCGAGGGGCTGCTGATCGACAGCGACGCCATCGACCCGGTCTACGGCGAACTCGGCTTCGGCTCCTTGTGGATGCCCGAGACCCGCGGCCTCGTCACCGTGCGCGCCCACTCCGGCATGCTCGGCATGGGGCTCTACCTCGATTCCATCGGCGAGTTGCCGTCGGGCCGGATGCGCGAGACCTACGAGGACGAAGCCCGCATGCGCGAGGTCTACGAGCGCATCCTCGCCTTCGCCATCGAGCACAAGCCCTGGATCGTCCAGTTCTGGACCAACGCGCAGGAGACCGAGGCCGCGTTCCTGCAGAACGGGGCGGTCATCGGCCAGACCTGGGACGGCCCGGCGATGCGGATGCGCAGCGATTCCGGTGGCCGCTACACCTATCTGGCGCCCAAGGAAGGGGCGATGACCTGGATGGACTCGATCGGCATCCCGGTCGGGGCCGCGAACGTCGACGCCGCCTACGAGTGGATGAACTGGTACTATCAACCCGAGCACGCGGCGATCCACGTGCGGCTGTCGGGCTACAACTCGGTGACGCAGGGCGCTGCGGAGCTGGCCGGCGACGAGTACGCCGCCAATTTCGCCGCCGCCTATCCGGACGACGCCATCGAGCGGCTGTGGTGGTACCCGCCGGAGCCGCCCTGGTTCGCCATCGCCCGCAACGAGTTCCGCGACCGGTTCCTCTCCGCCTGAGCGCGCGGGACCGATGCAGGGTCAGGCCGTCAGCCTGGAGGGGGTGAGCATGGCGTTCGGCGACTTCGTCGCCGTGCGCGAGGCGAGCCTCCGCATCGAGGCGGGAGAGTTCTTCTCCTTCCTCGGCCCCTCCGGCTGCGGCAAGACCACCATCCTCCGCATGATCTCGGGCTTCAACGCCCCCACCGCGGGCCGCATCCTGATCGGCGGCAAGGACATGGCCGGAATCGGCCCGAACCGTCGCCCGACCGCGCTGATCTTCCAGAACCTCGCGCTCTTCCCCTTGATGAAGGTGTGGGAGAACGTGGCCTTCGGCCTGGAGGTGCGGGGCGTCGCCAAGGCCGACCGCCGGCGCCGCGCCGACGAGCTGTTGGCGCTGGTCGCCCTCGACGCGCAGGGCGACAAGCTGGTGAGCGAGCTTTCCGGCGGCCAGCGCCAGCGCGTCGCCATCGCCCGGGCACTGGCGGTCGAGCCCTCGGTGCTGCTGCTCGACGAGCCGCTGTCGGCGCTCGACCTCAAGCTCCGCCAGCACATGCGCGCCGAGTTGCGCGCCATCCAAAAGCGCACCGGCGTCACCTTCGTCTACATCACCCACGACCAGGGCGAGGCGCTCACCATGTCCGACCGCGTCGCCGTGATGAGCCAGGGCGTGCTGGAGCAGGTGGGCACGCCCGAGGACGTCTACGACCGGCCGGAGACGGCCTTCGTTGCCACCTTCGTCGGCGAGAGCAACGTCTTTCCCGGCACCATCCTGCGCACCGCCGACGGCATGGCCGAGGTCGAGACCGCCGTCGGCACGCTGCGCGGGCGCAACCCTCGAGCCCTGGCCCAAGGCAGCCGGGCGATGCTGTTCGCCCGGCCGGAGCGCTGCCGCCTGCTCGCCGACGGCGCCGCCGCCAACGCGGTTGAGGGTCGCCTCGTGCGGCTCGACTTCGAGGGGCCGTTCGTCAACCTCTTCGTCGACCACGGCGGGACGCGCGAGGCGGTGGTCCACCTCACCAACCACGGCGACGAGCCGCAACTCGCACCCGACGCGCCGGTGACGTTCGGCTTCTCGCCGGACGCCGCGGTCGTGCTGCCCACCGGCAGCGTCGTTCGTGACTGAGGTATTCCGCCGGCTGGGGCCGGTCGTCGGCGCCTTCGTGCTGGCGACGACCCTGCTCTGGATCGCCGTCATGGTCGTGCTGCCGCAGCTCGTGCTGGTCGACATGTCGTTCCGGCCCAGTCTGCCGCCCGCGCTGCGCGGCGGGCCGGAGGACGTCTATACCCTCGCCAACTACCAGACGCTCTGGTTCAACGACCTGCACCGCTCGATCTTCGCGCAGACGGTCTGGTCGTCGGCGGTGGTGACGGCGCTGGCGCTCGCCGTCTGCTATCCGATCGCCTACTACCTCGCCCAGGTGGCGCGGGGCGGCACCGCGGCCATCCTCGTCGTCGGCCTCGTCATCCCCTTCTGGATCAACGAGATCCTCCGCACCTTCTCGTGGTTCCTGATCCTCTCCCGAAACGGCATCCTGAACCAGGCGCTGATGGGCCTTGGCCTCACCGACGCGCCGGTCAATTTCGGCGGCGTCGGCGCGGTCATGCTCGGCATGGTCTACGCCTACATCCTCTTCATGGTGTTCCCGCTCTACAACGCCATCGAAAGCCTCGACCGCAACCAGATCGAGGCGGCGCGCGACCTCGGCGCGCCCTGGTGGAAGATCCACACGCGCATCGTCATCCCTCACGCCAAGCCCGGCATCGCGGTTGGCTGCATCATGGTCTTCATGCTGGCGGCCGGCACCGTGGCCGTGCCGCAGATCATGCAGGCCCTGCCCGGTGGCACCGGTGCCCGCTGGTTCACCCAAGTCATCTACTCCTGGTTCTTCGACGGCGGCGACTGGAACCGCGGCGCCGCCTACGCCTTCGCTCTGCTGCTGCTGTGCGTCCTGTTCATCTTCCTGGCGATGCGCGTCTTCAAGGTCGGGCTCAGGGACATCGCCAAATGAGCAGCCGGCGCATCCTGAACCTCGCCCTCGGCGCTTATCTCGTCGTTTTCTTCGTGTACCTCTTCGCGCCGCTGGTCTTCATGGTGGTGGCCGCGTTCAACGACAGCCGCTTTCCCACCGCATATCCCTGGCACGGCTTCACCCTCGAGTGGTTCTACGGCTTCGACAGCCGCGGTCGCGAGGTGGGCCTGTTCCAGGACACGCGGATGGGCCAAGCCATCTGGAACTCGATCCTCATCGGTCTCGGCGTCATCGCCCTCGCCGTACCCATCGGCCTTGCCGGCGCGCTCTTCATCGCCAGCTTCCAGGGCCGCGCCAAGTCCTTCGTCTACGGCGTGATGATCTCGCCGATCCTCACCCCCGGCGTGATCCTCGGCATCTCCACCCTGATCTTCTGGCAGGACCGCTTCGGCGTCGGCGGCGGCCTGTTCTTGACGGTCATCGCCCAGACCACCTTCATCGCCGCCTATTGCATGCTGCTCTTCCTGGCCCGGCTCGAGCGCTTCGACTTCACCCTGCAGGAAGCCGCATTGGACCTCGGTGCCAGCCACGGCTACGTCGTTTGGCGCATCCTTCTGCCCTACATGCGCCCGGCCCTCCTCTCGGCGGCGCTGATCGCCTTCCTGCAGAGCTTCGAGAACTACAACACGACCCTGTTCGTCATCGGGATCCAGGAGACGATGACGCTGAACATCGCCACGCGCGTACGGCTCGGCCTCACGCCCGCGGTCAACGCCATCGGCGTCATCCTGATCGCCCTCACCGTGCTGGGTGCGGTCGCCTACGAGGTCGTCCGCCGCCGCGAGGAGGCCGCCCGCCACGCCGCCGCCCGTCGCCAGCAGGCAGCCATCGCCGCCGAGGCCCGCGAGCTGAAGCTGGCGCCGACCTAGCGGTCGGTCGAGCGCCGGGCCGCGATCGCCGACCCGGCGGACGAAGCGTCGGCGAGGCCTGCCGGTCGAGGTGGCCCGCCACCCAGTCGACGATCTCGCCCGAGGCCGGCTCTCCCGCGGCTTTCGCCTTTCGGCCATTGGTGCCATGGCGGCATCGTGCCTAGAGTGGGTGGGATCGACGAGAATCGGAGCGCCGTCATGAGCCACGTCCTCCACCGCCATCTTAAGGCCGACTACCCCGTCGCCGTGCGCGGCGACGGCATCTACGTGGAGGACGCGGCCGGCAAGCGCTATCTCGACGCGTCCTGCGGTGCGGCCGTCTCCTGCCTCGGCCACAGCCACCCCAAGGTGCGCGAGGCGATCAAGACGCAGGTGGACCGGATCGCCTACGCGCACACGGGCTTCTTCACCACCGAGGTGATGGAGCGGCTGGCCGACCGGCTGATCGCCGACGCACCGGCCGGCATGGACAAGGTCTTCTTCACCTCCGGCGGCTCCGAGGCGGTCGAAGCCGCCTTGAAGATGGGCCGGCAGTACTTCCTCGAGATCGGCCAGCCGGCGCGCGGCAAGTTCATCGCCCGCCGCCAGTCCTATCACGGCAACACGCTGGGCGCGCTCGCCGTCGGCGGCAATGCGTGGCGCCGCGCCCAGTTCGAGCCGGTGCTGATCGACGTCGAGCACGTCAGCCCCTGCTACCCCTATCGCGAGCAGCGCGCGGGCGAGACCGACCAGGGCTTCGTCCAGCGCCTCGCCGACGAGTTGGATGCAACCATCCGGCGGCTCGGCCCCGACACCGTCATCGGCTTCGTCGCCGAGCCGGTGGTCGGCGCCACCATGGGAGCCGTGCCGGCGCTGCCCGGCTATTTCCAGGCGATCAAGCAGGTGCTCGACCGCTATGGCTGCCTGCTGGTGCTCGACGAGGTGATGTGCGGCATGGGCCGGACGGGCACGCTCTACGCCTCGGAGCAGGAGGGCGTGGTGCCCGACCTCGTCTGCATCGCCAAGGGTCTGGGCGCGGGCTATCAACCGATCGGCGGCGTGCTCGTGCAAAAGGCGATCGCCGATGCGATCCGTGACGGCTCCGGCTTCTTCCAGCACGGCCACACCTATATCGGCCACGCCGTCGCCTGTGCTGCGGCCCTCGCCGTGCAGGAGACCATCGCCGAGGAGGGCCTGCTGGAGCGGGTGCGCGTCCTGGGCGCACGGCTGGAGGCGGGCCTCCTGGAACGCTTGGGCAACCACCACCACGTCGGCGACATCCGGGGCCGGGCGCTCTTCCGCGGCATCGAACTGGTCGCCGACCGGGCAACCAAGCAGCCTTTCGCGCCGGCCCGCAAGGTCAACGCCAAGGTCAAGGCCGAGGCGATGGCGCGCGGCCTCATGGTCTACCCGATGGGCGGCACCATCGACGGCCTGAACGGCGACCACGTCATGATCGCCCCGCCGTTCATTGCCACCGACGCCGACATGGACACCATCGTCGAGCGCCTCGGCGAAGCGGTCGACGCGGCAGTCGCCTGACGCGGCCGCTCAGCCCCGACCGGGGAC
>JBJHBG010000057.1:0-31079 GCA_050485385.1 Geminicoccaceae bacterium | reverse complement strand
GGGGGGTCCAGGGTGGCCCATCAAGGCCCCCCTGCCCTGGCCAACCCTTCCCGTGCCTTGGCAAACCGTTCCGCGTCGGCGATGACGCGCGGCACCTTGTGCTGGCCGCCGAGGTGGCCTTGGGTGCGCATCCAGTCGGCGCAGCTACCGGGGCGCAGGAGGACGACTTCGGGCGGCCCCATGCCGACGTCGCCGGCGCGGTGGGTGGCGTAGTCGTCGTTGAGGTCGGCGAGGCGCCGGTCGATGGCGCGGGCGAGGGCCTGGGCGTCGAGGGCCGCGCCGTTCGCGGGTTCGACGAAGACGAGGTGGTGGCCGACCGCGCCCTTGCCGTCCGGCAGGACGGGGCCGATGACGTATTCGGCGACGGACGCGCCGGCGTCCTCGACCGAGCCGATGATGGCAGCGTCGATCTCGGCGGGGATGAGGTGCTCGCCGAAGGCGGAGAGCTGGTAGGCGGTGCGGCCGGTGACCCGCAGGCGCGGCGGGCGGGTTTCGGTGAAGGCGACGGTATCGCCGAGGACGTAGCTCCAGATGCCGGAGGGGCCGGTCAGCACCACGGCGTAGTCGACCTCCGGCTCGACGGTGCCGAGCCAGTGGCGCGTGGGGTTCTCGCTGCCGTACTCGGCCATCGGCACGAACTCGTAGAAGATGCCGGTGTCGTAGGACAGGAGCAGGCCGTCGTCGGGGCCGCGGTCGGCGAAGGCGAGGAAGGCCTCGCTGGCGGGGTAGACCTCGCGGGTGGTGGCGCCCGAGCGCTCCAGATAGGGCGCGCAACGCTTGGCGTAGGGGCCGTAGGCCACGCCGCCGTGGACGTAGACCTCGAGGTCGGCGAGCGGCCAGCGGTCGTAGACCTCGTCCAGCCGGTCGAACAGGATCAGCACCCAGGAGGGCACACCGGAGAGGCAGGTGACGGTCTGGCCGGGTAGGGCCTGCACCATCATCTCCAGCTTCTTGTCCCAGTCGGCCTCGAGGGCGAGATCGACCGGCGGGAAGGTGAAGGGGTGCATCCAGACGCGCTGCGTCTTGGCGGCGATGCCGGAGAGGTCGCCCGACCAGACGCCGGGGGCGAGTTCCTCCAAGGCCGTCGAGCCGCCGAGGACGAAGGAGCGGCCGCCGAAGAAGCGGCTCGTCGGCTCGTGGACGAGGTGCGCGGCCACCATGTCGAGCGCCGCCCGCTGGTTCTGGCGGAGCGTTTCGTGGGTGAGCGGGATGTACTTGGTCTTGCCGGAGGTGGTGCCCGAGGTGAGGCAAAAGAAGGGGATGCGGCCGGGCCAGGTGGCGTTCTCGAGGACCGGAAACCCCGGTTTCCAGTAGGCCTGCCAGAAGTCGTCGTAGTCGCGGAGCGGCACGGCCCGCCGAAACGCCTCGACGCCGTCGAGGGCGGCGAAGCCATGGTCCCGGCCGAAGCGGGTGTCCTTGGCGGTGCGGACGAGGCGGAGCAGCGTGCGACGTTGTGTTTCGACCGGATCGGCCGACCACAGCTTTCGAATGCGCCTGCGCGCGAGGGGACGGACGAGCGGCGTAGGGTCGACGCGGCGGGTCATCGCCCTATCGTGGTGGTCCGCATCACGCGGGGGAAGGCCTCTTCGACCTTGGCAGGGGTCAGCGGGAGCTGGAGGTAGCTGCCGCTCTTCCAGAGGTCCACCTGGTCCGCGAAGTTGGACGAGCCGAGCCAGCCGTCCTGGCCGCCGAACAGGACGAACCAGTTGGCGTCCGGGTCGGCGAGGTCGGAGACGTGGCGGGACTGGGCGCCGAAGGTGGCGCGGTGGCGGCTGTTCTCCAGGTTGTGGCTGCGCTTCATCAGCGTCTCGCGCGAGCCCGCCGACGGCAGGTCGGCGATGCGGAAGAAGGTGCCGATCACCGGCACGTTGCCGAGCACGTGGCCGACGCGAATGCGGTGCATCTCGCCCCAGTCGGCGTAGCGGTCGGCGTCGCGCGCGGCGCTCTGCAGTGCCTTCTGCAGCACGTCCAGCCGCCGCTCGAGCGGGTGGGCGTCGACATCGGCGAGCAGGAAGAGCTGGAGGTTGGACCACGAGGTCAGCTCGCGGCTGACCTCCCCGTTGGCGCCGGCGTAGAGTTCTCGCGTCAGGTGGTAGAGCAGGGTTTCGAACACCACGGGCGCCTTGGCGTCGATGGCGTAGTTGCCGTCCCACGTGCGCAGGTCGTCGAGCAGCGGGTGCATGAGGTGCAGGGCGTCGGCGCGCTCGACGAGGCCGTGGGCCATGACGGCGGCGGGCTCGGAGACCACGTCCAGTTGGATCGCGAACAGGTCCTCGACGCCGAGGGTGCCGCGCGCCTCGACCAAGGTCGCCATGCGGTGGACGCGGTCCTTGGGGCTGAAGAAGTAACCGGCGGGGCGGCCGATGTAGTCCGGCCGGTCGTTGGCCGACGCGATGAAGCCCGCCGCCGGGTCGACCAGCCAGTCCATGGTGAGGGCCGTGTCGAAGCCGTTCCAGTCGCTCCGCCCGCGCAGCACGAAGTCGTCCGCCGGACGCTGGCCGCGCTGCGGCAGTTGCGCCGCCATGACCATGCCGATCGAGCCCTGCGTGTCGGCCACCAGCATGTTCTGCGCGCTGACGCCGTAGGTCTCGAAGGCGTCGCGGAAGCTCCGGGCGTCGGTCGCGCGCATCGCGCGAAGGAAGGCCGTGATCTCGTCGGTGGGCTCGTGGCCGACCCAACGCAGCGCCAGTTCCTCGCCCGGCCGCGCGGCGATGAACGCGCTGTCGGAAAGGATCGGTCCCTCGGGCGAGCGGCGGCGGACGATGTCCTTGTCGAACCACCAGCGGGTCCGCAGCGTGACGCGCTCGCTCTCGATGTCGCCATTGCCGGCGACGTCGACGAGGTCGGAGGACAGCGCGCGCGCGTTGGTGCCGCCCCAGGCGACGTGCTGGTTCCGGCCGAGGCCCATGAACGGCAGCCCCGGGATCATCATGCCGACGGCGTGGTAGGAGGGCGACTTGACGCCCGCGAGCAGCCACAGATTCGGCAGATTCAGCCCCAGATGCGGGTCGTTGGCGATCAGCGCCGCACCGGTCCTCGAGCGGGAGGGGGCGATGGCGAGCGAGTTGCTGCCGGCCTTGGTGGTCGCGGCCAGCAGGCTCGCCAAGGTCTCGACGTCGGTCACGCCCTCCATCTCGGCGTCCTCCGGGCCGAGGCCCGCGAGCTTGATGCGCTGCCACGTCTCCGGCCAGTTGGGCTCGAGCCTGGAGCGCAGGGCGGAGAAGAAGAAGAGCCAGTTCACGTCGGTCCCGGCGAGCCGCCCGATGGTGACGAGGTCCTCCGCCGTCCAGGGCTCGGGCGCGAGGCCCAAGAGGCCCATCTCCGGCGGGCGGGCGCTCTGTTCTTGGTGCCAGTTGAGGCCGTCGACGAACGCCTGGACGAAGCGGCGGGTCTCGTCGGGCCAAGCCTCGACCACGGCGGGGGCGGCGTAGCCGAAGTCGAGGATGCGCAGTGCCTCGTCGACGCCGCGCACGGGCGGGCCGGCCATCTCGGCGACGCGGCCTTGGCTGATCTGCTTCATCAGCCGCATCTGCGCCGCCCGCAGGTGGTGATGGACGACGCCGAGAGCGAAGGCCAGATCCTCGTCCGTCTCCGCCTCGACGAAGGGAACCTGGAACTCGTTCCAGCGGATGGTGACCGGGCGCTCGGTCGGCCAATCCTCGGTCGGAAACGCGGCGAGCCGGCCCGTGTCGTTGCGCTGGGCAGCGACCAGGGCGGAACAGGCGGAGACGACGAGGACCATGGTGAGGACGGCTGCCGTGCGCAGGAGGGTCATCTATCCGGTGGGTGCGGTTGATCCCGCGCCTCTAGATGCGCCTTCCCCGCCCGTTCGCAACCCCGATGCGTCGAGCGCGCGCAGGACGTCCTCCAGAATGACCGCCGCGGCCACCGCGTCGTCGCCGCCGCGGTCTCGGGCCTCCACCGTCGAGTAGCGCTCGTCCTGGAGCCAAAGAGGCAGGCCGAGGTGCCGATCGATCGCCTTCGCGGTTTCCTTCGCGGCCTGCGCCCGCGGCCCGAACCGGCCGTCGGCCGTCAGCGGCAGACCCACGACCAACCCCACCGCCTCGCGGTCGCGGACGAGCTTGGAGAGCCGTTCGACGTCATGGGCGAAGCGCTTGCGCACCAAGGTCGTCAACGGCGTCACCAGCCTTCGCTCGACGTCCGTCCCGGCAAGGCCGATGCGGCGCTTGGAGAGGTCGAGCGCCAAGATCGAGCCCTTGGGCGGCAGGGCGCGGGCGAAGGCCTCGGGGTCGGAGCAAAGGGGCATGCGTCCTGGTGCCACGAAAGGCAAGGCGCTGCCAAGGTGCCGAGGCCGTTGCCCCCCGGAACGCTGCGGCCTGCGCCTCGACGCCAGCCGGACCAGTTGTTCGCGGCGGCCGGCGCGTGTAGCTTCCCGCATCGCATCATTCGACGAGGAGCCACCATGTCGCTCGACGAAGCCACGGTCGCGCGCATCGCGCACTTGGCGCGGATCGAGGTCGCAGCCGACCGCCTGCCCGGCCTTGCCACCGAGCTGTCGAACATCCTCGGCTGGATCGAGCAGTTGGGCGAGGTGGACACGGACGACGTCGAGCCCCTGCGCTCGGTGATGCCGATCCCGTCCCGGATGCGCGACGACGTGGTGACCGACGGTGGCCGGCGCGACGACGTGCTGGCCAACGCACCCGCCGCCGAGGCCGGATGCTACGTGGTGCCGAAGGTGGTCGAGTAATGGCGGAACTGGTCGAGCGTTCGCTCACCGAGGCGCGGGCGGGACTCCGGGCGCGCGAGTTCAGCGCGGTCGAGCTGACGCGGGCCTATCTCGACGCGATGGCGCAGTTCCGCGCCTGGAACGCCTACATCACCGAAACGCCGGAGAAGGCGCTCGCCATGGCCGAGGCGTCGGACGCACGGCTCCAAGCCGGCGAGGCGGGGCCGATGGAGGGCCTGCCGATCGGCATGAAGGACCTCTTCTGCACCGAGGGTGTCGAGACCACGGCGGGTTCGCACATCCTGGGCGGCTTCACCCCGCCTTACGAGAGCACGGTGAGCCGGCGCTTGTGGGCGGCGGGGGCCGTCTGTCTCGGCAAGACCAATCTCGACGAGTTCGCCATGGGCTCGTCCAACGTCACCTCCCACCACGGTAGCGTCGCCAATCCGTGGACCAGGGCCGGCGGCAACGAGGCGCCCCTGGTGCCGGGCGGCAGCTCCGGCGGCTCGGCGGCGGCGGTGGCCGGGCGCTTGTGCGTCGCCGCGACCGGCACCGACACCGGCGGCTCGATCCGCCAGCCCGCGGCCTTCACCGGCATCTGCGGCATCAAGCCGACCTACGGGCGCTGCTCGCGCTTCGGCATCGTCGCCTTCGCCTCGTCGCTCGATCAGGCGGGGGCCATGGCGCGCACGGTCGCCGACTGCGCCGTCATGCTTCAAGCCATGGCGGGCTTCGATCCGAACGATTCGACCAGCGCCGATCTGCCGGTGCCGGACCTCGAAGCCGCCTGCCGCCAGCCGGTGAAGGGCCTCAAGGTCGGCATCCCGAGGGAATACCGGCTGGACGGCATGTCGAAGGAGATCGATGCGGTCTGGCAGCGGGGGATCGACTGGCTGAAGGACGCGGGCTGCGAGGTGGTCGACGTCAGCCTGCCGCACACCAAGTATGCGCTGCCGACCTACTACATCATCGCTCCGGCCGAGGCTTCGTCCAACCTCGCCCGCTACGACGGCATGCGCTACGGCCTGCGCGTGCCGGGCAAGACCCTCGCCGAGACCTACGAGAAGACGCGCGGCGCCGGCTTCGGCGCCGAGGTGCAACGGCGCATCCTGATCGGCACCTACGTGCTCTCCGCCGGCTATTACGACGCCTATTACCTGAAGGCGCAGAAGGTGCGGCGGCTGATCGTCGACGACTTCGCCAAGGCGTTCGAGACGGTCGACCTGATCCTGACGCCGACGGCGCCGTCCGCCGCGTTTCGCGAAGGCGAGAAGATGGACGACCCCGTCGCGATGTACCTCAACGACGTCTTCACCGTGCCCTCCAGCCTTGCCGGGCTGCCGGCGATGAGCGTGCCGGGCGGGCTCGGCGACGGGGGCCTGCCGCTCGGCCTACAACTCATCGGCCGGCCTTGGGACGAGGCGACGGTGCTGGCGGGTGCCGCGGCGCTGGAGCGGGCCGCGGGCTTCGCCGTCCGGCCCTACGGGCTGGAGGCGGCGTGACGAAAGCGGAAGAAGCGGGGGGCTTTTGGCCCCCCGTGCCTCCCAAATACTCTAGTTCTGACGGCCAAGGGCCGGCAGTCGGGGGTGCAGGGGGCCCAAAGCCCCCTGCCATCGTCGAGGACGGGCGGACCAGAGGGACGTGATGGACTACACCATTCAAGGCAACACCGGTGAGTGGGAGATCGTCTGCGGTCTGGAGGTGCACGCGCAGGTGACCTCCGAGGCCAAGCTCTTCTCGGGGGCGGCCACCGCCTATGGTGCCGAGCCGAACACCCAGGTCTCGCCGATCGACGCCGGCATGCCCGGCATGCTGCCGGTGGTGAACGCCCACTGCGTCGACCAGGCGGTGAAGACCGGGCTCGGCCTCAAGGCCAGGATCAATCCGGTCTCGGTGTTCGAGCGGAAGAACTACTTCTACCCGGACCTGCCGCAGGGCTACCAGATCAGCCAGTACCAGCACCCCATCGTCGGCGAGGGAGAACTGCTGATCGACTTTCCCGACGGCTCGACCAAGGCGGTCGGCATCACTCGGCTGCACCTCGAGCAGGACGCCGGCAAGTCGCTGCACGAGGCGAGCGCCGGCGCCAGCCTGATCGACCTCAACCGCTCGGGCGTGGCCCTCATGGAGATCGTCTCCGAGCCGGACATCCGCTCGCCCGACGAAGCCGTGCTCTACATGCGCAAGCTGCGCTCGATCCTGCGCTATCTCGGCACCTGCGACGGCAACATGGAGGAAGGCTCGCTCCGCTGCGACGCCAACGTCTCCGTCCGCAAGGTGGGCGAGGAGGGCCTTCGCACCCGCTGCGAGGTCAAGAACGTGAACTCCATGCGCTTCGTCGCGCGGGCGATCGAGTACGAGGCGAAGCGGCAGATCGAGCTCTACGAGAATGGCGGCACGGTCGACCAGGAAACGCGTCTGTTCGACGCCGCCAAGGGCGAGACGCGGTCGATGCGCTCGAAGGAGGAGGCGCACGACTATCGCTACTTCCCCGACCCCGACCTGTTGCCCGTGGAACTCGATGAGGCGCGGATCGAGCACATCCGCGCCGACTTGCCGGAACTGCCGGACGACAAGAAGGCGCGGTTCGTCAACGAGTACGGCCTGTCGCCCTATGATGCTGGCGTGCTGGTCCAGGAGCGGGCGACCGGCGACTATTTCGAGGCGGTGGCCAAGGGCCGCGACGCCAAGCAGGCGGCCAACTGGTGCATCACCGAACTGTTCGGCCTTCTGAACAAGGCCGGCCTCGGCATCGACCGCAGCCCGGTCGCCGCCCCCCAACTCGGCCAACTCCTCGACCTCATGGCCGACGGCACCCTCTCCGGCCGGCTCGCCAAGGACGTGTTCGCGCTGATGTTCGAGACGGGCGACGACCCGGCCAAGATCGTCGAGGAACGCGGCCTGAAGCAGGTTACCGACCTCGCCGCCATCGAACCCATCATCGACCGGCTTATCGCCGACAACCCCGGTCAGGTCGAGACCTACAAGAAGAATCCCAAGGTCATCGGCTGGTTCACCGGCCAAGTCATGAAAGCCACCGGCGGCAAAGCCAACCCACAGGCTGTCAACGAGATCGTGAAGCCCAAGCTCGATGCGCTTTGAAGCGCTTCAGCCCAACACGCGCCATCCGACGCCCCAACTGACGAACGCGGCCACCATCGGTGATCCTTACCGCCGCCGGTTGGTCAGGGTGACCATGAGGACCGCCGCGGCGTGGGCGACGACGGGGATCCAGGGGTTCTCGGGCGGTGGGTCGGAGGCGGCCTTGGGCGGTGGCGGAGGCGATGGCTGGCGGGCGGCGGCGAGCAGGCCGAAGCCGGCGAGCGCCAACAGAATGCCCACCAGCGCCACGGCACCGGCCAGTCCGAGGGTCGGCACGAGGGCGATGACGAGCGCCGCGACCAAGAGGCCGAACGCCGCCAAAAGCAGCACCGCCGCCACCGCTTGCAGGCGCGCGCGGTGCAGGAGGTCGCCGAGCACCGGCCTCGCTCAGGACTTGCCGCGCAGATGCGCCAGCAAGAACCCGGCGCCGAGCGCACAGCCCACCGCTAGGATCGGGTTGCGGCGGATCCAGTCCTCGGCGCCCTCGATCTGCTCCTCGCCGTGGGCCCGCGCACTCGCCACGTGCGCCCGGGTCTCGTCGATCACCCGGGTTCCGGCCTTGCGGGCGTCGTCGGCGAGCCGATGCACCTGCGCGCCGCCGGCCTGGACGAGTTGCTCGGTCAACTTCTCCAAATCCTTGCGCAGCACGTCGATCTGCGCGCGGAGGTCGGCCTCGGTCGGGCTGGTGTCGTCGTTCTTGCTGGCCACGGCTGGTCTCCTCGGGGTTGTCGAGAGCAAAACGCGAGGATTCGCGCAAGGTTCCGTTGGGACGCCTCAGCCGGAGGCGCGTCCGTAGCGGTGAACGTGCGCCAATCCACCGTGCGGGATCAAGGAGTGCGGCACCTCCTGGCCGTGCGCAGCCATGAGATCGGCGTCGCCGAGCACCGCCCTGGCCGGCCCGTCGGCCACCAGTCGGCCCCGGTCGAGCAAGAGCACGCGGTCGCACACCTCGAGGATCAGCTCCAGGTCGTGCGCGGCCACCAGCACCGTCGGCGCCGCCGTGCGGAGCAGACCGATCAGCCGGCGGCGGTTGCGGAGATCCAGGCTCGCGCTGGGTTCGTCGTAGAGCACGAGGTCGGGCTGCATGGCGAGCGCGCCGGCGATGCACGCGAGCCGCTTCTCGCCGCCGGAGAGGTGATGAACCGGGCGCTTGGCCAAGTGTTCCAGGCCGACGATGGCGAGCGCTTCCTCGACGCGGGCCGCGAGCGCCGTTCCCTCCAGGCCCCGGTTGCGGGCGCCGAAGGCGACGTCCTCCTCGACCGTGGGGCAGAAGAGCTGGTCCTCGGCCTGCTGGAAGACGAGGGCGACGCGCGGATCGAAGCGGCCCGGCTCGACCGCGCGGCCGAGCAACCGGACATGGCCCGCATCCAGCCGCAGCACGCCGGCGATGGCGAGAAAGAGGCTGCTCTTGCCCGCACCGTTGGGACCGACGAGGCCGACGCGTTCCCCCCGTTCGACCGCGAACGAGACGTCGACCAGCACGTCGGGGGCATCGGCGTAGCCGAAGCCGAGCCCCTCGACGACGAGCGTCGGGGCGGCGTCTACCAAGCCCGGTCGACCGCGACGAGGGCGAGGAGCAGGCAGGCGAGCGCAGGCATGACGATCCGATCGATGGGGCCGGCACGAAAGCCGTGCCGGGCTTCGGCCACGGCACCATAGCCCCGCGCGCGCATCGCGAGATAGACCCGGTCGGCCCGCTCGTAGCTGCGCAGCAGCAGACTGGCGAGCAGGCCGGCATGCGCGCCCAGGGTCGACCAACGGCGACGTCCGGCGCCGTGGCCGCGCAACTGCATGGCGAGGCGCATGCGGGCGAGGTCCTGCCGCACCTCCTCCAGATAGCGGACGACCAACAGCGCCAAGTCGGTGAGGAGCCACGGCACCGCGAGCGCGCGGAGCGCGCGGACGACCACGTGCAGGGGCAGGCTCGCGAAGAGCGCCGCCGCCGACGCGACGATGCAGACGAAACGGCCGGCAATCAGCACCGCCGCCGCCAGCCCCTCGCCATAGAGCGCCACAGGGCCGAGCCGGGCCGTCACCGTCTCGCCCGCCGTGAAGGGCAACAGCGCCACCAGGAGGCCGACGAACAGGCCCGGCCAGCGCAGGCGACGCCAGAGCACCGCCGGTCCCAGACCCGAGGCCGCAATCAGCGCCAAAGTGAGCAGCGCCATCGGCAGAACCGTGGGCAGCCGCGTTGCGGCCGCGAAGGCCAGCGCCACGGCGAAGGCGGCGACGACGCGGCAGCGGGGGTCCAGGCGGTCGACGAGCGGCGGGCGCACGGCGGCCGCGGGCAGCGCGGCGGCACGCACGGTCAACGCCCCGCCAAGAGGGCCGGGCTGACGCGGCGCAGAAAGACGATGGCGAGCGCCACGACGATGCCCTCGACGACCATCAAGGGCACATGCGCGAGCGCAAAGAGCCGGACGGCTTGGCGCTCCAGCTCCGGGTCGACGTGGGCGGGCAGGTGGCCGACCACGACGAGGGCGAAGATCAGAACGGCGAACGCCATGGCCCCGGCGCCGACGAGGAAGCCGGCGGTCGCCTCCAGCGCCACGGCGCGACCGCGCACGAGGCCGAACAGCGCGAAGGCGGCGAGCGCCGGCACGCCCAGGATCAGCGCGTTGACGCCGAGCGTGGTGATGCCGCCGTGACCGAAGCCGATCGCCTGGAGCGCGAGGCCGACGACGATGGCGGGAAAGGCGAACCAGCCGAGCACGATGCCGAGCAGGCCGTTCAGCATCAGATGCGCGCTGGTCGGCGGTAGCGGTAGCTGGATCAAGGAGGCGACGAAGAAGGCGGCGGTCAGCATCGCCGCCTTCGGCACGTCGCGGCGCGGGTCCGGGCGCCGGCCGATCCGTTCGAGGCACAGGGCCGTGACGCCAGCGGCGGCGACGTAGCCGCCGAGGACCACGGCGGGCGGCAGGAGTCCGTCCGGCACGTGCATCAGCCTGCCTGTCGCCGGTGGAAGACCAGGCCCGTGCCGATCAGACCCCACACCACCGACCCCGCCACCAGCGCGCGCTGGGCCGTGCTGAGGCCGCCGCCGGCGGGTGCGGTCCAGACCGAAGCTGCGCCCTCACCCCCCAGCTCGACGTGGGCCATCGCCCCGTGGCCCGCCTGGCGCGCCTGAACGGTCCAGCGGCCGGCGAGGTCGGGCGCCGGCACGAAGCGGAACCAGCCCTCGTCGTCGGCTCGACCCGTCAGCCACGGCCGCTGCGGGTCGTCCGGGGCGAACACGACGATCTGCGCACCGGCCATCGCCGTGCCGTCGTCGTAGCGGGCCTGCACGGCGACACCCTCGGCCGGCGCCAGTTCGACCAGTGCTGCATGCGGCCATGCCGGCGCGGCGAAGCCGAGCACGGCCGCCGAGGCGAGCGCGACCGCCGCGCCGGGCCTACTCCCAAACCACATCGCAATGCCCCTCGCCGGTGTGACCGACGTGGAGGCCGGCAAGCACGAGCGCCTGCTCGCCGCCGGCGGCGAAGGCGTCGAAGCCGAGGGCGTCCACGTTCAACGCGTCGTCCGCCGCCTTGTCGGCCCGACCGAAGACGTGGTCGAGGTGGAAGGTCAACTCGACGTCGGCCGACCCGCCATCGGCAACGAAGCCCTTGCGCTCGTCGCCGACGAACTCGCCGCAGCGGTAGGCGCTGGTCTCGTCGCTCGCCAGCACGAAGTCCACGCGCTCGCCGGCGCGCTCCGCCGTGCCGACGAACGCCAGCGAATAGCCTGCGGCCGGGCCCTCGGTCGCCGGCACCATGCGCCACGAGATGGCGTCGTAGTGACCGGCAGGGGCCGCGACCTCGCCGATCAGGACGCGGTCGTCGTCGCCGCCCGCGACCAGGTCCACGGTGAAGGTGCCGGGCAGCGTCACCGTGACGTCGGCCACGATCTCGCCGCCAGCGGCGGCGGCGTAGGGCACGCTCGCCTGATGGGCGGCGACGTCCGTCACGGTGACGTAGACGTGCGCGAAGCGCAGTTCCCAGCCGTCGCGGGTGCGCTTGGCGCCGACGAAGCCCTCGGTCGCCAAGTCCTCGCCATTGGCGAACAGCACCAGCGTTCCCTCGGCGGTCGCAGCCACCGGCGCGCCGAGGCCGAGGGCGGCGATGGCCGCCGCCGTGGCGAGAGGGGCTCCACGAAGCATGGTCGTCCTTTCCTGGTCGGAACGGGGTGCGGGGCGTTCGGCCACGATATGCGAAAGTGTCACCTTTCTCATACCAGCGGCACCGCCAACGTCAACGCATCGTGACCGAACGTCCCGCTTCGACGACGGCCTCGGCTACGCTACCGAAGCGTCGACCCGCCCCCGACCAGCGGGGCGCAGCAGCGGAGAGGGCGTTGGCAAGGGCCGATCTGGGCCTCCTCCTCGTCCACGGCATCGGCCGCCAGCGTCAGGGCGACACGCTCGCCCCGATCGCCAACGCGCTCTTGGATTGGCTGCGGGCGCGCGGCGACGGCGTGCGCGTCGAGGTGGAGCGGGCGCGGCTGAAGGACGCCCAGCGGCCGGCCGAGGCGGTGCTCGTCCTGCGCGGCCCCCGGTCGACCCGCCGCATCCTGCTGGTGGAGAGCTTCTGGGCCGACGCGTTCGACCCGCCCGGTTTCTTCGGCGTGCTGCGCTGGGTGCTGGGCTCGGGCGGCTGGCTGGTCTTCCGCCACTTGGTCAACCTGCCGCGTCGCTGGCAATGGTGGCAGCCGCACCTGTCGCCCGGCGGCGACGTCGAGAAGGCCCTGTCGGTCGTGCTGGGCGTGGTGGCGCTGTTCCTCGTCGTGCTGCCGTTCCAGCTCGCGGGCCTCGTCCTCGCCCTCTTGTGGCTGGTACCGATCCCCGCGTTCCGGGGCTTTCTCGACCGCGTGTTCGCCATCGTCGCCGAGCAGCTCGGCGACAGCTTCGTCTTCGCGGGCGATCCCGTGCTGCGCCGTGCGCTGGCCGATCGCGTCGCCCGCGACCTCGAGCGGGTGGTGGCCGACCGCGTCGTGGTGGTCGCGCACTCGCAAGGGGCGGCGGTGAGCCTCGACATGCTGGAGGCCCACCCGGCACCGCCGCCGCTCGTCACCTACGGCGCCGGCATCCGCAAGCTGGAGGAACTGGCGGGCGCGCCCGATACGCCGACGCCGACGCCCTGGTTCTTCTCGCTGTTGTGGCTGTTCGCCCTCGTCTCGCTCGCGGCGCTCGGTGTCATCGTCGGCGACGTGCAACGCGCGCTGGCGGGGGACACGACCCCGAACCAACTCGCCGGCCTCGGTTGGACCTTCGTTTTCGGGCTGGTGGTCGCCGCTTCCTGGGCGGCCTCGACCGCCTTCGACCGCGACGCCCGGGTCGACCGGAACCTCGCGCCGCGGCTCAACGCCCTGCTCCGGCGGCAGCCCCGCTGGCTCGACGTCTACGCCACCATGGACTTCGTGCCGGCGGGACCGCTGCTCGCGACCCACCCCTACCGCCGCGAGAAGCCGGACGTCCGCTGGCACACCGACCACGGGCCGCCGACGCTGCGCATCGTCAACCTCTTGAGCCCCCTCGGCGACCACAACGCCTATTGGCAGAACCCAGCCGGTTTCGTCGACCCGTTGGTGGCGTGGCTGCGCGAGACCCCGGCGCTCGACTGGCTGCCGACGCCCCCCGCCGCCAAGCCAATCTGGCGGCCGCTCCGGGTCTGGCTGCGCTTTCTCCTCTCCCTCGGCCTGACACTGCTCGTGCTTGCCCTGTTCGTTGCCGCCCGCGACACGTGGCAGGCGATCGTGCCGGGCTTCGAAGCGGTCTGGGCGCGGCTGCTCGACGACGTGCCGACAACCTTCACCGCCTGGATCGGCGAGCCGGGCTGGACGCTCGCCGCCGTCTATCAGGCGGCGGCCTGGATGGCGGTGCTGGGCGCGCATCTGATCGCGTTCGCGGTCTACGAGCGGTTCCTGCTCGGCGCCGTCTGGCAGGGGCTCGACCGCCAGTTGTCGCTCCACCCGCCGACGCGTGGACCCGAGGTCGCGGTGGCCGCGCTCCGCGCCCTCGCCTATCTGACCCTGGTCGCGGCGACCGCCGCCGTGCTGTGGCAGGCGGTGGCGGCCGGCAGCTACGCCCCGCTCTGGACCGCCCCCCTGGAGGCCCTGCTCCACCTGCACGCAGCCTTGCTCCTGCCCGCCCAGCCCTGACGATGGGCGCGGTGCAGGTGGGCCAGAAGCCCCTGCTCTCAACCGTCGCTCAAGCGTTCCAGCACGGCACGGGTGACCTCCGCGCAGTTGCTCTGGCCGCCGAGTTCGCGCGGCAGGATGGCGCCGTCGGCGTAGGCCCGATGGACGGCCTCGTCCAGCGCGTCGCCCGCCTCGACCAGCGTCTGGTCGCCGTGCCGCTCGCCGAGCCAGTCGAGCATCATCGCCGTGGAGACGAGCATGGCCGTCGGATTGGCGATGCCCTGGCCGGCGATGTCGGGGGCGGTGCCGTGCGCGGGTTGGAACAGCGCGTGTTCGTCACCGATCTCGGCGCAGGGTGCCATGCCCATGCCGCCGACCAGCCCGCCGCCGAGGTCGGAGAGGATGTCCGCGAACATGTTCTCCATGACCATGACGTCGAAGGTCCAGGGCTTGCGCACGAGGTCGAGAGCCGCGGCATCGACGTAGGCGTGGTCGGCCGTAAGGTCGGGAAACGCCTTCGCCCGCTCGTCGAAGATGCGGCGGAAGAAGGCCATCGAGACGAACACGTTGGACTTGTCGACGCAGGTGACGCGCCCCTTGCCGCGACCTTTCTCCCGCCGGCGCCGGGCGAGGCGGAAGGCGAAGTCGAACAGCTTCTCCGAGGTCGGCCGGGTGATGACCAGGGTCTCGGTGGCAACCAGGTCGTCGACGAGGCAGCCCTGCCCCCTGGACGCGAACAGTCCTTGCGTCGACTCGCGCAGGACCACGAAGTCCAGTTCTTCCGCCTCCGGCGCCCGGAGCGGGCTCGGCGTGTTGGGGTAGTGGCGGACGGGCCGCACACCGGCATAGAGGCCGAAGGCGGTGCGCATCTTCAGATGCGGCGCGATCTCGGTACCGTCGGGATAGCGCACGTCGGGCAGGCCCATCGCACCCAAGAGGATCGCCTGCGAGCGGCCGATCACGTCCAGGGCGTCGGCCGCCATGTCGCGGCCGGTCTCCCGGTAGTAGGCGGCGCCAGCGTCGTGGTGGACGAGGTCGAGCTTCAGGCCGTGGCGCTTCGCCAGCGCCTCGAGCGCGGCCTCGGCCGTCGCCATCACCTCGCCGCCGATGCCGTCACCGGGAAATACGGCGATCTCGTAGGTGGTCATGCAGGTGTCTCCGTCAGGACGCGTAGCCCAAGAGGCGTGGCAGGAAGAGGACGATCTCCGGCATCGTGGTGATCGCCAGCAGCGTGCCGATCAGCGGCAGGAAGAACGGCAGAAGAGCCCGGAAGAGGGCGAGCGGCGAAATGTTCGCCACCTCCGCCACGGCGAACAGGCAAAGACCCACGGGCGGCGTGATCAACCCGATCATCAAGTTGAGGACCATGACCACGCCGAGGTGGATCGGGTCGATGCCCATGGCGGTCGCCGCCGGCAGGATGATCGGCACCAGCATGATGATCGCCGGTGCCGCCGCCATGAAGCAGCCGATGACGAGCAGCACGACGTTGAGCAGCAGCAGGAACACGATCGGGTGCGGTGAGAGGTCGACGATGAAGATCGCCGCCCGCATCGGGATCTGCTCGACCGTGAGCAGCCACGCGATCAGCGCCGACACGGCGATGATGAAGAGGATGTTGGCCGAAGCCAAAGCGCTCTCGTAGATCACGTCGGCGAGGTTCGAGAGGTCGATGGTGCGGTAGACCGCGATACCGAGGACCAGCGCATAGAGGACCGCGACCGCCCCCGCCTCGGTCGGCGTGAAGATGCCCGACCAGATGCCGCCGACGATGATGACGGGGGTCATCAAGGGCAAAAAGGCGCCGGCGGCGGCGCAGAGCGTCTCCCGCCCGGTCGCCCGCCTGCCGGCGCCATAGCCGCGCCGGCGGCTGATGACGTAGACCACGACCATCATCAAGAGGCCCATCAAGAGGCCCGGGACGAGGCCGCCGAGGAAGAGGCCGCCGATCGAGGCGCCGGCGGTGACGCCGAAGATGACCAGCGAGATCGAGGGCGGGATGATCGGGGCGATGGTGGTGGAGGCGGCGGTGACGGCGGCGGAGAACGGCCGGTCGTAGCCCGCCTGGGTCATCGCCCGGATCTCGATCCGGCCGAGGCCCACGGCATCGGCGACCGCCGAGCCCGACATCGAGGCGAACATCATGCTCGCCGAGATGTTGACGTAGCCCAGCCCGCCCGGAACGCGGCCCAGAAGGCAGTTGGCGAGGTGGAAGATGCGGTCGGTGATGCCCGTCCGGTTCATCAGCTCGGCCGCGAACAGGAAGAACGGGATCGCCGTCAGTGCGAAGTTGTCGATGCCGGTGGCGATGCGCTGCGCCGCGATCAGCGGATCGAAGCGCTCGCTGACGAGCAGATAGCCGAGCCCCGTCGCCGCGAGCCCCATGCCGATCGGCACGGCGGCGAGAAAGAGCACGAGCAGGAGGACGAAATAGATCATCGCCGGCTCACACCGTCTCGCCGGCGGTCACGCTGCCGACCGGGTGCGGACTCGCCGGATCGAGCGCCCGGCGGGCGTGGTGCTGGGTGCGCCACGCGAAGGCGACGGTCGCCAGCAGGAGACCGGCGGGCAGGCTCAGGTAGAGCCAGTAATAGGGGATATCGAGCCCCGAGATGGACTGCGTGCCGGCCAGCCGGACGAGGCGGAAGCCCAGCCAGGCGAGGTAGCCGGCGGTCACCGCGCAAAGCCCCTGCCCCAACGCGAGCAGGCCGTGGGCCTGCCGCGCGCCGAGCGGCAACAGGACCGCGTCGATCGCGAGCAGCTTGCGGTCGAACGCGAGCAGCCCGGCGCCGACGAAAGCCCACCAGACGAGCATCAGCCGCGCCACCTCCTCGGTCCAGCCGAGGGGGTGGGCGAACACGTAGCGGCTGATCACCTGGGCGATGGCCGCCGTGACCATCACCGAGAAGCTGGCGATCACCAGCCAGCGGGCGAACCTGCGCATGGGCTCAGGCCCGCCCCGGCCGCGTTGCGAAAGCGTCGGTCAACGGTTGGCCAGCCCGCGGGCGACGTCGTAGGCCTCGCGCCCGAACTGGTCCATGTAGGCCTCGTGCACGGGCTCCGAGCGCGCGCGGAAGCTCTCCACGTCGACGTCGCGCACGATCGTCATGCCCGCTGCCTCCAGTTCCTCGAAGAGCGTCGCCGCACCCTCGGCATTGGCCTCGGCCATCTCCGCCTGAGCGAGTGCCGCGGCCTCGCGCACGACCGCCTGATGCTCGGGCGACAGGCCGTCCATGTACGCCTTGCTGGCGATGAGGAAGAAGCCGGAGCGCATGTGCTCGGTGGGCGTCAGATAGTTCGACACCTCGTAGATGTTCCAGTGGTACATGACTTCCACCGGGTTCTCCATGGCGTCGATGGTGCCGAGCCGGAGCCCCATGTAGAAGTCGGCCGCCGGCATCGGCACGGGCTCCACACCGAAGGCGCGCCACGTGTCCATGTAGACGTCGATGTTGGGCACGCGCACCTTCATCCCGCGCAGGTCGTCGACGGAACGCACCGGCCGCGTCGCCGAGGTCAGGATACGCGGGTTGCGCTCGAAGAAGGCCAGCATCTCGATGCCGAGCGTCTCCGCCATGTCCTCCTTCCAGACCTCGGCGAACTCGCTGTCGACGAAGGCGGTGAGGTGTTCGCTGTCCTCCCACATGAACGGCATGTCGATGATCGACCACGCCGGGTAGAAGTTGGCGACGATGGAGCCGACGAGCGCGAACTCGGTGATGCCGGCCTGGGCCTGCTCGAACATCTCGCGCTCGCTGCCGAGCGTGGAGTTCGGGAAGACCTCCATGGTGACCGCGCCGTCCGTCCCCTCCGCCACGCGCTCGGCGAAGCGTACCAGCACCTCGTGGCGCGGATCGCCCGTCGGCGCCAAGTGGCCGAGATTGGCCGCGTGGGCCGCACCCAAGGCGGCGAAGCCCAGCCCCGCCGCGGTCACCGCGGCAACGCCGAAGTGCCTGAAGTCGATCGTCATGGGTTTCTCTCCCTGAAGGTGGTTCGGTTCATGGCGCCCTGGCCTCAGAGTTCGACCAGCCGGCGCTGACGTAAGAGGCCCACCAGCATCTGGCCGGCCTGGATGCGGTGCTCGCGATGGATCGAACGCGCGGCCTCGGCGTCGCGCCGTTCGATCGCCTCGACCAGCGCGAGGTGGTCGCGGTTGGACATGACGGGCTTGGGCCGGAGCCGGAGCGTCAGCATCCGCACGCGATGACCCTGGTCCCAGAACTGATGGACCAGCGCCCTGAGCCGCTCGTTGCGCGAGGCGTCCATCAGCAGCCGATGGAACTCGTTGTCGGCCGCGGCCCAGGCGAGGAGGTCGTCCTTGTCCAACGCTTCGTCCATCGCCTGCACGGCGTCGCGCAGCGCCTTCAGCCGCCGCTTCGGCAGACCGCGGCGGGCGATGTCGCCGGCGGCCTCGGCCTCGAGGGCGGTCAGCACTTGGTAGATGTTCTCCATGTCGTCGGGGCTCACCGGCAGCACGCGCATGCCCTGACGCGGCCGCACCTCGACCAGCCCTTCCTTGGCGAGCAGGATCAGTGCCTCGCGCACGGGCGTGCGGCTCATGCCGAGCAGCTCCGCCAGTTCCTGCTCCAGCATCGAGGTGCCCGCCGGCAGCTCGTTGTCGAGGATGCGCCGCCGGAGTTCGCGATAGGCCTGCTCGGTGCGGCTCTCGCGATCGACGGGTTCGTTCGGGCTGGCCACGAGGTTCAAGGGCTCGCTCCGACGTCGAGCGTCAGCCGCTGGCCGGTCGCCGCCGCCTCGTAGATCGCCGCCTCCACCCGCAGGTTCCGCAGATACTCGCGGCCGGTGTTGGCCACCGCAGCACCGTCCCGCAGATGGGCCACGACGTGGCGCTGCAACCGGAGCACGCTGTCGCCGCCGAAGCCGGTCTCGGGGCTCTCGAACGCGACCGGCGTCTCGGCGACGCTGCCGAGTGCCCGGTGCCAAAGTCGGCCTTCGCCATCGAGCCGCAGCACGCCGGCCGCCCCCTCGACCAGCAGCTCGCCCATGGTTCGACGGCAGTTCGCGGCCGCATGGTCGACCAAGCGATTGCCGTCGAAGAGCGTGTGCGCGCCTGCCGCGTGCTCGAACAGCACGATCCCCGCATCCTCGCCCTTGATCGCCGGATTGAGCCGCCTGAGCCGCGCCGTGACCGCCGTCACCTCGCCGAACAGGAAGCGGAACACGTCGACGAAGTGGATCGCCGTCTCGTGAACCAGAAAGCGCTCCATGGTCTGGAAATAGGGCTGGCGGTCGAGATAGGCGCCGGGCCCCTGGCCGTCGCCCGGCCGGAGGCGGAAGGCCGCCTGATAGACGTCGCCGAGCCGGCCCGCCCCCAGCCAGTCGCGGACCACGCCGTACCACGGCTGAAAGCGGAAGTTCTCGTGCACGATCAGGCGGATGCCGGCGGCCTCCGCTACCCCGACCGCCGCCTCCGCTTCCGCCAGCGAACGGCAGAACGCCTTTTGGCAGACGACGTCGACGCCCCGCGCCGCGGCGAGGCGGATGCTGTCCAGATGCGTCGGCGGCGGGGTGACGACGTCCAGGAGGTCCGGGCCGACCGCGTCGAGCATGGTCGCGGCGTCGGTGAAGTGCAGCGGCGCGCCGAAGCGCTCCGCGAACGACGCCGCCTTGGCGGGGTCGCGGTCGCAGACCGCCACCAGGTCCACCTCCGGGAGACGCGCCCACGCATCGTGGTGGAACTGGGCGAAATAGCCGCAGCCGAGGGTGGCGACCCGCAGCCGCGCCATCACAGCCGCTCCAAAAGCGGGCCGAGCGGCACGTCCCAGTGCGGCGGCGGCGCACCGGGAATGGGGCTCTCGAAGCACGCCACCCGATCGCCCAGCAGGCAGCCGAGATAGGCGGTCGTCAGGTCCTCGCCACCGAAGGCGAGGCTGGAGACGTTGCGGAGATGGTGGCTCGTTGCCCGGTCCAGATGCGGCCGGCCCAGCTCGCCCGCCAGATAGGCCGCCTCGCACGACGCCACGTGATCGGGATCGGCGTCCTCCAGCCACAGCTCGTCGCGACCGTCGGGCGCGATGCGGATCACGCGGTTGCTGACGATGCTGGTGATCCAGAGCCCGCCCTCTTGGTCGAGCGTGAGGCCGTCGGGAAAGGTGCCGGCGCCGAAGCTCCGCACCACCTCGCGCGCGCCGAGCGTGCCGTCGGCGTGGCGCGTAAAGCGCGAGAGCCGACGCGCGAAGGTCTCGTTGACGTAGAGATAGCCGCCACAGAGGGAGGTGACGCACTCGTTGGTGTAGCCGAGCCCGTCGGCGACCACGCGCGCACCCTTGGCGTCGACCAGGACGACGAAGCCGTCGGCGACGTCGGCCCGACAGCCGAGCGAGCGCGGCCGGAGCCGGGTGCTGACGGTCACGTAGAGGCGCCCCTCGCCGTCCCGGTGGACGAAGTTGGTGGGCGGCAGGGCATGGCCGTCGACCGCCGCCAGCACCGGCTCGATGCCGCCGTCCGGATGCAGCCGGAACACGCCCCCCGCCTCGTCGCCCAGATCGGCCAGAAGAAACCGGCCCTGCGGCTCGAGGGCGATGCCGTTCGGCCGCATCGGCCGCGGCGCGTCGCGCGCGACGATGCGCCGGACGGAGCCGTCCGGCGCCACGGCGGCAACGCCACCCTCCCCCTGCCAGTCGGCACAGAACAGCCAGCCGCTCCGGTGCGCCAGCACGCACTCCGGCCGCACCAGGCCGCTGCCGACGAAACGCAGCGCGCCCAGGTCCGAAAGGGGCTTCTGAGGTGGCTCCTTGTGCATACGTCGATCGAAGCACCTGCCGCGACCAGGATCAAGACTTTTCGGGGTCACTCTCATCAACTCTCCCGGTCGACGCCGCTGTACGGCTCCAACCTCGTTGACCTTCCGGAAAATGACGTATACGCAAATCGGACGACCGGCGGGCGGCACGACCCGGCCGGCGGCAGCACGGGGAGGTGCGCATGCACGAGAACGGATGGCGCATGCTGACGGCGCTGGCCGTCGTCGTGGCCGCGGTCCAGACGGCCGAGGCGCAGACGGTGCTTCGCTTCAGCCACACCGACACGGCGGTCGGCGCCCGCCAGCAGGCGGCTGAACTGTTCGCGGAGAAGGTCCGGGACTACACCGAGGGCCGCTACGACGTGCAGGTCTTCCATTCGGGCCAGCTCGCCAACGACCCGCGCGCGGTCGAGCAGCTCAAGCTCGGCGGCATCGACTTCACCGTGACGGGCACGGGCACCTATGCCACCCACGTCACCAGCCTGAACCTGACGGCCATGCCCTTCCTGTTCGACAGCTACGAGCAGGGCTGGCGGTGGTACGACGAGAGCCAGTGGCTGCACGAACAGTTCGACCAGTTGCCGGCCGAGGGCATGCGCATCCTCGCCACCTGGGAGGCGGGCTTCCGCAGCTTCACCACCAGAATGCCGCTGGCAAGCCCGGCCGACGCCGCCGGGCAGAACATGCGCGTGTTCCCCAACGACATGATCCGCTGGATCATGGAATCGATCGGCTTCAGCCCCGTCGTCCTGCCGGTCACCGAGGTCTACCTCGCCATCCAGCAGGGCACCGTGATCGGCCAGGAGAACCCGGTCGACACCATCTACTCGCAGCGCTTCTACGAGGTGGCGCCGCACATCACCATGACCCAGCACGTCTACAGCCCGCTGCCCTTCGCCGTCGCCGAGACGCGCTGGCAGCGGCTCTCCGAGGCCGACCGCGAGGCCATCACCCGCGCCGCGCTCGAGTCCGCCGACTTCAGCCGCCAGACCGTGCGCCAGCTCGAGGCGAGCCAGTTGGAGGAGATGGAGAGCCGGGGCGCCACCGTGCACTGGCCCGACATCGCCCCCTTCCGCGAGGCCGTGGCCCCGGTCTACGACCGCGCCCGCGAGGTCTACGGCGATGCCGTGGTCGACGCCGTCTTGGCGGAGGCCGAAGCCATCCGTCAGGCCGTGCCCGCGAACTGAGGACGGGCCTTGGCGCCGGACGCGAGCGAACCGGCGGCGGCCCCGAGCCAGCCACCCGAGCCCTTGCCCTTGCGCCTGTTGGGCCAGGGCATCGACGCGGCCCTGGTGGTGGCCGGGGCCGCCATCGTCGTCCTCATGTTCGGCAACGTCTGCTCGCGCTTCATCCTCCGGATCGACGTCGCCTGGGTGGTCGAGCTGACGGGCTTCCTTTTGGTCTGGGCGACCTTCCTCGGCGGCGCCGCCGCCGCGCGGCGCCGCATCCACATGCGCATCGGCGAGTTGGTGGGCCTTACCGGCGGCCGCGTCCGCGTCGTTTGGGAGCTGGCGATCCAGGCGGTCGTCATCCTCATCCTGCTCCAGCTCGTCTGGTACGGCACCATCATCGCCCAGGCCAACATGCGCCAGGTCATGACCGTGCTCTACTGGCCGGTCGGCTGGGTCTACGCCGCCTTGCCGGTCGGCGCCGCCCTCACCCTCGTCTTCGTCCTGCACGACGTGGTGCGCACGCTGATCGACGGCCGCCCGCCCGTCGAACGCGAAGGCTGAGCGGTGACCGCAGCCCTCATCCTCGCCATCTTCCTCGGCCTCGCCCTGGTCGGCGTGCCGCTGGTCTGGGCGCTCTTGGCCACCGCCGTTGCCACCAGCGAACTGCTCGGTCGCGGCTACCCGCTCCAGGCCATCTACATCACCTTCATCGGCGGCGTGGAGCCGTTCCACCTCGTCGCCGTGCCGCTCTTCATCGTCGCGGGCGAGCTGGTCAGCCGCGGCGGCGTCGGCGAGCGGATGATCGCCTTCGCCCGCGCCGCCTTCGGCTTCATGCCGGGCGGGCTCGGCATCGTCACCGTGGTCGGCTGCCTGTTGTTCGGCGCGGTCTCGGGCTCGGCCATCGCCGCCACCGCCGCCATCGGCACCGTGATGGTGCCGGGCATGGCCAAGCGCGGCTACGGGCGGCCCTTCAGCGGCGCCCTGATCGCCTCCTCGGGCACCCTCGGCGTCATCATCCCGCCCTCCATCCCGCTCCTGGTCTACGGCTTCGTCGGCGGCGTCTCCATCGCCGACCTGTTCATCGCCGGCATCGTGCCGGGCGTCCTGTTCGCCCTCGGCCTGATGGCGGTCTGCGTCTGGACCGGGCGCCGCACGGGCTGGGACACGGGCGACGAGCGGCCCGACCTCCGCCACGTCGCGCGCACCTTCGTTGCCTGCGCACCGGCGCTCCTCATGCCGGTGGTGGTCCTGGGCGGCATCTACAGCGGCACCTTCACCCCCACCGAGGCCGCCGCCGTCGCCGTGGTCTACGGCTTCGTCATCGCCGCCTTCGTCTACCGCGACCTGCCGCTTTCGGCCGTGCCCGCCATCCTCCGCGACAGCTTCGTCACCAGTGCCGTGGTCATGCTGGTGGTGGGGGCAACCGCCGCCCTCGCCTGGATCATCACGCTCGAGCAAATCCCGCTCCTGCTCACCCGGCTGATCACCGAGATCACCACCAACAAGTGGGTGTTCCTGCTGCTCCTGAACGTGATCCTCCTGGTGCTCGGCATGTTCCTGGAACCCCTGCCGGCGCTGATCCTCACCGCCCCCCTGTTCATCCCCATCGCCCAGGCGTTCGGCGTCGACCCGGTCCACCTCGGCCTCATCATGACCTGCAACCTCGCCATCGGCCTCTACACACCACCGGTCGGCGGCACCCTGTTCGTCGCCGCCCGCATCGCCAGGGTGGGCGTCGGCGCCATCAGCCGCGCGATGCTGCCGCTCTTCTTGGTCAGCCTCGTCGTCATGCTCGCCGTCACCTATCTCGAAGTGCTTTCGCTCGGGCTGGTCCGCCTGCTCCGCTGACCGCGCCCATGGAACGAATGGGCGCCGGCTCCGTTGTTGCCGCATCAGGCCGGCCATCGGCCGAAAGCAGGAGCAACGCCCATGACCCTCGCCACCGACAAGCACATCGCCATCCTCAACGAGCTGATCACGACCACGCTCGACAGCGCCAAGGGCTACGAGGAAGCGGCCGACGCTGCCATCGATCCCGAGCTGAAGCACGCCTTCAACCAGCATGCCCTGGAGCGCCGCCGGCTTGCCGCCGACCTCCAGGCCGAGGTCCGCAACATCGGCGGCAAGCCCGAGGACGACGGCAGCACGCTGGGTGCGGCGCACCGCATTTTTTTGAACCTGAAGAACACCGTCGCCGGCTCCGACGCGAGCCTCATCGGCGAGGCCGAATCGGGTGAGAACCACGTCATGGCGCAGTACCACGACGCGCTCGCCATCGAGCCCTTGCCGCCGACCGCCCGCGCCGTCGTCGCCCGCGCCGCCGAAGCGGCCAAGGCCGATCAGGACAAGCTGATGACCATGCGCCACGCCCTTCGTGAGCGCGCGCAACAGCCCCAAGCCTGACCCCAACACCGGGCGGCGGCACCCCGGCCGCCCGCAACCCTTGGCCGCCCGGATTTCGCCCGACCTCGACCCGTGCTAATCTTTGGCCATGGAGTTGATGGATTGGATCCGCGAGCATCGTGACGTGCTCGCCTGGGCGCTCGGTGGCCTCGGCGCCTTCGCCCTCGCCGTCGTCACGCTGTTGGTCGTGCGCCGCACCTCCATCGGCGCCAAGACCGGCGGCGTCGCCGCCGAGTCCATCCACGCCCGCGACATCACGACGAACGAGAACCGTACCACCGGGCGGGACGCATAAGTGTTCGGCCGCCGCATCAGCGCCGAGACGGGCGGCATCGCTGCCGAGACCATCAACGCCCGCGACATCATCCAAAACGCCGGGCTCGGCGAGGCGCAGATGCGTATGCTGTTGGAGCGGTTCGACGCCCTGGAGCAGGCGGCGGGCGGCACGGCGCCGGTCATCGCGGACCTCGCCCAGAAGCTCGGCGTCGCCGACAGCGCCGTGCACAACTTCTTTCGCATCCTGGGCCAAGCCCACCTGCCGCCCGAGCGGTGGCTCGATACGCTGGCCGAGATCGCCGAACGGCACGTGGCCCTCGTCCGTGAGCGCAGCGTGTTCGAGACCGACGACCCGGCGACGCAGGCGCTCCTCCAATGCGCCGACGAAGCCATCGCCGCCGGCGCCTATGACGAGGCCGAGACCCATCTCGCCCAGGCCACCGCGCAGGAGGTGGCAGCGGCAAGCCTTGCCGAGCGGGCGGCCCAGCGCATGGCCGAGGTGGCGAGGACGCGCCGAGCCAACGCCGCCCGCACCCTCGCCCGCCGCGCCGACCTCGCCCGCGCGCGCCTCGCCTACCGCGAGGCCGCCGCCCACTACGCCGAGGCCGCCCTGCTCGTCGAGGCCACCGACCCCGACGCCGCCTGGACCTACCTCGGCGCACGGGCGTGGGCGCTGTACGACCAGGGCAACGAATTCGGCGACAACGCGGCGCTGGTCGAAACCATCGCCACCTGGAAGGCTGGGGCAACCCTCCGCCCCCGCTCCACCCACCCCCTCGACTGGGCCGGGACCCAGAACGATCTCGGCAGTGTGCTTGCCACCCTAGGCGAGCGGGAGGGTAGCACCGAACGGTTGGAGCAGGCCGTCGATGCCTACCGCAAAGCCCTGGAGGAATACACACGCGAGCGTGTGCCCCTCCTATGGGCCGCGACCCGGAACAACCTCGGCACCTCGCTCCACACCCTCGGCGAGCGCGAGGGTTGCGCCGGGCGCCTGGAGCAGGCCGTCGACGCTTACCGCGACACCCTTGAGGAGTGGACACGCGCGCGCGTCCCTCTCGATTGGGCCATGACCCAGAACAACCTGGGGAATGTGCTCCAGACCCTCGGCGATCGCGAAAACGGCACCAAGTGCCTGGAAGAGGCCGTCGACGCCTACCGCAGTGCCCTCGAGGAGTGGACACGCGAGCGTGTGCCCCTCCAATGGGCCACGACCCAGAACAACCTCGGCGCAGCACTCCAGATCCTCGGCGCGCGTGAGACCGGCACCGAACGCCTGGAGCAGGCCGTCGACGCCTACCGCAGCGCCCTGGAGGAACGCACCCGCGAGCGCGTGCCCCTCCAATGGGCTGCGACCCAGAACAACCTCGGCAATGCGCTCTCGATCCTCGGCGAGCGCGAGAGCGGCACCGAGCGGCTGGAGCAGGCCGTCGCCGCCTACCGCAACGCCCTCGTGGAATGGACCCGCGAGCGTGTGGCCCTCCAATGGGCAATGACCCAGAACAACCTCGCCAGCGTGCTTGTCACCGTCGGCGCGCGCGAGAGCGGCACCGCGCGCCTGGAGCAGGCCGTCGACACCTACCGCCACGCGCTGGAAGAGCGCACCCGTGAGCGCGTGCCCCTCGACTGGGCCGCGACCCAGAACAACCTCGGCACCGCGCTCCAGACGCTCGGCGAGCGCGAGAGCGGCACGGAGCGGTTGGAGCAGGCTGTCGCCGCCTACCGGAACGCCCTCCTGGAATACACCCGCGAGCGCGTGCCGCTCCAATGGGCCAAGACCCAGAACAACCTCGGCAACGCGCTCCGGACGCTCGGCGAGCGCAAGAGCGGCACCGGACGCCTGGAGCAGGCCGTCGCGCACTACGACGGCGCCCTGGAGGTGCTCGAGGCCGCCGGCGCGTCACACTACGTCGAACTCACCCGCCGTAATCGCGATGAAGCGCTCGCACTGATCGCGGCGCGCCGGGGCACGTGACGGCTGGGCGCCGGGCGAAAGGACTGATATCCTCTCCGGTGTTCGTGCCGCGGCTGCCGTCTTGCCGGAATCGCGAAAATCGAAACGAACCGGCAGGCCCTTTTTCGCTACTTCGAGCAAGGCGTTAGCCGAATCGCATCGGTTCGGTCGTGGCGCCATGAACGAGCACGCGGCGGCGGCGGGATGGGCGGTGGCACGGACGCGCAGTCCGATGCGTAGCCCTTGACCGCAAGGAGCCGGTGCGCCACGACGCAGGGGCACGCCTTCGGGCGAAAACCAAAACCGATCAGGAGGATCGTCATGCACGTCCGTGCCCTCGTCGGGGCCCTTTGCGGCCTCGGCCTCGTCGCCGCCATCCCGACCGGCCCCGCCGCCGCGCAGCGCGTGATCGAGGTCGGCCACTCCACCACCATCGACAGCCACTACGGCATGGGCATGACCCGCTTCGGCGAGGTGCTGGAGGAGCTGTCGGGCGGCGAGCTGACCCTGTTGCAGCACCCCGCCTCGGCCCTCGGTGGCGAGCGCGAGCTGATCGAGCAGGTGCAGCTCGGCATCCTCGACATGGTCATCACCTCGACCGGCCCCTTGCCCAACTTCGTGCCCGAGACCCAGGTGCTCGACCTGCCGTTCCTGTTCCGCGACTACGACCACGCCCGCGGCGTGCTCGACGGCGAGATCGGCCGCGAACTGCTCGACAAGGTCGACGAGCAGGGCTTCAAGGCACTGGCGTGGACCGAGAACGGCTTTCGCCACATCACCAACTCGCAGCGCCCGGTGCGCTCGCCCGCCGACCTCCAGGGCATGAAGATCCGCACCATGGAGAACCCGATCCACCTGCGCGCCTTCGAGGCACTCGGGGCGGCACCGACGCCGATGTCCTTCGCCGAGCTGTTCACTGCCTTGCAGCAGGGCGTGGTCGACGCGCAGGAGAACCCGATCGTCGTCATCTCGGTGTCCAACTTCGTCGAGGTGCAGGACCACCTGACCCTCACCGGCCACCTCTACTCGCCGGCCATCATCATCGCCTCGACGGCCCTTTGGGAGAGCCTGAACGAAGAGGAGCAGGGCTGGCTCGAGGAGGCAGCACGGCAGTCGGTCGCCGTCACCCGCGCCCGCGTCAACGAGCTGGAGGACACCGGCATCGAGGCGCTGGAAGCCAGGGGCATGCAGGTCATCTCCGACGTCGACATCGAGCCGTTCCAGGCGGCGGTGGCGCCGGCCTGGGAGGCCTACACCTCGCGCTTCGGCACCGAGTTGGTCGATCGCATCGTCGCCTTCGAGTAAGGCTCGATGAGCGAGGCCGCGGGCGGGACGCCCTGGCAGCGTCCCACCTGGCTCCGGGCGATCCGCGCCGTCGAGACCACCCTCACCCGCAGTGCGTTGGCGCTGGCCATGGTGGGGGTGGTCCTGATGGCCGGTTTCACCTGCTATCAGGTCTTCATGCGCTTCATCGTCGGCCAGCCCTCGACCTGGTCCGAGGTGCTGGTCCGCTCGATCATGATCTGGACGGTCTATCTGGCCTCCGCCGCCGCCTTCCGCGAGGGCTCGGTGATCGCCGCCGAACTCCTGGTGCGGGCGGTGCCGCAGGCCATCGGCAAGGGCCTGCAAATCTTCTCCGCCGTCCTGTCGCTCCTGTTCCTCGCCATCCTCGTCCGCACCAGCGTCGACATGGTCGGACGCACGAGCACCCAGGTGCTGGCCGGCCTGGAGATCCCGATCTCCTGGGTCTACCTCGCCATGCCCATCGGCGGCGCACTCTCGGCGCTGGCGGTGCTGGTGCGCACGAGCGAACTGCTGGAGCCCGGCGCCACCATCCACGACCCGAACGCGGACTCCGTCGCGTGAACATGACCATCATCCTGGCGCTGCTCGTCCTCATCGGGCTGGGCGTGCCGATCTTCGTCGCCCTCGGGCTGGCGGCCATCTTCGGCATCGAGCAGTTCACCCGGCTGCCCTTGATCCTCGTCGCGCAGCGCATGTTCGCGGGCATCGACAGCTTCCCCCTGATGGCGGTGCCGCTCTTCATCTTCGCCGGCAACCTGATGGCGGCGGGCGGCATCTCCGAGCGGCTGGTCGACTTCGCCCGGGCTTTGGTCGGCACCATCCAGGGCGGGCTGGCGGCATCCTGCGTCGTCACCTGCATGATCTTCGCCGCCGTCTCGGGCTCCTCGGTGGCCACCACCTTCGCCATCGGCGCCATCCTCATCCCGGCGATGGTGGCGAACGGCTATCCGAAGCCGAAGGCGGCGGCGATCCAGGCGACCTCGGCGGAACTGGGCGTGCTCATCCCGCCGTCGATCCCCTTGATCCTCTACGGCGTCGCCACCGAGACCTCGATCGGCCAGCTCTTCATCGCCGGCTTCGGCCCCGGCTTCCTCGTCGCCTTCGCGCTGATCGTCTACCTCTTGATCTACTGCCGCTGGCGCGGCATCGGCAACGAGGCAGCGACCCAGCGCATCCCCCTCGGTCCCGCCGCGTTCCGCGCCTCGGCAGCCCTCGTCATGCCGGTGATCGTGGTCGGCGGCATCTACGGCGGCATCTTCACCCCGACCGAAGCCTCGGCCGTGGCCGTGGCCTACGCGCTTTTGGTCGGTACCGTGTTCTACGGCGCCCTCACCTGGCGCGCGTTCGTCAAGGTGCTGCGCGACACCGCCATCGCCACCGCGGTGGTGATGATGATCATCGCCGCCGCCGCGCTCTTCTCCTTCGTCATCACCCGCATGGGCCTGCCGGCAATGGCCACCTCCTGGGTGCAGGCGACCTTCACCAGCGCCTTCACCTTCCTGCTGGCCGTCAACATCTTCCTGTTCGTCGTCGGCATGTTCATCGAGACGGCGGCAGCGATCCTGGTGCTGGCACCGATCCTGGCGCCTATGGCCATCGCCTTCGGCGTCGACCCGGTCCATTTCGGCCTGATCATGGTGATCAACCTCGCCACCGGCATGATCACCCCGCCGGTCGGCGTGAACCTGTTCGCCGCCTGTACCGTCGCCCGACTACCGATCGAGCGCATCATTCCGGCGCTCTTGCCGTTGTTCGCCGTCATGATCGCCTGCGTCTTCGTCGTCACCTACGTGCCGGCGATCAGCCTGGGCCTCCGCGACCTGCTCTATTGAGGAAGGTCGGGGAGCTTTTGGCCCACCGCGCCCCCCGATAACGGCCGTCGGCCGGGGGTCGAAGGGGGCCAAAAGCCCCCTTCCCCTCCCTCACCAAAGCGCCAACTGCCCATCGTCCCGTCGCGGTGGCTGGAACAGGTCGGTACGTAACGTCAGCCGCTCGCGGTCGAGCCCGAGCCGGCGTTTGGCGACGCGGAAGCGTTGCAGCAGCATCTCCGTATAGGGCCCGCGGCCGCGCATCCGCTCGCCGAAGCGCGGATCGTTGAGCCGGCCGCCGTGCGCCGCCCGTTGCAGGGCGAGCACCCGTTGCTTGCGCAACGGCGCGTGCGTCTCCAGCCAGTCGTCCCACAGGTCCGCCAACTCGTAGGGCAGGCGTAGCATGGTGAAATGGGCCGAACGTGCCCCCGCTTCCGCCCCCGCCTCCAGCACCCGTTCGATCTCGTGGTCGTTGAGGCCGGGGATGATCGGCGACATCAACAGGCCGACCGGCACGCCCGCCGCGGCGAGCGCGCGGATGGTGGCGAGGCGCGGCTTCGGCATGGCGGTGCGCGGCTCGAGCCGGCGGGCAAGGCCCGGATCGAGCGTGGTGACGGAGACGAAGACCTGCGCGAGCCCCAACTCGGCCAGCGGCACCAGGAGGTCGAGGTCGCGGGTGACGAGTGCGGCCTTGGTGACGATGCCGACCGGATGCCGTGTCGCCAGCAGCAACTCCAGAATGCCGCGGGTCAGGCGGTGCTCGCGCTCGAGCGGTTGGTAGCAGTCGGTCACGCCCGAGAGATAGATCGGCTGCGCTTCGTAGCGCGGTGCCGCCAGCTCGCTGCGCAACCGCTCGACCACGTCGGGCTTGACGAACAGCCGCGTCTCGAAGTCGAGGCCGGGCGAGAGACCGAAGGTGCCGTGGGTCGGCCGCGCATAGCAGTAGATGCAGCCGTGGGCGCAGCCGCGATAGGGGTTGACCGCGCGGTCGAAGGGAACGTCCGGCGACTGGTTGAAGGACAGCGCGCGCTTGGCGCGGTCCGGTAGCACCACCGTCGGCGCCGGCGGTGCTGCCGCCTCCTCGGCCAACGTCTGCCAGCCGTCGTCGACCGCCTCGCGCCGCTCGGCGGTGAACCGGTGCGCCGGCTGCCGCGCCGTCCCCCGTCCCCTGCGGCCCCGATCCGCCAAGCGTCCGTCCATGCGCCCCTCCCCCGGTGGTCGGCGCATAGTAGAACAAACGCGGAACAAATGCCAGTCGGGCTGACAGGTCGACGCCCGCGTGATACCGGAGGCGGCCGATCCAGGAGGAACCGCATGCACCCGTCGCTCGACGTCTACTACACCCTTGCCTCGCCCTGGACGTTCCTCGGCTGGGACCGGCTGAAGCACCTGGTCGACGCGAGCGGCGTGGAGGTGCGCTACCATGTCGTCGACCACGGCATCATCTTTCCGGCGACGGGCGGGCTGCCGCTACCGCAGCGGGCCCCGGCGC
>JBJHBG010000056.1:0-31259 GCA_050485385.1 Geminicoccaceae bacterium | reverse complement strand
CCAGCCTCCGCCAACACCTTCGTGATCGCCGCCGTCAGCGTCGTCTTGCCATGGTCGACATGACCAATCGTCCCGATGTTCGCGTGCGGCTTCGTGCGTGCAAACTTCTCTTTGCCCATCGTCCCAACCCGGCTTTCGATCATCCGTTGCAGTAGCGGCATTCCAAACTGGAGCGGGTGATGGGGATCGAACCCACACCGCCGGCTTGGAAGGCCGGTGCTCTACCATTGAGCTACACCCGCGCGACGCCCGTGCGGAACCTTGATGGTGGAGGGGGTAGGATTCGAACCTACGTACGCGTACGCGGGCAGATTTACAGTCTGCTGCCTTTAACCACTCGGCCACCCCTCCGCGCCGTTCCGTGCTGGCGACGAAGTGCGCGGCGGAGTATGTGAACCGACCTACCCTTGTCAACAGCGGAACGGCGCGTCTGCGCCCTTTTTCATGGCCCCACCAAAACGTCCCCAGAAGCGGGCATCGGCGCCTCGCCGGGGGCCGCCGAGCGGCCAGCCCTCGCGCGGCGGCGACCGGGTGGCACTGTACGGCCGTCATGCGGTGCTGGCCGCCCTTGCCAATCCGTCGCGCGAGCCCCTCCGCCTCCTCGCGGCCGACCCGGAGGCACCCGAAGTTGCAGTCCCCGCCGCAGCCCGCGGGCTCCGCCCCGAAGCGGCCGACGGCGGCACCCTCGGGCGACACGCCGGCGCCGACGCGGTCCACCAGGGCCTCGTCCTCCTCGCCCGTCCGCTGCCGCCGGCCGACCTCCTGGAGATCGCCGCGACCGGCCAACCGATTCTCGTGCTCGATCAGGTCGAGGATCCCCGCAACGTCGGCGCCATCCTTCGTTCCGCCGCCGCCTTCGGACTAGGCGGCGTGGTCGTGCAGACGCGCCATGCAGCGCCGTTGAACGGCGTCTGCGCCAAGGCGGCGTCAGGTGCGCTCGAATGGGTTCGGATCGCCGTCGAGGTGAACCTCGCCCGTGCCCTCCAGACGCTGAAGGACGAAGGCTACTGGGTTGCCGGGCTCGACGGCGAGGGCGAGGTTGCCCTCGCGGACTTCCGGCCGGCGGCCCGCCAGACGCTCGTGCTTGGCGCCGAGGGCAAGGGCCTGCGCCACCTGATCCGCGAGCGCTGCGACCAGCGCATCCGCATTCCGCTCGCAGCCCCGGTCGAAAGCCTCAACGTCGCCGTCACCGCCGGGATCGTGCTGCATCACTTGGCAACGACCCCGCCGCCCCGCTGAAGGAGTGCCGTTCGTGCCCCACGTCCTGATCACCGGCGCCGGCCGCGGCATCGGCCTCGAACTCGCCACCCGCTACGCGACGGCCGGCTGGCAGGTCACCGCCACCGTGCGCGACCGAGCCCGTGCCGCCGCCTTGCCCGACGGCGTTCAGGCGGTCGAGCTGGACGTCGCCGACGACGCCGCGGTCGCCGGTCTCGCCGACGCCGTGACGACGCCGATCGACGTCCTGATCAACAACGCCGGCATCTACGGCACGAAGCCGCAGACGATGGCCGACGTCGATGCCGCTGCCTGGCTGGATGTCTTCCGCGTCAACGCGATCGCACCCTTCCTCCTCAGCCGCACCCTGTTGCAGCACCTGCGTGCCGGTAGCGGCAAGACGATCGTGACCATCACCAGCCGCATGGGCAGCCTCAGCGAGAACGATACGGGCAACGCGCCGATGTACCGCTCGTCGAAGGCGGCGGTGAACATGGCCATGCAGTGTCTGAGCTACGAGGTGGCGGCCGACGGGCTCGGCGTGCTCCTGGTGCATCCGGGCTGGGTGCGGACGGACATGGGCACCGCCAGTGCGCGGCTTTCCACAGCCGAGAGCGTGACCGGCATCATGGCGCTGATCGAGGCGTTCGACCCGGCGACCCGATTGGCCTTCCGCGCCTGGGACGGTCGCGAGATCGCCTGGTAGCGCAGCCGTTCAGGCAACGTCCAGTTCGCGCTCCAGGAACGCGACCACGCGGCCGAAGACCTCGAGCCTGTTGTCGAGCCGGGCGAAGCCGTGGCCCTCGTGGTCGATACGAACCACCTCGTGCGGCTTGCCGAGGCGGCGCAGTTCCGCTTCCAGCTGATCGGTCTCGAAGGGGCGCACGCGCGGGTCGCAGAGCCCGTGGGCGACGAAGAGCGGGCCTCGAAGCCGATCGAGCTTGGACAAGGGCGAGAACGCCTCCAGCATCTCCCGATCCGCCACCGGATCGCCGTACTCGGCCGCGCGCAGCTTCTGCCGGTAGGGTGCGGTCTGCTCCAAGAGCGTGATCCAGTGGGCGATGCCGTAGAACTCGACGCCGCAGCGCCAAAGCTCCGGCGCCTCGGTCATCGCCGCCAGCACCATGAAGCCGCCGTAGGACCGCCCGTAGACCGCGATCCGCGCCGCATCCACGTCCGGACGGGCGCCCAGCCAGCGACCGACCGCCAGGAGGTCCTTCACGCTGTCCATGCGCAGTTCGCGGTCGTCGAGTGCCTGATAGGTCCGGCCGTAGCCGGTGCTGCCGCGCACGTTGGGCGCCAGGATCGCAACGCCGCGATCGACCAAGTGCTGGACGTCGGCCCTGAAGGTGGACGTATACTGGGCCTCGGGCCCGCCGTGAACGACGACCACCGCGGGCCAGCCGCCGGGCGGCGGCGCACCCTTCGGCAGATAGAGGAAATTGGGCACCTCCAGGCCGTCGAAGGTGGGCGCATGAACCACCTCGGGCTCGACGAGGCCCGTCGCGGGGGGGCGGTCGTCGGTGGGTGCGATGCGGTCGGCAGCACCCGTTCGAAGGTCCACCCGCCACAGCGCAGGTGGCGAGACGGCACCGTCGACGATGCAGAGGAGGCCTTCGCCGCCCGGCTCGAGGATCAGGTTGCCGATGGCACCCGGTGGCAGGTTGCCGACCGCGCGCGGCGTCGGATCGTCGTGATCGAGCCGGCGCAGTTCGTGGCGTCCGCCGAGATTGACCGCGTAGACGATCCGCTTGCGGCCGGCGTCGAGCGCGAAGGCGTCGATGTCGGCGTCGGGGGTGGCGAGCCAGCGCAAGCTCTTGGTGGCGAGGTGGAAGAAGGCAAGGCCGTGGAACGCCCGGCCCAGATTGGTGAGCAGGAAGAAGCCGCTGCCGTCCTTCAGCCATTTGGGCGTGAGATAGCGCGCCTTCGGCTTCGCCCGCGCCAGGAGCACCCGCGCCTCGCCGGTGGCGACGTCGACCAGTTGCAGCTCCTGATCGAACATGCCGGGCTCGCAGTCCTGCACGAGCAGGCCCTTGCCGTCGGGGGTCCAGGCCGCCGCCTGCCGCCAGCCGTCGCCGGCGACCACCATCCGCACCTCGCGGGTCGCCACGTCCATCACGTGCACGTCCATGTGCCGCGGATCGCGCGCATTGCTCGCATAGGCGATGCGCTTGCCGTCGGGATCCCAAGCTCCCCAAGCGTTGTGCACCTCGGGTGCCGACGGCAGCAGCTGCGGGCGACCGTCGGCGCCCGTGACCAGATAGAGCCGGTGTTGCTCGTCGCCGCCGACGTCCTGGGTGAAGACGAGATCGTAGGAGCCCGGCGCGAACGCCACTTGGCCCGTCTTCTCGAAGTCCACCGAGAGCTTCGTTGCCGCGCCTGCGGGCCATGTGCGCAGCCAGAGCTGACCGACGCCGTCCACGTCGTCGACGAGCGCGAGCTTCGTGCCGTCGCTACTGAGTGCGGCCGTCGTCACCGTTCTTGTGCGCAGGAGGTCGTCGAGCGGGCTGGCCATGGCTTGTCATCCTTTGGTTTCGGACGGCGACGTCAGGTCGGAGCCGCGAGACGGTCACGCAGACGGTCGGTCGCCGCCCGCAGTGCCACGCCGAGAGCCGGCGCCGACGGCAGGGCGACGTGGTTGGCTTGGTCGACGACGGTGAAGCGCGCTTCCGGCCAGGCCCGATGCAACCGCCACGCGGTCATCATCGGTGTCACGACGTCGTAGCGTCCCTGGACGATCTCGGCGGGCAGATGCCGGATGCGGTCGATGCCGTGGAGCAGCGCGTCGGGCGGCAGGAACGCGCCATTGACGCAGTAGTGGGTGAAGATCCGCGCGATGGCGAGCGCCGCCTCGGGTTGCAGCAGTGCGGCGACATGGTCCGCGTCGGGCACGAAGGTCTGGGTGTGGGCGGAGTAGCCCCTGAGCGCCTGCGCCGCCGCGGCCTGGACCGCAGGATCCGGGTCCGTCAGCCGGCGATAGTAGGCGGCAAGCAGGTCGTCGCGCTCGGCCGCCGGCACGTGCCCGGCGAACGCCTCCCAACGATCCGGAAACAGCGCGCGGATGCCGTGGAACCACCAGCGCAGTTCCTCCCTGCTGGCGAGGAAGATGCCGTGCAGCCGAAAACCCAGACAGCGCTCGGGATGGGCCTGACCGTAGGCGAGGCCGAGGCAACTGCCCCAGGATCCGCCCGCGACGAGCCAGCGCTCGATGCCGAGAGCGGTACGGATGCGCTCCATGTCCGCCACCAACGCCTGGGTGGTGTTGTCCTGAAGCGTCGCCGGCGGCGTCGAACGCCCGGCACCCCGCTGATCGAACAGCACGATGCGGAAGGCGGTTGGATCGAAGGCACGGCGCTGCGAGGGCTTGCTGCCGCCGCCGGGGCCGCCGTGCAGACAGACGACGGGAATGCCGTCGGGATTACCGCTCTCCTCGACGTAGAGCACGTGCGGCGCGGCGACCGGGAGGTCCAACGTCCGGAACGGCTCGATCGGCCGATAGAGCCCGTCCACGCTCGGCGAAGGTTGCGCTTCCATGGCGCAGGTGTTGGCCGACGCCGCGCGATTCGTCCACCGTCACGAATGGCCATCCGCTACCCGATTCGACCTTGACGTTCACGGCAGCCATCCGTCAACGGTGGCACGAGGGTTGCTCAGGAGGCAGCCACACATGCGCGGGTGCGGCCGCACCCGCCTTGGGGAGACCGACCGATGATCCGATCGACGACGCGTCTGGCTTTCGGGCTTCTCGGCGCCACGAGCTTGGCTGTCGCGGCCGATGCCGCCACGCCGCGCAACGCGCTGGTGATGGCCTGGAACATCGACGCCATCAGCACCTGGGATCCCGCGCAGATCGGCGAGGTGGTGACCAACGAGCTGATCCAGAACGCCTGCGACGCCCTGGTCCGCCACGACATGGACAACGAGGCCGAGGTGGTGCCGGCACTCGCCGCGAGCTGGCAGCTCTCCGACGACGGTATGGAGATCAAGTTCTCCCTGCGCGACGACGTGGTGTTCCCGTCGGGCAACCCGGTCACCGCGCACGATGCCGCTTGGTCGATGCAGCGGGTGGTGACGCTCGGCTTCGGCAACGCCGCAACCATGACCGAATACGGCTTCCAGGCCGACACGGTCGAAGAGCAGATCCAAGCGCTCGACGACCACACGCTTCTGGTCCGTCTCGACAAGCCCTACCCCATCGGCCTGTTCCTCCAGGCCATCGGCGCCAACCGCGTCGCCATGGTGCTCGACCGCGAGACCATCATGGCGAACGAAGTCGATGGCGACCTCGGCAACTCCTACCTGACGACGCGAACCGAGTGCGTCGGCCCCTACCGGCTTCGCCAATGGGACGCGAGCGAGGTGGTGGTCCTGGAGGCCAACGACACCTACTACGACGAGGCGCCGAAGCTGCCCCGCATCATCATCCGCCACGTCGCCGAGGCCGGCACGCAGCGGCTGATGCTGGAGCGCGGCGACATCGACATCGCGCGTAACCTCACCTCCGAGGACCTGCGTGCGCTGGACGGCTCCGACGACATCCAGCTCCAGACGGTCCTCAATCACCAGCTCTTCTACGTCGGCATGAACGCGGGCCGGGAGCCCTTCGACGACGATCGGGTGCGGCTCGCCGTCCGTTACCTCATCGACTACGACCAGCTCGCCGAGACGGTGATGGCCTATGACGGCGTGCCGCGCGCGAGCGTGGTGCCGATCGGCGCGTTCGGCGCGCTCGACGAGAGCGAGGGCCAACCCTTCTCGCTCGACGTCGACCGGGCAAGGGCGTTGCTGGCCGAGGCGGGCTACCCGGACGGTTTCAGCACCCGCATCTTCATCGGCACGCAGCCCTACGCCGCACCGGTCGCGCAGCATCTCCAGCAGAACGCGAGCCGGGCCGGCATCACCATCGAGATCGAACAGATGGCTTCGGCGCAGCTCTTCAGCCGCTTCCGCAGCCGTGACTTCGACATGACGATGCTCTCCTGGCAGACCTCCGTGCCGCACGCCCACGGCATGCTCTCCCGTCATGCCGTGAACCCGGACAACTCGCCCGACTTCCCGGGCGGCATGTACCCGACCTGGCGCGCGGCCTGGTACGACGAGGACTTCAACCGGATGGTCGACGAAGCGCTGTTCGAGCGTGACGAGGCCCGGCAGATCGAGCTGTACGAGGAGCTGCAGCGCGCCCACATGGAACGCGGTCCGTTCGCCTACATGTTCCAGATGACGAACACGGCGGCCGTCCGGCGCGAGGTGCAGGACTGGAACTGGCACGCCTTCCGTGTCTTCCTGCCGTGGGTAAGCAAGTCCTGAGCACGCGGTTGCAGCCAGCGATGCGTCCCGCGCTGCCGCCCTGGGCGGCAGCGACCGGACGCATCGCGCTGTCGCTCGCCTTCACCTTCCTCGGCTTGCTCGCGCTCACCTTCTTCATCGGCCGCATGCTGCCGATCGACCCGGTGTTTGCCGTGCTCGGCGACGACGCCAGCCAGGAAGCCTACGAGCGGATGTACCGCCAGCTCGGCCTCGACCAGCCGCTCTACGTCCAGTTCTACCAGTACGTGCGCGACGTCCTCAGCCTCGACTTCGGCCGCTCGCTGACGACCGGCCGTCCTGTGGTGGACGACCTCGCCCGCGTCTTCCCCGCCACCTTCGAACTGGCGACCTTGTCGGTGATCATCGGTACGGGCCTTGGCATCCCGGCGGGCGTGATCGCCGCCATGTACCGCGACAGCCTCGTCGACCAGACCGTCCGCGTGGTCACCCTCATCGGCTATTCGGCGCCGAACTTCTGGCTGGGCCTGATGGGCCTCGTCCTGTTCTACGCCTCGCTGGGTTGGGTCGGCGGTCCCGGCCGCATCGACACCTTCTACCAGTGGGACCTGGAGCCGTGGACCGGCCTCTACCTCATCGACACGGCGGTGGCCGGGCAGTGGGACATCTTCAAGAACGTCTTTTCCCACATCATCCTGCCGGCCTCGATCCTCGGCTACGGCGCCATGGCCTACATCGCGCGCATGACCAGGAGCTTCATGCTGGAGCAGCTCGGCCAGGAATACGTCGTCACCGCGCGGGTGAAGGGTCTCTCCTACGCCCGCGTCGTCTGGCGCCACGCCTTTCCCAACATCGCCGTGCAGGTGATCACCGTGGTGGCGCTGTCCTATGCCTTCCTGCTCGAAGGTGCGGTGCTGACCGAGACCGTCTTCGCCTGGCCAGGCTTCGGCCGCTACCTCACCAATGCGCTCTTGGCCGGCGACATGAACGTGGTGCTCGGCTGCACGCTGGTGGTGGGCGTCATCTTCGTCGGACTGAACCTCTTGAGTGACGTGCTCTACCGGGTCCTCGACCCGCGCACGCGCTGAGGATCGCACCATGGCCCTCACCCGCGACGAACCGCCGAGGGTGCCGACCGGCTGGCGCGCTTGGCTGACCGCCCCGGTCGCGACCTCCCCGGCCCAGGCACGGGCGCAGCAGTTCTACCTCGGCTGGCGCCGGCTCGCCGCCAATCCGCCGGCACTCGTGGGCTTCCTCATCCTTCTGTGCCTGATCCTCGTCGCCCTGTTCGCTCCCTGGCTCGCCACGCACGGGCCGTTCGAGCAGGACCTCACGCGGCGCCTGCAACCGCCCTCCGGCGAGCATTGGTTCGGCACCGACGAACTCGGCCGCGACATCTACAGCCGCATCGTCTACGGCAGCCGCATCACCCTCTACATTGCGGGGCTCGTCGCGCTGATCGCGGCTCCCATCGGCCTCGTCATCGGCACCACCGCCGGCTATCTCGGCGGCTGGGTCGACACCATCTTGATGCGTATCGTCGACGTCTTTCTCTCCTTCCCCTCGCTGATCCTGGCGCTCGCCTTCGTCGCCGCCCTCGGCCCTGGCATCGGCAACGCGGTGATCGCCATCGCCCTCGCTGCCTGGCCGCCCATCGCCCGGCTCGCTCGCGCCGAGACGCTGACGGTGCGCAGTTCCGACTACATCGCCGCCGCCCGTCTGCTCGGTGCCTCGCGCGCGCGGATCATCGTCGCCCACGTCATGCCCATGTGCCTCTCGTCGGTCGTCGTCCGCATCACCCTCAACATGGCGGGCATCATCCTGACGGCTGCCGGCCTCGGCTTCCTCGGCCTCGGCGCGCAGCCCCCGATGCCGGAATGGGGGGCGATGCTCTCGACCGGGCGGCAGTTCATGCTGACCTCCTGGTGGCTCGCCGCCATACCCGGCCTTGCCATCCTCTTCGTCTCCCTCGCCTTCAACCTGTTCGGCGACGGCTTGCGCGACGTCCTGGACCCGCGCCATGGCTGAGACCGCACCGCTCGTCCATGTCGAGGACCTCTGGGTCCGCTTTCCCGGTCCGCGCGGCACGGTCGACGCCGTGCGCGGCCTCTCCTTCGCGATGGGCCGCGAGAAGCTCGGCATCGTCGGCGAGAGCGGCTCCGGCAAGTCGATGACGGGCCGCACGCTGTTGAAGCTGACGCCGCCCGCCGCGAAGATCACGGCAAAGCGGCTGGCGTTCGACGGCATCGACCTGCTGGCCGCCTCGGAGCCCAAAATGCGCCTGCTGCGCGGCGCCAGGATCAGCATGATCCTCCAGGATCCGAAGTTCTCGTTGAACCCGTTGATGCGGGTCGGTCGGCAGATCGCCGAGGCCTATCGGGTCCACCACCACGTCGCCCGCGCCGAAGCCGACGAGCGGGCGCTGGCGATGCTGGAGGCCGTGCACATCAGGAACCCCAAGCGCGTGTTCGACCTCTATCCGCACGAGGTCTCGGGCGGCATGGGCCAACGCATCATGATCGCCATGATGCTGATCCCCGAGCCGGACCTGATCATCGCCGACGAACCCACCTCCGCCCTCGACGTGACCATCCGCGCCCAGATCCTGAGCATCCTCGACGAGTTGGTGAGCGAGCGCGGCTGCGGGCTGATGTTCATCAGCCACGACCTCAACCTCGTCGCCGGCTTCTGCGACCGCGTGCTGGTGATGTACGCCGGCCGCATCATGGAAGAGCTGCCGGCGAAGAACCTCTACGCCGCCGAGCACCCCTACACGCAAGCCCTGGTCGAGAGCCTGCCGAGGCTCGACGCGCCGCGTCCGACCCTCCGGGTGCCGACGCGCGATCCGGCTTGGCTCGAGGGCCCGACCGCCTATGCGGGCGCGCTGCCGTGACGGTGGCGGCACTCGACGTCCGGCACCTCACCGTCCGCTTCGGCAAGGCCGCTTCCGCCGTCACCGCCGTCGACGACGTGAGCTTCCAGGTCCCGACCGGTGGCGCCTACGGCCTCATCGGCGAAAGCGGCTCCGGCAAGTCCACGGTGCTGCGGGCGCTGGCCGGCCTCAACGAACGCTACGACGGCAGCTTCCGCCTCGACGGCGAGGAGATGCCGCACCGGCGCGACAAGCGTTTCTTCGAACGGGTGCAGATGGTCTTCCAGGATCCCTACGGCTCCCTGCACCCGCGCAAAATGGTCGACGCCGTGCTGGCCGAAGCCGTACGCATCCACGGCATGGATCAGGAGGCCAAGCGCATCGACGACGTGCTGCGCGCCGTCGGCCTCGGCCCCAGCTTCCGCTTCCGCTTCCCGCACCAGCTCTCGGGCGGCCAGCGCCAGCGCGTCGCCATCGCCCGCTGCCTCGTCCTGGAGCCGAGCGTGCTGCTGCTCGACGAGCCCACCTCCGCGCTCGACGTGTCGGTGCAGGCCGAGATCCTGAACCTCCTAACGCGGCTCCGCCGGGACCGCGGCCTCACCTACGTCATGGTCAGCCACGACCTCGCCGTCGTCAGCCACGTCTGCGAGCGCATCGGCGTCATGACCGAGGGCCGGCTGGTCGAGGAACTGGCCACCGACGACCTCCGCGCCGCCCGCTGCACCCACCCCTACACCCGCACCCTCCTGGCGGCGAGCCTCGGCTACGGCCGCGCCACGCAGGAGATCGAGGTCGACGTCGATGCGGCCGAGATGAGCTAGAGGAAGGACCAAGCCGGGGGCCACAAGCCCCCGACCTTGCCGAGACCTTCAACGGCGATCCGTCAACGCCTCGACGGTGGCGACGACGGCGCGCCAGCCTGTCGGCCGCCAGCCGAGCGCCTGCAGTTTGCCGGTCGCCATCAGACCCGCCGGGCCCGGGCTCGGCGGTGCCAAGGGTGCGCCGAGCAGCCGCGTCAAGGCCCGGTGCGTGACGTAGACGTCGGCGGCGTTGAACGCCTCGCCGGCGACGGCCTCGCCCGGCGCCGTGAGCAGCAGGTGCACGGCGCGGGCGAGGTCCGGCCCCCAGATTTCGGTGCCGCCGCGCGCGGGCACGGGCGTGTCGGCGCGGCAAGCGGCGACGAGATCCGCCCACTTCGAGCGCTCGGGGCGATGGGCGAGGCCGAACACGCCGGTCGCCCGGAGTGCCGAGACCGGCCAGCCGTCGGCCTTGCCATGGCCGCGCAGGACCAGTTCCACCGCCGCCTTGTAGGCGCCGTAATGCGTGCTGGGCTGCAAGGGATGGTCCTCGTCGAGCGGCCGGCCGCGCAGCCGCTCGCCGTAGACCGCCCTACTCGAGACGAACACCACGCGGCCGACACCGAGCGCCCGTGCCCGCTCGACCAGGGCGAGCGAACCCAAAAGGTTGGTGCGCAGGAAGCCCTGCACGTCGTCGCCCTCGCCGCCCCGGTATCGCCCGGGCACGTGGTCGAAGGCCGCGTGCACCAGCGCGTCGGCGTGGGCGAGGAGGGCGTCGAAGCTCGCCGCCCGGTCGAGCCCGCCCTCGATCCACCGGATGGGGGCAGCGAAACCGGTTGTGTCGCTCGAGGGCCGACGCCAAGCGACCAGCTCGTGGCCGCGGGCCTGGAGTTCGGCGGCAACGAAGCGACCGACATAACCCGTGGCCCCGGTGAGGGCTATGCGCACCTCAGCGCACCGGCAGCGCGTCCGGCGGGCGGCCGCCGTCGTGCAGCCGCCACCAGAGATCGATCAGCGGCCCGAGGCGGTCGCGCTTCGGATGCGTCGGATCCCAGGGCTTCTCGTACTGGTAGTGCACCACCTTGATCGCCGGCCAGTGCCAGAGGTCCGGCAGGTTGAAGTAGACGTATTGCAGACAGTTGTATGTATAGGGCAGGCCATGCCAATCGGGGAACCGGGTCTCGAGAAAGGTCTGATCGGTCCGGCGCCAGAAGGCGTCCGGGGCATCGAGTGCGATGCACATCGCCTCGAACCGTCCGGCCGCAGGCTCGGCGACGAAGACGCCGGAGTTCAGCCGGTGCATGTCGGCCAGGGTCTCGTAGAGATTCGGTGCCGCCGAGAACTCGGGATAGCCGAACAGCTTGTCGATCGGCCGGACGACGACGGTGTCGGCATCGAGGAAGACGATGCGGCGGTAGGCATCGAGCTGCCACAGGCGGAGCTTCGAGAAGTTGTCGAGCGGGTCGTGGAAGGCCGGCTTGTCGCCCTTGGTGAAGGGCGCCGCCGCATGTTGCGCGGCCCGCTCGTGCCGTGTCCGGAACGCATCGGAGACGGGCAGCGGCAGCAGGTCCACCACCCGAGCACCCAGCCCTTCCAGCCGATCGAGCCCCGGCACGTCCGGCGGCGCCAAGACGAGCAGCGGGGCTTCCGTGCCCGTCAGGGCGAGCGATCGGGCGAGGACCGCGGCACCGAGGGCGTAGTCCGCGTTCGTCACCAGCGTGGCGAACGCGAACACGGCTCAGCTCACGGCGCGAACCAGATGCGGCCGGCGTTCCGCCTCCAGCCGGCGGGCGATCTCGTCGGTCCAGGCCGAAACGCAGGGAATGTGCCTGGGGTCGACCCGGTGGCCGTAGCGCCGCGCCACGTCGACGACCTCCGCCAGCAGTCCCTCGCTGAGGGTCGTCGGCTCCAAGCCGAGCGCCAGGAACTGGTCGTTCCTCACCACGAGGTCGTTCTCGGCGGCTTCCTTGCGTGGGTTGGTGACGTGGGCAATCATCGCCCCGGTCATGCCGGCGATCAGCTCGGCGAGGTCGCGCACCCGGTGCGTTTCGGTCATCTGGTTGAAGATCTTCACCCGGTCGCCGGCCTCGGGCGGGTTCTGGATCGCCAGTTCGATGCAGCGCACGCTGTCCTTGATATGGATGAATGCGCGGGTCTGGCCGCCGGTGCCGTGGACGGTGAGCGGATGGCCGATGGCCGCCTGAATCAACAAGCGGTTGAGCACGGTGCCGTAGTCGCCGTCGTAGTCGAAGCGGTTGACCAGCCGTTCGTCCGCCAGCGTCTCGGGCGTGTTGGTCCCCCAGACGATGCTCTGATGCAGGTCGGTGATGCGCAGCCCGTCGTTCTTCGCATAGTAGGCGAAGAGGATCTGATCGAGGCACTTGGTCATGTGGTAGATGGAACCCGGATTTGCCGGGTAGAGGATCTCCTGCTCGGCCGTCTCGCCGCTCGGCAGGTCGATCTTGATCGGCTGGTAACCTTCTGGGATCGGCGCGCCGACGGTGGAATAGCCGTAAACGCCCATCGTGCCGAGATGCACCAAGTGCGTGTCGAGCCCCAGTTCGACCAGCGCGCAGAGCAGGTTGTGGGTGGCGTTGACGTTGTTGTCGACGGTGTAGCGCTTGTGCTTGGGCGACTTCATCGAGTAGGGCGCGGCTCGCTGTTCGGCGAGATGCACCATCGCCTCCGGCCGGAAGTCGGCGAGCCACGCCCTCAGCTCGCCGTACTCGTCGGCGATGTCGATCCGCTCCAGATGGATGTGCCGGCCCGACACCTCGGCCCAGGCGTCGCGCCGCTCTTTCGGGCTGGTGATCGGCGTCAGCGACTGCACGTCGAGTTCGCCATCGACCTGCCGGCGGACGAGGCTGTCGACGATCACCACGTCGTGCCCCCTGGCGGAGAGGTGCAACGCCGTCGGCCAGCCGACGAACCCGTCACCTCCGAGCACTGCAATGCGCATCTCGCTTCTCCACGCTTGCCGGCCACGAACCCGCCTCGCAACCGCAACATTACCGTAAGTCGCGGCGGCGACAACTCCGTGACAATCATGGGTCGTCGATGGTGCGGGCGCAAAGTGGCGGTTGCATCGATGGCGACGCTTTGGTCCGTGGGGATGAACCTCGGGAGGTGCTGGCGTGACGACGCAACGAACGGAAGAGCCGACGGCAACCGGCGACGCGGACGAACGCCTGCAGCGACTGGTGCAGCTCAACGAGCGTGCCACGGCCCTGCTCGGCAAGGCGTTCATGCACAAGCTCGACGAGTTGGCCGGTGCCAGCTTTTCGCTGGTCGACGCCGAGGTGGTGGGCCGCACCTTCCGCCAGTTCGGCATGGACCTCCTGACCGATCCCCTCAGGGTCGCCGAGGCCCAGGCCAGCTTCTGGCGCGACAGCTTCGCCCTCTGGCACAAGGTGATCGAAGCCCAGCGCCACGGCCGGCTGGAGCCCCTGTTCCAGCCGCCGCCGGGCGATCGCCGCTTCAAGGACAAGGCCTGGGCGGAGGACCCGACCTTCGCCTATCTCCAGCAGAGCTACTTCCTGTTCTCGAACTGGATGATGCACATGGTGGACGAGGCCAAGGACCTCGATCCCCAAGCACGGCGGCGGCTGCGCTTCTACACCCGGCAATATCTGAGCGCCTTGGCACCGACCAACTTCCCGATGACCAATCCCGAGGTGCTCAGGCGGGCGCAGGAAACCGAGGGCCGGAGCGTCGTCGAGGGGCTGGAGCGCTTCGTCGACGACCTGGAGCGCGGCGACGGCCACCTGCGCATCCGCATGACCGACGACAAGGCGTTCACCCTCGGCGAGAACGTCGCCGTCAGTCCCGGCAAGGTCGTCTTCCGCAACGACCTGATCGAGCTGATCCAGTACGCGCCGAGCACCGAGCAGGTCCATGAGCGGCCGCTGCTCATGGTGCCGGCCTGGATCAACAAGTTCTACATTCTCGACCTGCAACCCCGGAACAGCTTCGTCAAATGGGCGGTCGACCAGGGGTTCACCGTCTTCATGATTTCCTGGCGTAATCCGACCGGAGAACTGGCCCACAAGCGTTTCGAGGACTACCTGAAGGAGGGTCCGCTCGCCGCCATCGACGCCATCGAACGCACCATCGGCGTGCGCGAGGTGAGCATGCTGAACTACTGCATCGGCGGCATCCTGGCCGCCGCCGGCCTCGCCCACATGGCGGCACGCAAGGACGAGCGCGTCAAGAGCGCCACCTTCATGGTCACCCTGTTCGACTTCACCGACGTGGGCGACATCGGCGTCTTCGTCGACGACGAGAACCTCGCCTCGATGGAGGCGCACACCAAGGCCACCGGCTTCCTCGATGGCCGGCACATGGCCAACATGTTCTCGCTGTTGCGCGAGAACGACCTGATCTGGTCGTTCTTCGTCAACAACTACCTGATGGGCAAGGATCCGCAGCCGTTCGACCTGTTGTACTGGAACGCCGACGCGACCCGGCTGCCGGCGGCGATGCTCTCGGACTACCTGCGCGGCTTCTATCTCGGCAACGCCTTCGCCCGGCCGAACACGATGGAGGTGCTGGGCACGCCGGTCGACACCCGGCGGGTGCGCACGCCGACCTACGCGCTGGCCACGGTCGAGGACCACATCGCGCCCTGGCGCTCGTGCTATCCGGTCACCCAGCAATTCCAGGGGCCGGTGCGCTTCGTGCTCGCCGGCTCCGGGCACATCGCCGGCGTGATGAACCCGCCCGCCGGCCGGCCGAAATACGGCTACTGGACCAACGACGGGCCGGCGCCGGCCGAACCCGATGCCTGGCTGGAGGGGGCGACCCACCACGAGGGCTCGTGGTGGCCCGACTGGCGGGATTGGCTGGCACGCCACAGCGGGCCGATGGTGCCGGCGCGTGACCCGGCCAAGGGCAAGCTCGAGCCCCTGGCCGATGCGCCGGGCGCCTACGTCAAGGACCGCTCGGCGCCCACGGGCTGAGCCGTCTGCTGCGGCTGGAACAACCGCCCGCGCTCGGTCCAGACGACGACGGCGAGTGCCGCCGCACTGCACAGGAGATAGCCCAGCACCAGGGGTACGACGGTGCCGTCGAAGGCTTGACCGATGGCGGTCCCGAGGACCGCGCCCAGGAGCGTCTGCACCATGCCGATCATGGCCGAGGCCGTGCCCGCGACGTGGCCCAAGGGCTCCATCGCCATGGCATTGAGGTTGGGAGCGACGAAGCCGAAGAGGAACAGGGTGGCCGCCTGCATGGCGACGAACACGACGAGCGGCGTCGCGTCGACCAGGGCCAACGCAAGGTGCCCCACGCTGACGACGAGGAGGCCGACCAGGGCGCCGTGCGCGAGCCGGCGCAGGCCCACCTGCACGACGTAGCGGGCGTTGAGGAACGAGGCGGCGGTGAGCGCCAGGGCGACGACGGCGAAGAGCACGGTGAACCACTCGCCCACGCCGTAGACGTCCTGCATGACCTGCTGCGCCGAGATGACGAAGCCGAACAGCGCGCCGAAGGTGAGGCCCTGCGCCAGCATGTAGCCGGCCGCCACGCGCGTCGTCAGCGTGAGCCCGAAGGCGCCGGCGATGGCACGGGGCGCGAGCGACCGGCGGCGCTCGGGCGGCAGCGTCTCCGGCAGCCGCGCCACGACCCAGACCAAGAGCACGGTCCCGGCCGCGAGCAGAAGGCCGAAAATCCACCGCCAAGGGGCCACGAACAGGACGACCTGGCCGATCGACGGTGCCAGGATCGGCACCACCATGAACACCATCATCGCCAAGGACATCACCCGCCCCATCTCGCGCCCGCCGTAGCAGTCGCGGGCAAGGGCGATGGCGATCACGCGGGTGGCCGCCGCGCCGAGGCCCTGGACGAACCGAGCGACGAGGAGCGCTTCGAAGCTCCAGGCCAACGCGGCGGCGAGCGAGGCCAGGACGTAGAGGCCGAGCCCCCAGGCGAGGATGGCGCGGCGGCCGAAGCGGTCGGCGAGGGGGCCGTAGACGAGCTGCGCGCCGGCGAAGGCGACCAGATAGCTGCCGATGACGAGCTGGCGGTGGTTGGGCTCGGCGACGTCGAGGGCCGCCCCGATGGCCGGCAGGCCCGGCAGCATGACGTCGATCGACATGGCGTTGACCGCCATCAGCCCGGCAATCAGGGCGACGAACTCGTTGAAGCCGATCCCCGGATGCGGGCGCGGCTGGGGCTGGGCGGCGGTCGCGTGCATGCTCCTCCAGGCGTGGCACCCGAGCGGCTTCCGTTCTGGCCGATGTCGCCGACGGCCGCCACCCCTGCAACCGGGCGGCGGCCCCGCGCCGGGCATGGCGCGGCGGCCACCCCCCACCTATAGTTGCGGGTCGCCTGCCAGCATCGATGGAGCTCGCCGATGGCCGCTCGTTCGCCCGCCTGCAGCATCGATCCGAGCTTCGGTGCCGCCATCCGCCTCCTCGGTCTCGACCTCGATCTCGAAGGTCCGTTGCTCGATCCCGGTGCCGCGCTGGAGGCGGCGGCCGAACGGGTGCGGTCCAGGCCGCCTGCGACCGTGCCACCGATCCAGGCCACCCGCGCCGCCTACAAGCGCTTGGGCAAGGACCCGAGCCGCTACCGGCCGGCATCTGAGGCGCTGTGGCGGCGCATCGCCCGTGGCGAGGACGTCCCGCGCATAGCCCCCCTGGTCGACCTCAACACCCTGCTGTCGCTCACCACCGGTATGGCGGCCGGCGTCTACGACCGCGACCGGCTGCACCCGCCGCTCGTGCTGCGAGCGGGCGCCGCGGGCGAGACCTATCCCGCCATCGGCGGCCAGCCGGCCTTCAACCTCGAGGCGCTGCCGATCCTCGCCGACCGGGACGGCCCCTTCGGCAGCCCGACCCGCGACGGCGAGCGCGCCCGGGTCGTCACCGCCACCGCCCGCGCGCGGTTCGTGCTGTTCGATTTCGGCGGGGCTCCCGAGACGACGGCGGACGTGGTGCGCGACGTGCTCGCCGCCTATGTTCCGGGCTCGCCGATCACCGCCTGGCAGGTCGACCACGCGCGCTGATCGACGGCGTTCCAACGGGAGCACGCAGTGTCGTCCTTCAACCGCGGACAGGTCGCGGCCGAGCCCGCGGTCGACCTTCGCCCCCTCGCCGCCGTCATCGCCATGGCGACGGTGTTCGGCATGTTGCAGGGGCTGACCTACCCGCTCTTCGCGCTCTTGCTCGAGCGCCAGGGGGTCGGCGCCACCCTGATCGGCGTCAACGCCGCCATGATGCCGCTCGGGTTGATCGCCGCCGCGCCCTTCGTGCCGTCGCTCGCCCGCCGCATCGGCGCCCGGCGGCTCGCCGTGCTCTCGTGCCTGCTGCTCGCCCTGGTCCTCCTGGTCATGGGGACGGCGACGTCCTTGTGGGTCTGGTTCGTCGGCCGCTTCGTGCTCGGTCTCGGCATCAACGCGATCTACGTCGTCAGCGAGACGTGGCTCAACCTGATGATCCCCCGCGCCCAGCGCGGCCGTTGGCTGGCCCTCTACGCCACCATGCTCGGCGCCGGCTTCGCCGCCGGCCCGGCGATCCTCCTCGCCACCGGCATCGACGGCTTCGCCCCCTTCTTCGCCGCCATCGTCATCGCCGTGGCCACCGCCTGCCTCGTCCTGCTCGCCCATGACCGGCTGCCGCGGTTCCAGGTCGAGCACGGCATCTCGCTCCGCAGCTTCCTGCCGCACGCCCCCCTGCTGCTGGCGGCGGTGGCGGCGGCCGCCGCCTTCGATCAGGCGGTGTTGACCTTCCTGCCGCTCTACACCCTCGCCTTCGGCGCCAGCGAGACGGCAGCCAAGCTCGCGATCACCGCGCTGGCACTCGGCAACGTGGCCCTGCAAATCCCCATCGGCTGGCTGGCCGACCGCGTGTCCCGCCGTGCCGCCTTTCTCACCTGCACCCTCAGCACCGTGGCGGGTGCGATGCTGCTGCCGCTCGTGGCGGAGCCGGGCCCTTGGCTCTGGCTCCTCGTCTTCCTCTGGGGCGGGGTCGCCTACGGCACCTACACGGTGGCCCTGGTCGAGCTCGGCGACCGCTTCACCGGCGGCCTGCTGCTCGCCGGCAACGCCGCTTTCGCGATGATGTGGGGCGTGGCCGGGCTGATCGGACCGACGGCGGCGGGCATCGCCATCGACCTGATCGGCCCGCACGGGCTGCCGCTCGTGGCCGGCCTCGGCTACGTCGCCTTGACCGTCGCCTATTGGCGCCGGCGTCCGCCCCTGGACAGGCGTTGAGCCCTGGCCTACCCGCAACGCCAACGCGCGACGACAGAGGAACGACGATGACCCAGCAGCTCCTGCACCTCGTCCTCGGCGGCCGGCTCAAGGATCCGGCCGGCGTGGAGTTCGAGGACCTCGCCAAGATCGACGTCGTCGGCGTGTTCCCCAACTACGCCGAAGCCGAGAAGGCCTGGCGCGCCAAGGCCCAAGCCACCGTCGACGACGCCCAGACCCGCTACTTCGTCGTCCACCTCCACCGCCTGCTCGACCCGGCCGACGGGAAGGGCTGAGGCGCGAGGCAGGCGACCTTCGGGCGGTTTGACAGCCGCGCGGCCCCCGACCGACTGTCGGTGCGGCACATCCGGGGAGGCGCGCCGCGTGAACGCCGGAACCAAGCTCGGCAACCTGCGCGCGGCCGCAACACCGCTCGTGCAGGCTTTGCTCAGCCTGACGGTTGGCGACTTCGCCGCCGCCACCGAGAAGTTGGGCGACGCGCAGAAGGCGCTCGCGGCGGACGACCGCCCACCGGAACGGGTGCTCTGGGAACAGGCCTTCGCCCTGGCGCTGGTCGATGCCCTGCGCACCGCGCGCGTCCACGTCCAGCAGGACCGCGACGAGTTGGCGACAGCCGTCGCGGACTTCCTCGCCACCGCCTTCGCATCCGAAACCGGCTTCGGCGAGGTCGAGTTGCTCGACCCGACCGGCTTCGCCGCCTACGCACCCGTGCGCGACGCCTTCCCCGCCTTCGTCCGCCGCATCGACCCGGCCTACGCGGTGGAGCCGGACGAGCGGCTGCGCGAGCGGCTGGACGCGGGCTTGCGGAAAGGCCTCGTCCGCGCCTGGTCGGACGACGTGCCGCGCTTTCAGGTCATCGTCGACCGCCTGCAAGGTCCCATCGCCGAGGGGGCGCGGCGCAATGCTGCGTGGATGAAGCACTACGCCTGGGTGCGCACCAAGTTCGAGCGGGAGCCGGTGTTCGCGCCGGACGACCCGCTGCCAGTGCGCCTCGAGCAGGTCTACGTGCGCTTACGCTGCGTCTGGCACGAGGTGCTGGACGACGAGGCGGACGCGCCCGCCCGCTCGCTCGAGCCGCGCAAGCGCCGGGCGCATGTGGGCCTGTTGCACGAGGCGGTGCGCGGCTGGCTGGACGCGGCCGCCGCGGACGATCCCATCCGCCTCGTCGCCGGCGGTCCCGGCAGCGGCAAGTCCTCCTTCGCCCGCGCCTTCGCCACCGAGGCGATCCTGGAAACGGGCTGGCGCGTGGTCGTCGTCGAGTTGCAGCACCTCCGCCTCGCGGGCGATCTGCGCAGCGACCTCCGGCACTACTTCGACCACCGCAAGGCCTCGGGCGCCGGCTTTCCGGCGGACCCGCTCGACTGGTACGCCAACGGCGCGGACAAGTGCCTGTTCGTGTTCGACGGCCTGGACGAGCTGGCCGGCACCGAGGCCGGAGCCACCGAGTTGACCCGGCGCTTCGTCGCCAACCTCAAGGTCATGTTGCACCTGGCGCGCGCCGATCAGCGGCCGCTCAAGGCCCTGGTCCTCGGCCGCTCGGCCGCCGCCGAGGAGGCGCGCCGAAACGCCGATCTCGACCTCGGCTGCCTGCTGCACGCCCTACCGCTCCACCCGCCGACGCGCGACGACCTGCTGCTCGGAGGCAACGCCAAGGCCGCCGCCGACGTGATCGACGAAGCAGGGCTGCTCGCCGCCGCAGACGTCGACCAGCGGCGCCACTATTGGCAGCGCTGGCAGGCGGCGCACGGCGCGCCTGCCGAGCCGGCGCCGGAAGGCCTGACGCACCGTACCTTGGCGGGGCTGACGGCCGAGCCGCTGCTGCTGCATCTGTTGCTCGTCTCCGGCTACCTCACGCCCGAACACTGGCAGGCGGCGGCGGACAACCGCAACGTCGTCTACGCCGCCATCTTCACCAAGGTCTACGAGCGCGACCGCAGGGCGGGCAAATGGACGGCCGCCCAGATCGACGAGGGTGACTTCTTCACCCTCATGGAGTGCCTGGGCCTCGCCGCCTGGGCCGGCGGCGGGCGCACCGGCAATGAGGACGAGTTCCTGCGGCTGCGCGAACTGCACGCGGCCGGCAGGCGCGAGCGGAAGTTCGAGACGTTGGGCAACACCGACCTGCGCAGTGTGGCGCTCCAGTTCTACACCCGCCGCGACCTCGACGAGCCGGGCTACGAGTTCATCCACAAGAGCTTCGCCGAGTACCTGATCGCCCGCGCGCTGCTGGCGGCGGCACGGCGCGCTCATGACGACCTGCAGCGGGACGCGAACGAGGACGTGGCGGTGAAGTGGGCGCGCATCGCCGGGCTCGCCGAGGTCACGACCGAAATCTTGGACTTTCTCCGCGACGAGGTTCGGCTGCTCCCCCTCGACGAGGCGGTCACGCTGAAGGAACCGTTGCAAGATTTGATGAGCTGGACCCTGCGGCACGGCATGCCGGCCCACAAGGCCAGCAAAGGCGGCTCGTTCCGCGACGTCGAGATCCGCCAACGCCACGCCGAGGGCGCCCTGCTCGCCGTGCTGAACGCCCTGGCCCGCCGCATCGCGCAGGACGACGCCGCCAAGGCCGCCATCGCACTGGATTGGCCCCATGCGCTCGCGCTGAAGCAACTCTTGGAGCGCCAACGCATCGGTCGACTTCACTTCCCGTTGGCTACGGCATTCGACCACTTGGGTTGGCACACCGCCAGCGCGGATGGCGATCACGTCGTGGCCGTACGACGCCATCAACTGAATATCTCCGACCTCTCGTTCGTCTCGATCCGTAACGCGAACCTGGACGGTGCGGAACTGGTCTGTGCGAACTTGGTCGACGCGGACCTGCGAGACGCGGACCTGGGTGGCGCGAAGCTGTACAACGCGGACCTCCGCGACGTGGACCTGGAAGGCGCGAACCTGCGCAACGCGTTCCTGGTCGACGCGAACCTGCGCAGCGCGAACCTGCAGGGCGCGAACCTGAGTCACTCGGACCTACGCGCCGCGCAGGGCCTGACGCAGGCGCAGGTCGACGCGGCCATCGGCAACGAGCGCACGGTGCTGCCTCCCGGCCTACGCCGGCCGGCCTCGTGGACCGGCGGCTAGGCGAGGATGACCGCTTCCTGGCTCGTCATGGTCTTCGGCCTCGCGGGCGGGCTCGCGCTGTTCCTGCTCGGCCTGGAGCGGTTGGGCGACGGGCTCAAGGGGGCGGCCGGCGAGGGGATGAAGCGGCTGTTGGCCACCCTCACCCACAACCGGGTGGTGGCGGCCGTCACCGGTGCCGTGGTCACCGCCGTCATCCAGTCGTCGTCGGTCACCACCATCCTCACCATCGGCTTCGTCAGCGCCGGGCTGATGACCGCGGTGCAGGCGGTGGGCGTCATCATGGGCGCCAATGTCGGCACCACCGTCACGGCGCAACTGGTGGCCTTCCGGCTCGATGACCTCGCCCTGCCGCTTTTGGCCGTGGGCTTCGCGCTCGCCACCCTGCCGCGCCGCCAGACCGTGCGGCACTACGGCGACGTCGTGCTCGGCCTGGGCCTGGTCTTTCTCGGCATGGGCGTGATGAGCGAGGCGATGCAGCCCCTGCGCGCCTCGCCCGCCTTCTTCGACCTGATGGCGCGGATGGACCAGCCGCTGCTGGCGGTCCTGGTCGGCGCCGGATTCACAGCACTGGTGCAGTCCTCCTCGGCCACCACCGCCATCGTCGTCGTGCTGGCGAGCGAGGGCTTCATCGGCCTCGAGGCCGGCATCACGCTGGCGCTCGGCGCCAATGTCGGCACCTGCCTCAAGGCCATCGTCGCCGGGCTCAAGGGCGGGCCGGACGGCCTCAGGGTCGGCCTGATCCACGTCCTCTTCAACATCGTCGGCGTCGCCTTGTGGCTGCCCATGGTCGGCCTCCTCGCCGCCTTCGCCGCCGACCTCGCGAGCGACACCGCGCGGCAGATCGCCGTCGCCAACACCCTCTTCAACACCATCAACACCGCCCTCTTCCTGCCCTTTGCCGGCGTCTTCGTCTGGGCAGTGGAGCGGCTGGTGCGCTGGCGGCCGCAGGTGGCGCCCGACCGCGTGCCGCCGACCCACATCGCCCCGGCCCTCCTGGAGACCCCGTCGCTCGCCCTGGACGCCGCCCGGCGCGAGCTGGGCCTGCTCGGCGGCCGCGTCGTCCACATGTTCGGCAACGTCGAGGCGGCACGCGAAACGCGCACCCCGGCGCGGCTGGACGAGGTGCGGCTGGAGGAGCAGCGCGTCGACGACCTGCACCGGCAGATCCTCGCCTACCTCACCCTGCTGCGGCCGGAGAGCCTGCCCGCAAGCGAGCTCGGCACGCGGCAGCGGCTGGTGCAGGCGAGTGCGGCGTTCGAACTCGCGAGCAACACCATCAACCGGCGGCTGGTGAAGCTGGTGCGCAAGCTCAACGACGCCGCCGACCGGATGACCCCCAGCACCCTGGCACGGCTGGGCGACCTCTTCGCCCTCACCCACCAGGCACTGGCGGCGGCAGCGGCGGCCGTGGCCGAGGCCGACGCCGAAAAGGCGGCGGCGGTGCGCGCCATGGGCGAGCGCGTGCGCCAGCAGGGCGACGCGGTGGTGGCCGGCGTCACCCGGCACATGGCCGGCCGGCCCGAGGGCCACGTCGCCCTCTTGCGCACCGAGATCGAGATCGCGGGCGTCCTGCAGAGCCTCTACGACTTCGCGGCCGCCGCCGCCGCCACGGTCCTGCCGCAGGAGCCGGTGGCCGCACCACAACCCATCGCAGGCCGCTGAAGCCGGCCGCTCAGCCGGTGAAGAAGTCCTGGAACGCGGCCAGCGTCCCGGCCGGCGCCTCTTCGGGCAGGAAGTGGCCGCACGGCAGGGCCGATCCGCGCACCGTCTCCGGCGCCGCGTGCTTCACCCGCCACGTCTCCAGCACGTCGAAATGGCGGTGCATCAGCCCGCTCTCGCCCCACAGCACCAAGAGCGGGCAAGCGATGCGCGCCTCGGCATCGGCCGCGTCGTGGTCGAGGTCGACGGTGGCGGCAGCCCGGTAGTCCTCGCACATGGCGTGGATGGTCGCCGGGTTCTGGATGCAGCGTTCGTACTCGGCGATGGCCTCGGGTGCGAAGGCCTCGGCACTGGAGCCCCAGCGGCCGAGCTTGGCGTGCAGGTAGTCGATGGCCGACCGCTCGATCAGCGTCTCCGGGAACGGCGCCGGCTGGATCAGGAAGAACCAGTGATAGTAGCCGGTGGCGATGGCCTTGTCGGTCGCGGCGAACAGCGTCGCCGTCGGCACGATGTCCAACAGGCACAGCCGCTCGACGCGGTTGGCGTGATCGAGGGCGAGCCGGTGTGCCACGCGGCCGCCGCGGTCGTGGCCGGCGAGTTGGAAGCGGTCGAAGCCCAGCCGCTCCATCAGCCGCACCATGTCGAGCGCCATCGCCCGCTTGGCGTAGCCGGCGTGGTCCGGCCCGCTCTCGGGCTTGGAGCTGTCGCCGTAGCCGCGCAGGTCGGCCAGTACCACGGTGAAGCGCTCGGCGAGGGCCGGCGCCACGCGATGCCACATGGCGTGCGTCTGCGGAAAGCCGTGCAGCAGCAGCAAGGGCGGTCCCGAGCCCTTCACCACGGCATGGATGGTGGCCTCGTCGACGTCGACGTCGTGGGTAGCGAAACTCTCCAGCATGGCTCAGCTCCTGGCACCGAGGTTGACCGCGACGGGCACCGGGCGGCTCGCCACCCAGATACCGAGACCGACCAGGGCCGAGGCGAGCAGGTGGTAGAGCCGGAACGGCTCGCCCAGGAAGGTCACGGCAAGGATCGCACCGTAGACCGGCAGCAGGTTGGTGAACACGCCCGCCATGTGCGGCCCCAGCACGTTCAACCCCGCCCCCCAGGCGACGTAGGCGAGCGCCGACGGCACCAGCGCCAGATAGGCGAGGCCGATGGCGGCCTCGCCCGACCAGTCGAGCTGCGGGGTGACCAGCGGATAGGCGAGGAGCGACAGGGCGAGCCCCGGCAGGAACGTCGCGAAGAGGAACGGCAGCGGCGGCACCGACGCGGGGCGATAGCGCAGAAGCACGCAGTAGAGCGCCCAGAAGACGAGCGCCACGATCTGAATGACGTCGCCGAGTTGGACGTCGAGCCGGACGAGGTTGCCGACGTCGCCCTTGGCGACGATCGTCACCGCGCCGACGATGGACAGCAAGACGCCGAGCGAACGGCGCAGGTCCAGCCGGTCGCCGGAGATGACGAGCGCCAGGAGGACGACGTAAAGCGGCGTCATCGCGGTGATCAGCGAGACGTTCAGCGCCGTGGTGTATTGCAGCGCCGTGTATTGCATCAGGTGAAACAGGCCCATGCCACTCGCCCCGAGCGCGAGGACGAGGCGCCAGTGGCCGAGCAATTCGCGGCGATGCCGCCAGACCCCGGCGGCGCAGAAGGGTGCCAGCACGATGGCGGCCCCGGTCCAACGCACCACGTTCAGCGTGACCGGATCGACCGCGTCGGCCAGCGCCCGGCCGACGATGACGTTGCCCGCCCAGGTCAACGGCGCGAAGGCCAAGAGCAGATAGGGCCAGAGACCGGCGCGGCCGGTGGGCATGGAGCGGGTTCCCTCGACGGTTCGCGCAGGTGATCTAGCCGCTGGAACGGACCGTGCCCATGCCGCTCGCCACATGGCACATGTGCCGCGTCACCGCCGCCCTTGACCGCGTAGCCCGCCGGACCACGTCGCCGCCATGCATCCCAACGACATCGACGCACTGTTCGAGCGACTGGCGGGCGCGGCGGCACCGCGAACCGACCTCGCAGTGAAGGTGCGGCGGACAGCCTTCCAGAGCCTCGTCGTCTGCCTCTTGAGCGCCCAGTCGCGCGATGCCAACACGGCCCTCGCGGCGGGACGGCTGTTCGCCGTGGCCGCCACGCCCACCGCGATCCTCGCCCTGCCGGAGGCCCGCATCGCCGAGTTGATCCGGCCTTGCGGGCTCTACAACGTGAAGGCGCGCAACCTGCACCGGCTCTGCCGGACGCTGCTCGACGCGCACGCGGGCACGGTGCCGACCACGCGGGAAGGGCTGATGGGCCTGCCGGGCATCGGCCGCAAGTGCGCCGACATCGTCCTGCGCTTCACGTTCGGCCAACCGGCGGTCGCGGTCGACACCCACGTATTTCGCGTCGCCCGCCGTCTCGGGCTGTCGCGCGGTCGGACGGAGGCCAAGGTCGCCGAGGACCTCGAAGCCGTCGTGCCCGAGCGCCACAAGATGGCGGCGCATCTTCTCCTGCTGGATCACGGCAAGACCGTTTGCCGCCCGCGCCGACCGCGCTGCGAAGCCTGTCCGGCAGCGTCCTTCTGCCCACGGCTCGGCGTGCCCGTTGGACGTTAACTTACGCGCGCTTTTCCAACATCTTATTCTACTCTCGATATTCAAACTTACGCGAAAATGATACCATCCGATTCTACTCCGGATTGGGATCATCAGCCATGCGCCGACCGCTTCTCCTCGCCTGCGCCCTGGTTCTCCTCGCCCTCGCGACACCGGCCGCGACCGCCAACGACATCACCGGCGAGGTCCGCGTGATCGACGGCGACACCATCGTCGTCGGCGGCCAGCGGGTCCGCATCGAAGGGCTGCACGCCCCCGAACTCCACGAGCCCTTCGGTCCCGAGGCACGCGACTTCGTGATCGCCCTGCTCGCCGACGACGCCGTCCGCTGCGTCCCGAACGGCCGGCGTTCCTACCAGCGGATGGTCGCCCGCTGCTTCCTCGAGGGTGACGGTCGCGACTTGGCGGCTGCCCTGGTTGCCGCCGGCCTCGGCCGCGACTGTCCGCGCTTCAGCGGCGGGCGCTACGCCGCCTTTGAGACGCCGGCGGGCCGGGAGCTTGGCCTTCCGGGCTATTGCACACCGCGCTGAGGTTGCGACGACGGCGACGTGCCGGCTAGATTCGGGTCATCGTGGCTCGGGACGTGCCCGAGCGAAGGAGTCGAAGGACGGCCTCATTTCCGCCTCTGCAAGCCTCCGCCGCGCGTTCTCGCGGTTGCGCAACCTGCTCTGGCTCATGGCCCAGCCGGTCCGGCGCAGCCGGCGCGAGCGGGAACTGGTGATCCAGCCCTATCGCGGCTTCGGCTCGCCGCACCATGCCCTCGTCGTCGGCCGGGTCATGCGCCAGCCCAGGCCCTTCGACGTGCACGACCCGTTCACCCGCGACGTGGCCGACGTCGTGCGCCGCATCCTGCGCCGGGGCGTCGGCGGTGCGGCGGTGCGCGCTCGGCTGCGCGACGCGGTCGCGACCGCCGCGACCGACGCCAACGGCTATTTCCGGCTCGAACTGCCGGTGCCGACCAGCGGCGCCTGGGGCTGGCAGAACGTCGCTCTCGAACTCGAGGAGACGCCGGCGATCGCCGCCACCGCCCGCGTGTTTCTGCATCCGCCGGCGAGCCGCTGCCTCGTCGTCAGCGATATCGACGACACCGTGGTCGAGACGGGCGTCGCCAACCGTGCGGTCATGCTCTGGCGTCTGTTCGTCCTCGGCCCCCGCACTCGCCGCGCCGTCCCCGGCTTCGCCGTCCTGCTGCGCGCCCTGCACCGGGGACCGACCGGCAACGAGCGCAATCCCCTCGTCTTCGTGTCACGCGCGCCTTGGACGATCTACGAGACCCTGGAGGCGTTCTTCCGTCTGCAACGCTTTCCGCGCGATGCCGTTCTGTTCCTACGCGACTGGGGGCTGCGCTGGTACCGGCCGGTCGCGCGGCGCGACCGGGCCCACAAGCGGGCGCTGATCCGTCGTCTGTTCGAGATCAGCCCCGATCTGCCGGTGGTCCTCATCGGCGACAGCGGCCAGGAGGACGCCGAGGTCTACGCCGCGATGGTGGCCGAGCGTCCAGGCCGGGTGGCGGCCGTGATGATCCGCGACCTCGCCCGCTCGCCGGAGCGCGAGCGCGCTATCCAAAGCCTGGAGATGGACCTGGGCCGCGCCGGCGCACGGCTCGTGCTCACGACCTCCGCCGTACCGATGGCGGAGGCCTTGGCCGACCTCGGCCTCATCGCTCCGGATGCGGTCGGTCAGGTGCGCGCTGCGGCCGAAACCTGACGCGGCAAGAGCAGCGACTCCCGGAGTATCGCCCGCAGCACGCCCACCGGACGAACCTGCCGCTCCAGCATGCGGCTGACCCGCGCCTCGAAGTCGGGGCCTGCGACCCATTCGAGCCCGATCAAGGACCAGTGATCGGCGTCGTCCACGACCACCGTCTCGCCCCAGCGCGCCGAGCTGACCGGCACCAACCCATCGTTGTCGCCCTGCCGGCGTTGCAGCCGCAGGGCCAGCACCTGCAACGGCCCCGGCACGGCGGACGGCGCGATGCGGCCGGCGATGGCGCGGTAGCGCACGTCCGGCCGGTCGGGCACCTCGGCATTGAACCGTTCCGCGGCGGGACGGGTGAGATCGTGCAGCCCGCCCTGATCGACCGCGCGCACCAGGGCCGGCAGGCGCGGCCCCAGCCGGTGGGCGAGGTCCGCTGCATAGGTGCCGCGATGCGGCGTGCCGAGGGTAATCACGTCCGAGATGCGCCGCGTCGGGTCGAGCCAGGTGGCGAGGTAGCGTGCATCCAACCCCCCCATGGAGTGGCCGACGACGACCACCCGTTCCGCCTTGGCACCATCGATCTCGGCGGCGAGTGCGCGCGCCCGGTCGGCGATGCGGACGGTGGCACCGGCGACGCCGACCCGCACCTCCACGCCCCGCACCTCCAGATCGCGGATCAGCCGGGTGCAGCCGATCCAGTAGGGTCGACCCAAGGCGCCCAGATAGCCGTGAGCGAAGACCACCGCCGTCGGTTCCGGTGGACGGGGAATGTCGTTGCGAAAGAAGCGGCGTAGGCGTTCGAGCAACAAGGCGGCGGATCCTCGGGCTTGGCTCCTCTAGCCATACGCCAGAAGCGGCCTTCCGCGCAGTTGGCAGTTCGCTCGGCAGGTCCGCCTTGCCCTGCCGTCAAGGGTTCCCAAATCTTCCACGACGAGCAGAGGAGACGGACATGGCGCGAGGGCGCTTCGCATCCTGGGTACTGGCGGCGATCCTCGCCGGCGGCAGTGGGTCGGTGCAGGGCGAAACCGTCTTCGGCCTGGAGCCGGTGACCGAAGGGCTGGAGCAACCCTGGGCGCTCGCGTTCCTCCCCGACGGGCGCATGCTCGTGACCGAGCGGCCGGGCCGCCTGCGTCTGATCGAGGCGGACGGCACGCTCGTGGCGGAGCCGCTCGCCGGCGTGCCCGAGGATCTCGTCGCCAGCGGCCAGGGCGGCCTGCTCGACGTCGCTCTGGACCCGACCTTCGCCGACGACCCCTGGATCTATCTCACCTACTCCGCCGGCCGGGCCGACGGCTCCATGACGCTCAAGGTCGTGCGCGGCCGGCTGGAAGGCATCGGCCTCGTCGACGTCGAGGAATTGTTCGTCGCCGAGCCCTGGGCGCGCGGCGGTCGGCACTTCGGCTCGCGCATCGCCTTCGATCGCGACTTCATGCTTTACGTCACCATCGGCGACCGTGGCACGATGGAGAAGGCCCAGGACGTCAGCGACCACGCGGGCTCGACCGTTCGCCTGCACCGGGACGGGCGCCTGCCCGAGGACAACCCCTTCCTCGAGAACGTCGACGCCCGGCCCGAGCTGTTCACCATCGGCAACCGCAACGCGCAGGGCTTCGCCGTCCACCCCGAGACGGGAGCGCTCTGGCAGCACGAGCACGGGCCGCGCGGCGGCGACGAGATCAACCGCATCGTCGCCGGCGCCAATTACGGCTGGCCCGTCGTCACCCACGGCACCGGTTACAACTTCCTGCCCATCGGCGTCGGCACCGAGGCCCCCGGCATGATGCCGCCGGTGCACCACTGGACGCCGTCGATCGCTCCCTCCGGCATGGCGTTCTACACGGGCGAGGCCTTTCCCGCCTGGCAGGGCGACCTCCTGGTCGGCGCCCTCGCCCACCGCAAGCTGGTCCGCGTCCGGCTCGACGGCGACCGGGTGACGCAGGAGGAGGTGCTGCTGGAGGGCGACATCGGCCGCATCCGCGACGTGCGCGTCGGCCCCGACGGGCTGGTCTATCTCCTCAACGACGAGACCGACGGCGGCGTTTTCCGGCTGCGGCCGGCGGACTGACCGGCGGAACCGGCGCTGCGCGCAAGCCTCGCGAGACCTGACGACAAAGCCCATGCTGTGGTAACGTTACGGCCATCAGTTCCGTAGGGGGAGGCCGGGGCGATGGCGCGGCGAGGCATCGGCAGGTGGCGCGTGTGTTGGCTCGGTGTGCTGCTCCTGTGGTGGACCCCAGCGACGGCAGCCGTGGACGACGCGGGCCCGATCGGCGACGCACTGGTGGAGGCCGTTCTGCAGCCCTTCACCGGCGATCTCGACGGCCTGAAAGGGCGGCGGCTGATCCGGGTGCTGACGGCCTACAGCCCCACCCATTACACGATCCGCGACGGTGTGGCCGAAGGGCTCGTCGCCGAGGCCGCCCGCGGCTTCGAGGAGTACGTCAACGAGGTGCTCGACGGCCCGTTCGTCAGCGTGGTGGTCCTGACCGCTCCGCGCGAGAAGCTGTTCGACTGGCTGCTCGACGGGCATGGTGACGTCGCCGCCGCGAACCTGACCGTCACGCCCGAGCGCGCCACGCGCGTCGCGTTCAGCGATGCGTTCCGCACCGACGTGAAGGAGCAGGTGGTGTTGGGACCGAGTGCTCCGGAGGTAGCCGATCTCGACGCGCTTGCCACAGCCGGCGTCGCGCTGCACGTGCGCGCCGGAAGCTCGTACGCCGAGCATCTGGGCGCGCTCAACGCGACCCGCACGGCCGCCGGCACGCCGCCGCTCCACGTGGTTGAAGTGGGAGTGGAACTCCACGACGAGGACCTCTTGGAGTTGATCGCGGCCGGGACGATCGCCGCCACCGTCGTCGACGATCACAAACTCGGGGTGTGGCTGGCGTTGATGCCCGAGCTGCGCGCGCCCGAAGGGCTCGTCGTCGCCACCGACGGTCACATCGCCTGGGCGGTCCGTCCGGACAACCCGGATCTGCTCGCCCTGGTCAACAGCTTCGTCCCGACGGCGAAGAAGGGATCGCTGCACGGCAACATGGCGCTGAAGCGCCATCTGCAGGACGCCGATCGGCTGCGCAACGTGATGGACGATCGCTACGGCCAACGCCTGACCGCAGTCATCGAGCATCTGCAACGCCACGGCGATGCCTACGGCTTCGACTGGCTGCTGCTCGGGGCGCAGGGGTTTCAGGAAAGCCGGCTCGATCCGCACGCCCGCAGCCCCCGCGGTGCCATCGGCATCATGCAACTGCTGCCGACCACGGCCCGTGAGCCGTATATCGGGCTGCCCGACATCGAGCGCCCCGAGGTCAACATCGAGGCCGGTGCCAAATACAACCGGTGGCTGATGGATACCTATCTGAACGACCCCGCGATCGGCGAGGCCGACCGCATGCTGTTCGCGCTCGCCGCCTACAACGCCGGTCCGGGCAACCTGCAAAAGGCGCGGCGACGCGCCGTCGAGCTCAACCTCGACCCCAATCGCTGGTTCGACCACGTGGAGACGGCGATGGCACAGTCGGTCTCCCGCGAGCCGGTCGTCTACGTCCGCAACATCTACAAGTACTATACCGCCTACCGGCTCTACGCCGAGCGCTTCGCCAGCCTGCGCGAGCCGTCCCCCGGCTGAGGGGAACCCGCTGGCGGCGTCGGCTCGCGCTCAGCCCAGCGAGCTGGCGGGCTGGGCGGCGGCGCGAAGCGGCGGCGGTAGAGCGCTGGCGTCAAGCCGACCTTGCGGCGGAACAGCCGCGCGAAGAAGCCAGCATCCTCGTAACCCACCGCTTCCGCCACCGCCTCGACCGGCAGCGCCGTCGTCTCCAGCACCTGCTTCGCCTCCTCCAACCGCAAGGCATGGC
>JBJHBG010000055.1:0-31346 GCA_050485385.1 Geminicoccaceae bacterium | reverse complement strand
TCGCGAAATCCAGGTGACCGGCGCCGAGCTGCGCGACCTGGTGGGAGCGAAGCGCCGCCAGCAGGGGGCCGGTCCGCTGCTCGTCGCCGACGGCCTCGCCAAGAGCTACGCCACGCGCAAGGGCGGCTGGTTCGCAGCCCGCGAGCAGATCCGGGCGATGGCCGACGTCGGCTTCACCGTCGACCGGGGCGAGAGCTTCGCCGTCGTCGGCGAGAGCGGCTCGGGCAAGACCACGCTGGCGAAGGCGATCATGCGGGCGATCGACGTCGACGCGGGCAGCCTCACCTACCACGATCCCGGCGACGGCCCGATCGACGTGCTGGCCCTGGAGGGCGAGCGGTTGGCGCGCTTTCGCACCAAGGTCCAGTACATGTTCCAGGACCCGTTCGCGTCCTTGAACCCGCGCATGTCGGTGGCCGACATCATCGCCGAGCCCCTGGTCATCCACGGCATCGGCGACGCCGAGAGCCGGGGGCAGCGGGTGCGGGCGCTGATGCGCGCCGTCGGGCTCGACCTCCGTTTCCTCCGCCGCTACCCGCACAGCTTCTCGGGCGGCCAGCGGCAGCGCATCGGCATCGCCCGCGCGCTGGCCCTTGGCCCCGACCTGTTGATCTGCGACGAGCCGGTCTCGGCGCTCGACGTCTCGGTCCAGGCGCAGGTCTTGAACCTGTTGCGCGATCTCCAGCGCGAGTTGGGGCTCACCTACCTCTTCATCGCCCACAACCTTGCCGTCGTCCGCTACCTCTGCGACCGGGTTGCCGTGATGTGCAAGGGGCGGCTCGTCGAGCTGGCGCCGACCACGGCGCTGTTCCACGATCCGTTGCATCCGTACACCAAGGCCCTGCTCGCCGCGGTACCGGAGCCGGACCCGGACCACGCACTCGATCTGGCCCTCCTGCGCGATGGTGCCATGTCGACACCCGAGGCGTGGCCCGCGCCCTACCGGTTGGGGCCGGACGACGACGGCGGCATGGTCGAGGTTAGCCGTGGGCATTGGGTACGTCGTAACGATCGCGCGGGAGCCATGGATGTCGCTGCGAGCTAGCCTGCTTTCCGCCCTCTGTGCGTTGGGTGTCCTGGCGGCGGCCGACGCCTGGGCCGGCCCGCCGGACGAGCCCTTGGTGTTGACCGACATCCCCGAGATCGGCACGCGCGGCGGCGACATCCGAACCCTCATCGGTCAGCCGCGCGATGCCCGGATGTTCCTCGTCTACGGCTATGCGCGGCTGGTCGGCTACGACCGTGCGCTGAACATCGTTCCCGACATCCTGAAGGACGTGGAGGTGGAGGAGGGGCGCATCTTCACCCTCCACCTCCGCCCCGGTCACCGCTGGTCCGACGGGCACCCCTTCACCACGGAAGATTTCCGCTTCTTCTGGGAGGACGTGGCACAGCACCAGATGCTACGGCCGACCGGCCCGCCGATCGAGATGGTCGTCGACGACGAGCTGCCCGAGGTCGAGGTGCTGGACGAGCTGACCGTCCGTTACTCCTGGAGCAAGCCCAACCCGTTCTTCCTGCCGGCGCTGGCGGGGGCTCTGCCGTTGGTGATCCAGATGCCGGCGCACTACCTGAAGCCCCTGCACGAGCATCACGCCGATCCGGACGAGTTGGCAGCGCAGGTGCGCGCCACCGGCTCCCGCGACTGGGCGCAGCTCTTCGGCCGTCACAGCCGCGAGCACGCGGCAACCGACCCGGACCTGCCGACCCTGCAACCCTGGCGGCTCCGCACCACGCCGCCCGCCGAGCGCATCGTCGCCGAGCGCAACCCCTATTTCCACCGGGTGGACGCGAACGGCGTCCAGCTTCCGTATGTCGACCGCATGATCTTCAGCGTCATCGAGGGCCGGCTGATCCCGGTGAAGGTCGGCGGCGGCGAGGCCGATCTCCAGGCGCGCGGCCTGGCGTTCTCCGACGTCACGTTTCTCAAGGAAAGCGAGGGCCGGGCTGGGATGCACACGCACCTCTGGCGTACGTCGCCGGCGGCGCACTTGGCTCTCTTCCCCAACCTGAACGCCCGCGATCCGGTCTGGCGCGAGGTGTTCCGCGACGTCCGCGTGCGCCGCGCCTTCTCGCTCGCGACCGACCGCCACTCGCTCGCGAGCTTTCTCTATTTCGGCATCGCCGATCCCGCCAACAACACGCTGCTGCGCGAGAGCCCCCTGTGGCGCGAGGAGGTGGCGAGCGCCTATGTCGGCCTCGACGTGGTCAAGGCCAACGCGCTGCTGGACGAGGCGGGGCTGGATCGGCGCGGCAGCGGCGGCGTGCGCCTCCTACCGGACGGCCGGCCGATGGAGATCGTGGTCGAGACCTCGGGCGAGAGCACCGAGCACGCCGACATACTGGAGTTGATCACCGACCAGTGGCGGGAGATCGGCGTACGGCTCCTCACGCGGCCGTCGCAGCGCGAGGTGCTGCGGAACCGTATCTTCGCGGGCGACACGCTGATGACCATCGCCACCGGCGTCGAGAACGGCCTGCCCACGGCGGACATGAGCCCCGAGGCGTACGCGCCGACCAGCCAGATTCACTATCAATGGCCGATGTGGGGGCAATACCACGAGACCCGCGGCCAAGCGGGCGAGCCGCCGGACATGGCGGCGGCCGTTCGGCTGTACGAGCTGTTCGACGAATGGCGCTTCGCCGAGGATGGCGCCGAGCGGCGCGCGGCCTGGGACGAGATGCTCGATATCTGGGCGGACAACGTGTTCACCATCGGCCTCGTCGCCGGCGTGCGGCAGCCGGTCGCGGCGAAGACGGATCTGGTCAACGTGCCGGCCGATGGCATCTATTCGTGGGATCCGGGGGCGCATTTCGGCATCTACCGGCCGGACACCTTCTGGTGGCGGCGTTGACGGTCTGAACGGCCCGGCAGCAACCCCCGACAACAACCGATGAACAGGAGCGACCATGGCCGGCGAAGGCTGGTTCCGGCACATCGATGCCTATTGCGAGCGCACCGACCCGAGCTTCTGGTCGGAGCCCGTGAACGCGGTCACCAACCTCGCCTTCATCGTCGCCGTGGTCGTCGTCTACCGCGCGTGGCGTCGTGAGCCGGAGCAGGACTGGGCGGTGGGCGTGCTCCTCCTCATCGTGGCGACCATCGGCGTCGGCTCGTTCTTGTTCCACACCTTCGCCAACGTCTGGTCGCTGCTGGCCGACGTCATCCCCATCCGCATCTTCATCGTCTTCTACCTGATCCTCACGATCCGCCGCTTCTTCCGCCAGCCCTGGTGGCTCGCCATTCTCGTCGGCGTCGCCTTCCTGCCGGCGAGCACCGCCTTCGCGGGTGCCGTCTCGGCCGTCGCCGGCGGTGCCTTGCACGGCTCGCAGGGCTACCTCCCCGCCTTTCTCGCCCTGATCGTCTGCGGCCTCTGGCTGCGCGCCCTCGGTCGGCCGGCGGGCCATGCCCTGCTCGTCGCCGCCGGCATCTTCGTCGTCTCGCTCACCTTCCGCACCCTCGACCAGCCGCTCTGCGACGTCTGGCCGATCGGCACGCACCCCGTGTGGCACCTGCTCAACGGCGTACTGCTCGGCTGGCTGACACTCGTCATGCTGAAACACGGCAAGCCGCTCCGGTCGCAGCCGACCGCTTAGGACTCGAAGGGCTGTTGGCCCCTCGGACCCCCAGGCGGCGGCAGGCGCCCGCCACCGAAGGGGTGGCGCCGGGGGGCGGCCATCATGTCCCGCCGGCCTCGCCTCGCCTCAGCCAAAGGCTCGTTTCCATCGCCCCCGGTGGCCGCTCGATCCGTTCGGCGAGGCGGCCTTCGAGTTCTTCGGGCCGGTGGTGCCGCAGGTAGTGACTGGCGAAGATCGGTTGCCAGCCGGCAAGCAGGAGGGGGGCGATGGCGGCCTGCTCGTTGTAGCCGCGCCAGGTCCAGGCCCGCGGGTAGGCGTCGGGCAGGACGACGTCGTGGACGTGGAGGAGGACGCCAGGACCGAGCCTGGGCAGGACGCGCAGGAGCAGCCATTCCACGTCGCTGCCGGCAAGCAGCAGGTGGCTCGAATCGACGAACAGGACGTCGCCGGCCCCGAGCCCGTCGAACACGGTCGGGTCCGTGGTCTGGAGCAGCGTTGGCCGCCAGTCGACATCGAGGCCCCGAAGGGTGGTGCGTGGCGTCGGGTCGATGGCAACGAGGCGCGTGCCGAGCCCGGCGTCGGCGACCGCACGGGCCATGACGCGGGTCGAGTGACCGCTGCCGATCTCGACGATGCGCCGCGGTGCCGCGGTGCGCACGAGCGCGTAGGCAGCCAGTGCGTCCAGGCCGGGAAACCAGTCCTGGGAGAAGCGCGGTGCCGGCGGCGGGCCGCCGAACGCAGCGACGTCGCCCTCGTGCCGGTCGACCGCGTCCAGCACCTCGCGCATCGCCGGCAGGGCCCGGTCGAGCAGGGGCAGAAGCTCAGGGGCGGTCGTCGGCACGAGGTCTGCCGCGTGGCGATGGGGCACGAACACGCCGGCCGGCTCCAGGCCGCTAGCGATCCGGCGCCGCAGGCGCTCGATCCGCCAGCGGCGCTTGGCATTCCGGAGCGCCTTCACGGACGCAGCACCAAGCCCTCGGCAGCCACCACGGCATTCGGCATCGCCGCCGTCATCGCCTCGGCGATCCCGTCCAGCGCGTCGTCGTCGCGCTCGGGTTCGTGGTGGAAGGTCACGAGCCGCTTGGCGCCGGCCAGCCGGCAGAGCCTGACGCCCTCCTCCCAGGTAGAGTGTCCCCACCCCACGTAGCGGGGCAACTCGGCGTCGGTGTAGGTCGCGTCGTAGACGACGAGGTCGGCACCGTCGATCAGGCCGAGGACGGCGCGGTCGGGGTCGTTCGGCCGGTGCTCGGTGTCGGTCACGACGGCCACGCTGCGGCCGGCGAAGTCGACGCGGTAGCCGGTGGCCCCGCCCGGATGGTTGAGGGCGGCCGTGCGCACCTCGACGCCGGGGCCGAGGCGCAGCAGGTCACCGGCGACGATGTCGTGGAAGGTGGCGCTGGCGTGCATCAGGCCGAGCGGCACCGGGAACAGCGGTTGCCGCATCAGCCCCTCCAGGGTGGACTTCAGGTCCATGCCCTGGGGCCGCAGATGGCCCGCCCAAAGTTCGAAGCGATTGGCAGCCGCATAGGCCGGCTTGAAGAACGGAAAGCCGGAAATGTGGTCCAGATGGGTGTGCGTCAGCAGGATGTGGGCGCTGCACGCTTGCTCCGCGACGAGCCGCTTGCCGAGTGCCCGAACGCCGGTGCCGAGGTCGAAGATCAGGCGGGTCTCGCCGCAGAGGACTTCGATGCACGAGGTGTTGCCGCCGTAGCGGACCGTCGACGGTCCCGGCACCGGGACCGTGCCGCGCACGCCCCAGAAGCGGACGTCGAATGCGGGCGCGGCCGTCACCGCCTCACCTGCCGCGCCGGTAGAGGAAGTAGCGGCCGGTGGCGACGCCCTCGGGGAGCGGCCAGGGCACGAGGCTCGCATGCGCCAGTTCCTGGTCGGAGGCGACGAACCCGCCGGCACGCACCAGGGGCGGGATGGCGGTCGACAGGAAGGCCGCCAGCGAGGCGTTGCGCGCCGCGTCGCCCGTGCCGATGTCGCTGTGCAGCAGCGCCGCCGGCTCCGGCAGGCGGGCGGGCGCGTTCGGCAGGGTCGCCTCCAGATCGCCGACGATCAGGTGATCGCCGTCGGGGATGCACGCAGGATGGGCCTGCGGGTAGCGTTCGAACACGAAGATCTCTCGGCTCGGCAGCCGCTGGCGGAGATGGTCGTAGGTCCGCCCGTTGCCGAGGCCCAGTTCCACCACCGGGCCGGGGAGGTCGGCTATGGCCGCGGCCAACGCGTCGAGGCAGGCGCGCTGCGCCGTCAGCCGACGGATGTGGGTGTCGAGGCGGCTCATCGATCTCCTCCGATAGCCCTCGGTCTGCCTTGCCCTCGCAGGCAGGTCAACGACGCCCTGGCTTGACCTTCCCGCTACGGGAAGCGGTTGGCTCCCAGGTGCAGCTTCATGGGAGGACGACGCATGACCCAACCCCTGATTCGCTATGGCCTCGTGGCTCTGGTCACCCTGACGGCCGGGGCCGGCATCACCAGCACGGCGATCATGGCCCAGATGGCGGGCCACGCCCAGCACGGCCACGGCGCCGGGCCGGCGACCGCGGCGGTGGAAGGCTACATGGCTGCGAACGAACGCATGCACGAGGGCATGGCGATCACCTTCACCGGCGATGCGGACGTCGACTTCGCCCGCGGCATGATCCCGCACCATCAAGGCGCCATCGACATGGCCGAGGTCGTCCTCCAGCACGGCAGTGACCCTGAGCTCCGCGAACTGGCCGAGGCCATCATCGCGGCGCAGGAGGAGGAGATCGCGTTCCTGCGCGCATGGCTGGAACGCCACGGTCACTGAGCCCTTGGGGTTGGCGGATCGCCCGGGGTGAGGCAGTCTACGACTTTCGGCCATGAACCCGAGGACGTGCCGCCTTGACCCGCCCCTTCGATCCCGCCCAGCCCTATCCCTCGCGCCGCTCCCCGGTCGTCGCCGAGAACGTCGTCGCCACCTCGCAGCCCCTCGCCGCGCAGGCGGGTCTCCAGGCGCTCGCCGACGGCGGCAACGCGGTCGACGCCGCACTCGCCGCCGCCATCACCCTCGCCGTGGTCGAGCCGACCGGCAACGGCCTCGGCAGCGACGCCTTCGCCATCCTCTGGGACGGCGAGCGGCTGGTCGGGCTGAATGCGTCCGGCCGCTCGCCCTCTGCCTGGACTCCCGAGCGTTTTCGAGGCGCCGAGGCGATGCCGGTGCTGGGGCCGGATTCGGTCACCGTGCCCGGTGCCGTCGCCGCCTGGGTCGCGCTTTCCGAGCGCTACGGCAAGCTGCCGTTCGAGCGCTTGTTCGAGCCGGCGATCCGCTACGCCCGCGACGGCTACCTCGTCTCGCCCATCATCGCCACCTTGTGGGCGCGCTCGAAGGAGCGGTTGGAGGCGCAGCCGGGCTATGCCGAGGCGTTCCTCCCCGGTGGACGCGCACCCATGGCGGGCGAGCGGTTCCGGCTGCCGGCGATGGCGAAGAGTCTGGAGCGCATCGCCGTGACCAGGGGCGAGGCGTTCTATCGGGGCGAGCTGGCGGCGAAGACCGCGGCTTGGTTGCAGGCGCACGGCGGCGCCATGACCGTCGACGACCTCGCCGCCAACGCGCCCGATTGGGTCGACCCGCTCGCGCGGTCCGGCTTCGGCTGCACGCTGCACCAGATCCCGCCCAACGGCCAGGGCATCGCCGCCCAGATCGCGCTGGGCATCCTCGCCCGCACCGAGTTGGCCGAGCTGCCGGTCGATTCGGTCGCGGCCCTGCACCTTCAGCTCGAGGCGAAGAAGCTCGCCTTCGCCGACCTCGAGGCCTACGTCGCCGACCTCGATCACATGCCGTTCGACCCGAACGCGCTGCTCGCCGACGACTATTTGGACGAGCGCGCCCGGCTGCTCGACCGCGAGCGGGCGACCGCACCCGTCAAGGGGGTGCCCGCCGCCGGCGGCACGGTCTACCTCACCACGGCCGACGCCTCGGGCATGATGGTCTCCTACATCCAGTCCAACTACATGGGCTTCGGCTCCGGCGTGGTCGTGCCCGACACCGGCATCTCGCTCCAGAACCGGGGTGCCGGCTTCATCCTCGAACGCGGCCATCCCAACGACGTCGGCCCGGGCAAGCGGCCGTTCCACACCATCATTCCGGGCTTCCTCACCGAAACCGACGGCCGGCCGGCCATGAGCTTCGGGCTGATGGGCGGGCCGATGCAGTCGCAGGGCCATTTGCAGATGGTGCTGCGCACGCGCGTTTGGGGCCAGAACGTGCAGGCGGCAAGCGACGCCCCCCGCTGGCGGCTGCTCGGTGGGCGCGGCGTGGCCGTCGGCAAGGGCGTGGCCATCGAGCCGGGCTTGGCGCCCGAGGTCTACGAGGGCCTCGCCGCCATGGGCCACGAGATCACCATCGAAGCCCCCGACGCCGCCTTCGGCTTCGGTGGCGCCCAACTGATCGCCCGGCTGGCGGACGGCTACGTCGCCGGCTCCGACAGCCGCAAGGACGGCTGCGCGCTGGGTTTTTGAGGACCGATCACGCCTTCGGCTCGACCACCAGCAGCAGGTCCTTGGCGTCGACCTGGGCGTGCGCCTCGACGCAGATTTCTGTGACGGTGCCGGCGTGGGGGGCGCGGAGGCTGGTCTCCATCTTCATCGCCTCGAGGGTCAACAGCACGTCGCCGGCCTCGACCGCCTGGCCGGCGGCGACGGCGATGGCGCCGACCGCTCCGGGCATCGGCGCGCCGATATAGGCCGGGTTGGTCGCGTCGGCCTTGCGGGCGGCGGGGCGCGTCGCCTGGACGGCGCGGTTGGGCACGGCGATCATCCGCGGCTGGCCGTTCAGCTCGAAGAACACCTCGACCTTGCCGTCGTCGCGGGTGGTGCCGACGGCGGTGAGCAGCACGATCAGCTTCTTGCCGCGCTCGATGTCGACGTCGATCTCCTCGCCCGGCTCCATGCCGTAGTGGAAGACCGGCGTCGGCAGGGTCCAGACCGGGCCGTAGCCGGCGTTGATGTGGGCGTATTCGGCGAAGACCTTGGGATACATGAGGTAGGCCTGGAACTCGCGCTCGGTCAGCTCCCGCCCGCACGCCTCCTCGGCCTTCGTCCGCTCGGCGGAAAGGTCGGTTGGCGCGAGCAGCGAACCCGGACGGACCGTGATCGGCGCGGTGTCGCCCAGCACCTTGCGTTGCAACGCCTCGGGCCAGCCGCCGGGAGGCTGGCCGAGGTCGCCCTTGAGCATCTCCACGACCGAGGCCGGAAACGCCACGTCCTTGGCCGGGTCGAGAATGTCGGCGGCAGTGAGGTTCTGCGCCACCATCATGAGGGCAAGGTCGCCCACCACCTTGGAGGACGGCGTCACCTTGACGATGTCGCCGAAGAGGTCGTTGGCCTCGCGATAGGCCCTCGCCACCTCGTGCCAGCGCTCCTCCAGGCCCATCGAGCGGGCCTGGGCGCGGAGGTTGGTGAACTGCCCGCCCGGCATCTCGTGCAGGTAGACCTCGCTGGCGCCGCTCAGAAGGTCGCTCTCGAAGGCGCGATACTGGCTGCGCACGGCTTCCCAGTAGAACGAGATCTCGCGGATGGCTTCCGGGTCGAGCCCGGTGTCGCGCTCGGTGTGGCGGAGCGCTTCCACCAGTGAGCCCAGGCAGGGCTGCGAGGTGGTACCGCTCATCGCGTCCATGGCGGCATCGATCGCGTCGACCCCGGCGTCGACCGCGGCGAGCACGGTGGCGGCGGCGATGCCCGAGGTGTCGTGGGTGTGGAAGTGGATCGGCAGGTCGACCGCATCCTTCAGCGCACCGATCAACTTTCGCGCTGCTGCCGGCTTGAGCAGCCCCGCCATGTCCTTGAGGCCCAGGATATGGCAGCCGGCGGCCTCCAACTCCTTGGCGAGGTCGACGTAGTAGCGGAGCGAGTATTTGGCCCGGTCCGGGTCGTCGATGTCGCCGGTGTAGCAGATCGCCCCCTCGACCAGCTTGTTGGTGCCGCCCGCGGCATCGATGGCAATCCGCATGTTCTCGACCCAGTTGAGGCAGTCGAAGATGCGGAAGACGTCCATGCCGGCGGCTGCCGCCTCGCGGACGAAGCCCTGGACCACGTTGTCGGGGTAGTTGGTGTAGCCGACGCCGTTGGCCCCGCGCAGGAGCATTTGCGTGAGCACGTTGGGCACGCGCTCGCGGACGGCTTGCAGGCGCTCCCACGGGTCCTCGAACAGAAAGCGCATGGCAACGTCGAAGGTGGCCCCGCCCCAGCACTCCAGGGAGAACAGGCCAGGCAGCCCCCGGGCATAGGCGTCGGCCACGGCAACGAGGTCGAAGCTGCGCATGCGGGTCGCGAGCAGCGACTGGTGCGCGTCGCGCATGGTCGTGTCGGTGACGAGCACGCGCCGTTCCGCCTGCATCCACTTGGCGAAACCTGCGGGGCCGAGCGCCTCCAGCTTCTGCCGCGTGCCGGGCGCCGGATCGGCCGGAAAGTGCGGGGCCTGGGGCTTGCGCAAGCTCGGCGCGGGGCGCGGGCGGTCGCGCACGTCGGGCAGGCCGTTGACGGTGACGTCGGCAATGTAGGTCAAGAGCCGCGTCGCCCGGTCCTGCGGTTGGGTGACGTCGAACAGCTCCTTGGTCTCGTCGATGAAGCGGGTGGTGTAGGCGGCCTGCTGGAAGGTGGGGTGGCGGAGCACCGTCTCGAGGAAGGTGAGGTTGGTGGCCACGCCGCGGATGCGGTACTCGACCAGGGCGCGGAGCATGCGGTCCACCGCCTCCTCGGCTGTCGGTGCCCAGGCGGTGACCTTCTCCAACAGCGCGTCGTAGTACCGGGTGACGAGGGCTCCCGAATAGGCGGTGCCGCCGTCGACGCGGATGCCGAAGCCCATCGCGCCCCGATAGGCGGTGATGCGCCCGTAGTCGGGGATGAAGTTGTTTTCCGGATCCTCCGTCGTGATCCGGCACTGGAGCGCGTGGCCGTCGAGGCGGATGTCGGCCTGCGGCGGGATGCCCGTTTCCGCGACGCGGCCGACGTGCTTGCCCTCGGCGATCCTGATCTGCGCCTTCACGATGTCGAGCCCGGTCACCTCCTCGGTCACCGTGTGCTCGACCTGGATGCGCGGGTTGACCTCGATGAAGTAGAAGTCGCCCGTGTCGGCATCCATCAGGAACTCGACGGTGCCGGCGCCGGCGTAGTCGACCGCCCGGCCGATGGCACGCGCGGCCTCGCCCAGCCGTTCCCGCGTCGCCGCGTCGACATAGGGGGCCGGTGCGCGCTCGATGATCTTCTGGTTGCGGCGCTGGATGGTGCAGTCGCGCTCGAACAGGTGGACGAGATTGCCGTGGTGGTCGCCGAGCAACTGCACCTCGACGTGCCGCGCGCGGCGGATCAGCTTCTCCAGATAGACCTCGTCCTTGCCGAACGCGGCCTTCGCCTCGCGCTTGGCGGAGCGGACGGCGTCGACCAGCTCGCCCTCGTGCTCGATGGTGCGCATGCCGCGTCCGCCGCCGCCCCAGGACGCCTTGAGCATCAGGGGGTAGCCGATGGCGCCTGCGAGCTTCGCCACCTCGGCCGCGTCGTCGGGTAGGGGCTCGGTTGCCGGGATCACGGGCACGCCCGCCCGCTCGGCAATGTGCCGGGCCGCGACCTTGTTGCCGAGCGCGCGCATGGCGGCGGGCGAGGGGCCGATGAAGGTGATGCCGGCGGCGGCGCAGGCCTCGGCGAACTCCGGGCTTTCGGCGAGGAAGCCGTAGCCGGGGTGGATGGCGTCGACCCAGGCGGCACGGGCGACGCGCAACACGTCCTCGATGTCGAGATAGGCCTCGATCGGACCCTTGCCGGCGCCGACCTGATAGGCCTCGTCGGCCTTGAAGCGGTGCAGCGAGAGGCGGTCCTCGGCCGCGTAGATCGCCACGGTGCGGATGCCGAGTTCGGTCGCGGCGCGGAAGACGCGGATGGCGATTTCCGAGCGGTTGGCGACCAGAAGGCGCTGGATGCGGCGCAAGGGCGGCTCTCCTCGGGCGGAACGTTGCGTTGCAGCATGGGCAGCGCTTCTGCGCGCGGTCAATTGCCGGCGTTGGCGGTTCGATACCAGTTGACGATCAGACGGCGCTCGTCGGGCTCCATGAAGGCCACGTTGGCCGGCGGCATGGCGTCGGTAAGGCCGGCGTGGAGGTAGATCTGCCGCGCATGCGCCGCCGTCTGCGCCTCGGTCTCCAGCATCACGCCCTTCGGTGCCGACGCCATGCCGGGCCAGAGCGGCAGGGCGGCGTGGCACATCGAGCAGCGGCCGAGGACGATCGCGTGGACGTCCTCGAACCCGCTGGCTGTGGCGAAGCGCTCCTGTTGGGGCGTGAGCGGTCGGGCCGCGGGCTCCGGGTCGATGCGCCCCGAGAGCGAGAGCCAGACGATGGCGGCAAAGAGCGCGGCCGTTACCCCCCAGGTCCACCAGGGATGGCCCTTCTTCGCGTGCATCGTGTTGAAGAAATGGCGGATGCTGACGCCGGTCAGGAACACGAGGCCAGCGACGATCCAGGCGTAGTCGCCTTGGAAGGCCAGCGGGTTGTGCATCGACAGCATGAGGAAGAGGACCGGCAGCGTCAGGTAGTTGTTGTGGGTCGAGCGCTGCTTGGCGGTCTTGCCGAGGGCGGGATCGGGGGTGCGCCCGGCCTTGAGGTCGGCGACGACGATCTTTTGGTTGGGGATGATGCAGAGGAACACGTTGGCCGACATGATGGTCGCGGTGAAGGCGCCGAGATGCAGAAAGGCGGCGCGGCCGGAAAAGACCATCGAATAGGCCCAGGCCATCGCGACGATCAGCGCGAAGAGGGCGAGCATGAGGCCGGTGTCGCTCGCGGCGACGCGGCTCTTGCACAGGCGGTCGTAGATCAGCCAGCCGAGGGCGAGCGAGGCGAGCGAGAGCGCGATGGCGACCGGCGTGGCGAGGTCGAGGACGGCCGGATCGACCAAGTACAGGTCGGCGCCCAGATAGTAGACGAGCACCAGCAGCGCGAAGCCGGACAGCCACGTCCAATAGGCCTCCCACTTGAACCAGGTCAGGTGCTCGGGCAGGTGATCCGGCGCCACGGCGTATTTCTGGATGTGGTAGAAGCCGCCGCCGTGCACCTGCCATTCCTCGCCGGTGACGCCCTGCGGCAGCGGGCGGTCGCGGCGGAGGCCGAGATCGAGGGCAATGAAGTAGAAGGACGAGCCGATCCAGGCGATGGCGGCGATGACGTGCAGCCAGCGCACGCCGAAGGTGAGCCACTCGACGAGGACGGCCGTCTCGAGCATGCGCGGACTCCGAGCTGGGCACCCACCGTGCCCGACAGTCGAGGCTTATCATCCGCACGGCTGAGGGAAAGGCCACGTTTGGCGGGAAACGGCGATTGCAGGCGGCGCCGGAGGATGCCACCACCGAGCCAGCGACGAAGCAGGGGAGCCGGGATGCGCATCGAGGCGGTCGATTTCTTCTATCTGGCCATGCCGCAAGTGACGACCGACGCCGACGGCAGCCAGGATGCGCTGCTGGTGCGGGTGGCGGCCGGCGGCCATGTCGGCTTCGGTGAGTGCGAGGCGGCACCCCTGCCGTCGATGGCCGCCTTCGTCTGCCCGATGTCGCACGGCGCCTGCCGGCCGGTGGGTGCATCCGTCCTGGGGGAGACCGTCGACGGGCCGGCCGACATCGCCCGCATCGCCGCGCGGGTTGCCTACGACTCCATGGACCTGCTTCAGGCCGCGCACACGTGGTCGGGGGTGGAGATGGCCTTGTGGGACCTGCTCGGCCGCGCGCGCGGCGAGCCGGTGTGGAAGCTGCTCGGCTACGCCCGAAGCGAGGCGAAGACGCCCTACGCCTCGCAGCTCTTCGGCGCCACGCCGCAGGAAACGCTCCGGCTCGGCCAGGAGCAGCGCATGGCCGGGTTCCGGGCGGTGAAGTTCGGCTGGGGGCCGATCGGCCGGGGCAGCGTCCGGGACGACGCCGACCATTTCGCGGCGGCACGCGAGGGCATCGGCGAGGACGGCATCCTGCTGGTCGACACGGGCCAGGTGTTCGGCGAGGACGTGGAGGCTGCGGCAGCACGGCTGCCGGCCTTGGAAGCGGCGCGGGCGACGTGGCTGGAGGAGCCCTTCGCCGGCCATGCCTACGCGGCCTATGCCGCACTCGCAGCGCGCTCGGCCACGGTGCCGCTTGCCGGCGGCGAGGCCGCGCACAACGTCTTCATGGCGCGGCACACCATCGACCTCGGCCGGGTCGGCTTCGTCCAGATCGACTGCGGGCGGATCGGCGGCATCGGCCCGGCCAAGGCGGTGGTGGACCATGCCGTCGCGAGCGGCGTCACCTACGTCAACCACACCTTTACCTCGCACCTCGCACTGTCGGCCTCGCTGCAGCCCTATGCCGGGCTGACCGACCACGCCTTGTGCGAGTTCCCCGCACGGCCGCGCGAGGTGGCCACGGCGTTCGTCGCGACACCCTTGGCCCGCGACGGCGACGGGGGCATCGCCGCGCCGGACGCGCCCGGTCTCGGCGTCGAGATCGACTGGGACGGCGTGCGCAGGTTCCTCGTCGACTGCGAAATCTTGGTCGGCGGCGAGGTGCTCTACCGCACGCCGAAGGTCTGAGCCCGCGACGGCCTGCCGGCGACCGTCCCGATTGATCCACGGCGGATCGCCGGGCGTATCTCCCGCGATCGACAACGTTCGAAGGTGTGGGCATGATCTCGTTCGACCGCCGCCGCTTCGTCGTGACTGCCGCTGCGGGTGGCCTCCTGTTGCCGGGAACGGCGCGCGCCGACGACGGCCTCCTTGCGTTCGACGTCTTCCGCAACGACGGCAGGATCGGCACCCACCAGGTGCGCATGCGGCAGGACGGCAACCGGGTCGAGACCGACATCGCCATCGATCTCGAGGTGAAGATCGCCTTCGTCACCGCCTATCGCTACACGCACCGCAACCACGAGGTGTACGTCGACGACCGGCTCGTCACCATGCAGAGCTGGACCGACGACAACGGGACCCGCTACGAGGTCGATGCGCGCAACCGGGGCGACCGGCTGGTCGTCAACGGCACCGACGGCACGGTCGAACTGCCGGCTTCGATGCTGCCGACGACCTATTGGAAGCCGCGCATGGTCCAGGACACGTCCTGGATCAACACGCAACACGGCCGCCTCGTCGAAGGGCGCTCCGAGTTGGTCGGCGAGGAGATCGTCGAGGTCGGCGGCGAGCCTGTGCCGTGCGAACGTTTCGCCATCCGCGGCGACATCGACCTCGACCTCTGGTACGGACCGATCGGCTGGACGCAACTCGCTTTCACCGTGCGCGGCTCGAACCACATCCGCTACACGCGCCGGCCGGAGAGCGACGTCGCCTCGCTGCGCCAAGCGATCAGCTCGTGAGCAGCACCCTCCGCCTCGTGCTCGGCGACCAGCTGAGCCCGACTCTGTCGAGTCTTCGGGACCTGGATGGCGGCGATCCCGTGCTCATGGTCGAGGTCGAGGCGGAGGCGACCTACGTCCGGCACCACCCGAAGAAGATCGCCTTCCTGTTCGCCGCGATGCGCCACTTCGCGGCCGAACTACGGCAGCGTGACTGCCGCGTCGACTACGTCCGCCTGGACGACGACGGCAACGCGGGCAGCTTCACGGGCGAGGTGGAACGCGCGATCGGCCGGCATCGCCCGGATCGGCTGATCGTCACCGAGCCCGGCGAGTGGCGGGTCCGCCAGGAGATCGACGGCTGGTCGAGACGTTTCGGCCTGCCCGTGGAGGTGCGGGCCGATGACCGGTTTCTCTGCTCGCGCGCCGACTTCGACGCTTGGGCCGACGACCGCAAGCAGTTGCGGATGGAGTGGTTCTACCGCGACATGCGCAGGCGCACCGGCCTGTTGATGGCGGCCGACGGTGCGCCCCAGGGCGGGCGTTGGAACTACGACGCGGAAAACCGTAAGCCGCCCACCGCCGGCCTCGAGGGCGGCAGCCCCTTGCGCTTCGCGCCGGACGCGACGACGCTCGAGGTGTTGGACCTCGTCGCCAAGCGCTTCGACGGGCATTTCGGCGAGCTGGAGCCCTTCTGGTTCGCCGTTACGCGTACCCAGGCGCTGGAGGCGCTGGATCACTTCGTCACCCACGCGCTGCCCGGCTTCGGCGACCATCAAGACGCGATGGTCGACGGCGAGGACTGGCTGTTCCACTCGGCCCTGTCGCAGTACCTGAATGTCGGCCTCCTCCTGCCCATGGAGGCTTGCGAGGCGGCCGAGCGCGCCTATCGCGACGGCGCTGCACCGTTGAACGCGGTCGAAGGTTTCGTTCGCCAGATCCTCGGTTGGCGCGAGTACGTCCGCGGTATCTATTGGCGGTTCATGCCCGACTACGGGCGGCGCAACCATCTGGGCGCGCGGCGCGCCCTGCCGGACTTCTACTGGTCCGGCGATACGGACATGCGCTGCCTCGCCAAGGTGATCGACCAGACCCGGCGCGAGGCCCATTCGCACCACATCCAGCGGCTGATGGTGACGGGCAACTTCGCTCTGTTGGCCGGCATAGATCCGCAGCAGGTGTGCGACTGGTACCTCGCCGTCTACGCCGATGCCTACGAGTGGGTCGAACTGCCCAACACCCTCGGCATGGCGCTGTACGCCGATGGCGGCCTGATGGCCTCCAAGCCCTACGCCGCGAGCGGCGCCTACGTGTCCCGGATGTCCGACTTTTGCAGCTTCTGCTGCTATGACGTGAAGAAGAAGCAGGGGCCGGAGGCCTGCCCTTTCAACTATCTGTATTGGAATTTCATGCTGGAGAACCGCCAGCAGTTGAAGGGCAACCCGCGCATGCAGCCGGTCTTCCGGACGCTGGAGCGAATGGACCCGGCCAAGCTGCAAGCCGCGCGCAGCGACAGCCGCAGCTTCTTGGAGGGCCTGGACCGTCGGCATGGCAATGCCGCGTGAAGTCGTGTGGATCACCGGCGCTTCCGCCGGTATCGGCAAGGCCTTGGCCTTGGCCTACGCGGCGCGGGGCGCGACGGTCGCGGCCACCGCGCGGCCGAGCGAGCGGCTGGACGAGGCAGCCCTTCACCCCGGTGTCGTCGCCTTCGCCGGCGACGTGACCGACGGCGCGGCGATGCACGACGTCGTCCGCCGTATCGAGACGGAACTCGGACCGATCGACCGCGCCGTCCTCAATGCCGGCACGCATCGGCCGGTCAAGGGCGAGGATTTCGATGCGGCCGAACTTCAGAAGCTGATGACCATCAACGTCATGGGCACGGCGTATTGCCTGGAGGCCGCACTGCGGCCGATGCTGGCACGGCGGCGCGGCCAGATCGCGGTGGTCTCGTCGGTCGCGGGCTATACCGGCCTGCCGACTTCCGCCTATTACGGCGCGACCAAGGCAGCCCTGTTCAACATGTGCGAGGCCTTGAAGTTCGACCTCGACCGGGCCGGTGTGGATGTTCGCGTCGTTGCGCCGGGCTTCGTGCGCACACCCCTCACCGACAAGAACGACTTTCCCATGCCGTTTCTCATGGAGCCCGAGGCGGCCGCACGGCGCATCGTCCGCGGGCTGGACGGCAAGCGCTTCGAGGTCACGTTTCCCCGGCGTCTGAGCTACGTCTTGAAGCTGCTCCGCCTTTTACCCTACGGCCTCTACTTCGCGCTCGTGCGCCGCGCGGTGAGAACATGAGCGCCGCTCTCGATCGCTACGTCGCCGTCCTCGACGGCACCACGGCCGGCGGCGTCGACGACCTCGTTGCCTGCTTCGCGGAGGACGCGCGCTTTCGCGACCCGTTCAGCGACGTGCGCGGCAAGGCGAAGATCCGCCGCGTGTTCGAGAAGGCCTACGAAGACGCCGACGAGGTGGCCTTTCGCGTCACCGACCGGGCCTCGGGCGACCACGCCCACTATCTCCGCTGGACCTTCACCTGCCTGCCGAAAGGCTTCCTGCGCCGCCACGGGCCGCTGGAGGTCGAGGGGCTGAGCGAGGTGCACCTGAACGAGGCCGAGCTCGTCACGGCGCACCTCGATTACTGGGATCCGGCGCCGGACCTCTACCAGCGCGTGCCGCTTTTGGGCTTTGCCCTCGGCACGATCCGCCGCCGCATCGGCGTCCGCTGAACCCCCTACTCAGTCGCGCTGGGCCAGCACCTTGCCGGGGTTCATCAGGTTCAGCGGATCGATGCTTCGCTTGATGCGGTACATCAAGTCGAGCTCGATCTCGGACTTGTAGTGCGCGGCCTCGTCGCGGCGCAGCCGGCCGAGCCCGTGCTCGGCGCTGATCGAGCCGCCGTGGGCGACGACCAGATCGTGGACGATGCGGTTGATCGGCCCGATCTCGCGGGCGAAGGCGGCCTTGTCCGCGTCCACGGGTTGCAGCGGATTGTAGTGCAGGTTGCCGTCGCCGACGTGGCCGAAGGTGACGAAGCGGACGCCCGGATAGGCCCCGGCGAGGGCGGCGTCGGCCTCCTCGATGAAGCGAGGGATGTGCGAGATCGGCACCGAGACGTCGTGCTTGATGCTGGCACCGGCCCGCTTTTGCACCTCCGCCTGTTCCTCGCGGATGCGCCAGAGCTGGTCGCGCTGTTCGCCCGAGGCGGCGACGACCGCATCGGTCACCAGTTCCGCCTCCGCCGCCTCGCCGAGCGCATCGGTCAGCGGATCGGCGAGGGTGCCGGGCTCGCCCTGGCCCGCCACCTCCAGGAGCACGTACCAGGGTGACGGCTCCGCCAGCGGATCCTGCACGCCCTCGATCAACTCCATGGCGAGATCGAAGCAGACCCGTGTCATCAGCTCGAAGGCCGTGACCTGTTCGCCGAGCGCCCGCTTGAGTCGGCCGAGCAGGTCGACGGCGGCGGCCGGCGAAGGCACCGCGACCATGGCCGTCTGCACGTCGCTCGGCAGGGGAAAGAGGCGCAGCACGGCTGCGGTAATGACGCCGAGCGTGCCCTCGGCGCCGATGAAGAGGTCCTTCAGGTCGTAGCCTGTGTTGTCCTTCCTCAAGCCCCGCAGGCCGTCCCAGACCCGGCCGTCGGGCAGCACGACCTCGAGGCCGAGGACGAGGGCACGGGCATTGCCGTAGCGCAGTACCTGGGTGCCGCCGGCATTGGTCGAGAGATTGCCGCCGATCTGGCAACTGCCCTCGGCGCCGAGGCTCAAGGGAAAGAGCCGGCCGTGCCGGGCGGCTTCCGCCTGGATGGTCTGCAGCACGACGCCCGCCTCGACCGTCATCGTGTCGTTGTCGAGGTCGAGGTCGCGGATGCGGGCGAGGCGCCGTGTCGACAGCACGATCTCGCGGCCGTGCTCGTGTGGCTGGCTGCCGCCGGTAAGCCCCGTGTTGCCACCCTGCGGCACGATGGGGACGCGCGCCTCGTGGCAGAGGCGCACGACCTCGGCCACCTCCGCCGTCGTCTTCGGCAGCGCGACGAACTCGGTGCGCCCCGTCCAGCCGTCGCGCCAGCCGACACAGAAGGGTTCGACGTCGGCGGGCTCCGTCAAGTAGCCGCCCTTGCCGAGGACGGAGGCGAGGCGGTCGGCGAAGCCGTCGGGCAGGGACATCGGATCAAGGCTCCAAGGGCGCATCCGCCCGCGCGGGCAGGGGCGGGCTGTAGACGATCAAGAGTTCCAAGGTGGTGTCGCCGGTGACGACGACCTCGTGGCGCACGCCCGGCGGGATGCGCACCACCGTGCCAGGGCCGCAGGCGAGGGGGGCGGCGGCGTCGAGCGTGACGACGCAGGTGCCGGCGACGACGTACATCGCTTGATGCTCCACGTCGTGGGCATGGGCGTGGGCGACGCCGCCCGGCTCCAGCCGGCCGAGCACCAGCTCGAAGCGGCCGCACCAGTCCTTCTCGACCAGCCGCACGTTGCGCGTGCCGGCGTGGCCCGGCGGTGCGTAGGCAGGAAGGTCGCTCGCGTGGACGACGGCACCCCGATCGGTCATGGCCGGTCCTTCTTGCCAGTTGCGGCGGGCTCTGGTCCCGTGAGCCTAACGGCCTCGGAGCAGGCTGCAACGTTGGGGATGGGGAGGTGGCCATGCAGTTCGACGAGCCGGCGGAGCTGGCAGCCCTGCGCGCGACGGTCGAACGACTGTACGAGCGGGAGATCCGACCGCACATGGCCGAGTTCGAGGCGAGCGGCACCTTTCCGCACGCGATCCTCCGGGCGCTGGGCGAGGCCGGTCTGTTCGGGGCGGCCTTCCCCGAGCGGCTCGGCGGCAGTGCCGCCGGCTTCCAGGCCGTCTCGGTGATCGCCGAGGAGCTGAGCCGCCTCGCCCCCGAATTCGGCTACGCTATGAACATGCAGGCGATGACCTGCCCCTTCACCATCTACAATTGGGGAACGGCAGCGCAGGCCGAGCGCTTCGTGCCGGACCTCGTCGCCGGACGCAGCATCGGCATGTTCGCGCTTTCCGAGGCTGGCGGCGGCTCCGATCCGGCGGGGGCGATGCGCACCACGGCCGTGCGCCAGGGCGACGTCTACCGGCTGAACGGGTCCAAGCAGTGGATCACCTTCGCCGACGCGGCCGACACGGGCGTCCTGTTCGCGCGGACGGACCCGACGGCGGGCGTGCGCGGCATCACCGCCTTCGTCGTCCAGCCCAAGCGGTTCGAAGGCTATCGCGCCGATCCGATCCCGATGGGCGGGCTTTCCAGGTGTCTGCGCTCCTGTGCCGTGTTCCTCGACGATTTCGAGGTGCCGGTGGCGGACCGGCTGGGGAGCGAGGGCGAGGGCTTCAAGATCGCCATGAACGCGCTCGAATATGGCCGGCTCACCGTCAGTGCGCGGCTGGTGGGCCTCGCCCGCGCGGCACTGGACGCGGCGATCGGCTTCGCCCGCGAGCGCGAGCTGGGCGGCGGCCCGATCGCCCGCTTCCAGCTCGTGCAGGGCCGCATCGCCGATGCGACGGTCGCGGTCGATGCCGCCGCCCTCATGGCGCGGCGCACCGCCTGGACGATGGACCGGGGCCTGCCCTCGACCCGCGTCGCCGCGCGCGGCAAGTATTTCGCGACGCAAGCGGCACGGCTGGCCGTGGACGTCGCCCGCGAGGTGCACGGCGGCTACGCGCTGGCGGACGAGTACCCCGTGCGGAAGCTCCAGGCCTATATCGACATGCTGACCGTGGGCGAGGGCAGCGAGAACGTGCAACGCGTGCTGATCGCCGAGGACGCGTTGGGCCTGAAGGACGCCAACCGGCACGGGCTGAAGAACCGCTTTCTCGACGATCATCCGGACTTCCGGTCGGCCAGTGCCGGCACGACGTAGAACTGGAGCAATCCTGCGAACGAGGCGAGCCAAGCGAGGCCGAACGACCAGTAATAGTGGCCCGTGAGGTCGTGCATCAGGCCGGAGACGAACGAGCCGACGGCGGCGCCGACCCCGAGGCCGAGCGTGATCGCACCGTAGATGCTGCCGACGCCGCCGCCCTCGAACAGCCGCGCCGTCATCACCGTGACGATGGGGCCGCGCGCGCCCTGCGCCACGCCGAAGAACAGCACGAACACGTAGACCAGGGCGAGGCTGGGCGAGGCGGCGACAGCGATCACCGCGGCGATGCCGGTCAACGAGGCGAGGTAGGAGACGGTGACCATGCGCCGTCGGCCGTAGCGGTCGGCGAGGATGCCGATGCTTGCCATGCCGACGACGCTGACCATGCCCGTGAGCCCGATCAGGCTCGCGACCAGCAGGGGCTCGAAGCCGTTCTCCACCAGATATGCCGGCGCCTGCGGCAGGATCGAATAGGCAGCGTAGGCGGTGAAGAAGTAGACGGCGAAGAGACCCCAGAAGGCACTGGTGGCGAGTGCCCGTCCGAGCGTCCAGGCCACGTGGCCGGCGGGTCTGCTCGCTCGTTTCGAGGCTGCCCCCCGGTCGAGCCGGCGCATGGGCAGGAGCAGCACGGCCAGGGCGAGGCCGAACAGCACCTTGGCGAGCAGTGCGTAGGTCTCGCGCCAGCCGATCTGGTCGAGCAGGAGTTGGGTCAGGGGCAACATGACGAGCACGCCGAGGCCCATCGCCGCGTAGGCGAAGCCGAGCACGGTGCCGAGACGCTTCTCGAACCAGCGGCTCAACAGCGCCGTCGCCGGCACCATGCCGGCGGCCGCCACGCCGATGCCGGCGAGCACGCCGACGCCGAGATAGTAGCGGGCGACGGTCTCGGCGGATGCTGCGAGCTGGAAGCCCGCCGCAAGCGCCAGAAGGCCCGAAAGGTAGGCGAGCCGGCCGCCGAGCCGGTCGAACAGGTGCCCGGCGACGGGGCCGGTGAGGCCCACCGTCAGCATGAAGACGGAATAGACGCCGGTCATGGCGGAGCGCGCCGCCCCCAATTCCGACTCCACCGGCAGCAGGAACAGCCCGAAGGTCTCCGTGAAGCCACGGGCGACGGCGTTCAGGGTGAAGGTGAGGGCGACGACCAGGATCAAAAAGCGCCGTTCGGCCATTACCTCAGCATCTGTTGCGGCAGCCAGGTGACGATGCCGGGGAAGGCGAGGAACAGCGCCACGGTGAGGAAGTCGGCGAGCACGAACGGCCAGACCCCGCGGAACACGGTCTGCACCGGGATGTCCGGTCTGACGGCGGAGACGACGAAACAGTTGAGCCCGATGGGCGGCGTCACGAGGCACACCTCCGCCATCTTCACGACGATGATCCCGAACCAGATCGGATCGTAGCCCAGTGCCATCACCGCCGGAAAGACGATCGGCAGGGTGAGGAGCAGCATGCCGATCGCGTCCATGAACATGCCGAGGATCACGTAGGCCGCGAGGATGCAGACCATGATCACCCAAGGCGGATAGGGCAGGCCGACGATCCAGTCGGTGAACATGCCCGGCAGACCGGAAAAGCCCAGAAAGCGGACGAAGATCAGCACGCCCCAGATGAGGGCGAAGATCATCACGGTGAGCTTCGCCGTCTCCATCAGCGCCTCGGCGAGGGTGCCGAGCTTCATGCCCTTGGCCATCGCCATGACGAAGACGACGAAGGCGCCAAGGGCCCCCGCCTCGGTCGGCGTCGCCCAGCCGAGATAGATGGCGCTGAAGATGATGACGATGACGGCGATGATGGGGAAGGTGCCCGGCACCGCCTTGAACCGCTCGGTCCAGGTGAAGCCGGTGATCGGCCGGCCGACATCCGGGTCGATGCGCGCCCAGATGATGATGATGGCGGCATAGACCAAGGCCGAGGCGATGCCGGGAATGAAACCTGCCAGGAGGAGTTGGCCGACCGAGACCTCGACGATGATGGCGTAGATGACGAGGATGGCGCTGGGTGGGATGAGTGTGGCCAGCGTGCCGCCGGCGGCGACCACGCCGGCCGCCAGATGCTTCTTGTAGCCCGCCTCCAGCATCTCGGGGATGGCGACGCGGGAGAAGACGGCGGCGGTGGCGGTCGAGGCGCCGGAGACCGCGGCGAAGCCCGCGGTCGCGAACACCGAGGCGACGGCGAGCCCGCCCGGCAGCCAGCCGAACCACTTCTTCGAGGCGTCGAACACGGCCCGGGTGATGCCGGCGTGGAACGCGAGGAAGCCGATGAGGATGAACATCGGCAGGATGGAGAGGGTGTAGCTGACCGACTTCGAGTGCGGGACGGTGCCGGCCATGCTCGCACCCGGATGCCAGCCGATGATCGCGACCAGGCCCAAAAGGCCGACCAGCGCGGCGGCGATGTAGATGCGCACGCCGATCAGGACGAGGGCCAACAGCGCGCCGACGCCGATCAGGCCGATGGTCGAGTTGTCGAGCCCGGTCATCGGCCCGGCTCCGCGGCCTTGGCTTCCTCGGCCTCGCGACGGGCCTGCTGGGCGACGTCGGCGACCACCGGCACGCCGACGGGCGTGGCCGTCGGCCGCACCAGCAGGCGGCCATAGCCGTAGGCCATGAGCACGAGGCGCAGCCACAAGAGGCCGAAGGCCAGCGGCACCAGGGCCTTGGACGGCCACATCGGATATTGGGCGTCGATGGTGCTGTCGCCGAACTCGTAGGCCCTGAGCGCGTGGGTGTAGCCGTAGTAGACGAGCACGCCGACGACGAAGAGGGCGACCAGCACGCTGACGACCTCGAACAGCCACAGCAGCCGCCCGCGCAGGTTGCCGACCAGGAGCTCCATGCGCACGTGGCCGCCGAGGCGTTCGCAATAGGCGATGGCGAGGAAGGCGAAGGCGCCCATCGCGATCTCGACCATGTCGATGTAGCCGAAGATCGGCATGTTGAAGAGGCGGCGGCCGACGATCTGGCCGACGCCCAGGAACATGAGCCCGAAGATGAAGGCGGCCGAGATCAGGGCGAAGCCGCGCTCCACCTGGAAGACCCAGCGGTCGAGCCGCGCGAACAGCCCCCCCTCGGTCCCGTTCGAGGCGGGACCGGCAGCGCCATGGACCATCGGCTCACTCCGCGCAAGACGAAGCCCCGCGCCGGCGGCGCGGGGCTCGGGGCTCGTTCAGTTGGTCGCCTGCGCGCGCTCGATCGCGGCGAGGGTGAAGTCGAGGAGCTCCTGGGCGTCGAACTGGCCCTGGTTGTCCTGGACCCACTGGTCCCAGACCGGCCGGCCGGCCCGCTCCTGGAATTCGCGGAGCTGGTCGTCGGTGTAGACCACCTCGGTCAGCCGCTCGCGAAACATCGGCAGGTTGACCTCGTCGATGTCGATATAGGCCTGGATCTGCGCCTCGTAGGCTGCGTCCTTCACCTCCATCAGCAACTCGCGATAGGCCTCGGGCAAGGCGTCGAGGGCGCGCTTGGCGAACACCGTCCCGCACTCGGTCGTGCCCGGCTGCATGTTCGAGGTGAACCAGTCGGCGATGGTGTGGATTTGATAGGCGGCGTGCGAGTAGGTGTAGGGGAAGCTCGCCGCATCCATCGTGCCGCGCTCGATGCCGGTATAGACCTCGGTCGCGGGCACCGTGGTGAGGGTGGCGCCGAGCGTCGCCATGGCATCGCCGAGCCCGCCACCGGCGCGGACCCGCTTGCCGCTCCAGTCGCTCAACTCCTGCGGCGGTGTGCCGCGGCCCATGAACTCGTACTGCGGCAGCAGCGCGGACATGTACGGCACCGCACCCCAGCGCTCCATGTCGGCCAGCAGGGCCGGATGCTGCATCAACTCCTCGCGGACCTGCAACGAGACGTCCCAGTCGCCGAGCGGCAGGAACGGCATGGTCAGCACCATCCAGGCCGGATTCTTGCCCGGATGGTAGAAGTTGCAGAACATCGCCCCCTCGAAGGCACCGATCTGGATGCCGTCGAGGTTCTCGCGCGCGGCCGACAACGCTTCGCCGTAATGGACGCGGATGGTGAAGCGGCCTTCGGTGCGCTCCGCCACCAGCTCCGCAGCCTTCTCGATCCCATCGGTGAAGGCGCGCGGATTGCCCCAGGTCGAGACGTTCCAGTTGACGGTCGGGCCGTCCACCACTTGGGCGACGGCGGGCAATGCCATGGTCGCCACGACGCCGGCAGCCAATGCCGGCAGCAGCTTGTGCTTCATCGGACTTCTCCCTGATCGATCGGCGGCTCGAGGCCACCGTTACGACCTACGTTGCAGATCGAGGGGGCGAAGACAACCCGCGGCTCAGATCTTGCGGAACTTGGCGAGCGCTGCCGTGAAGCTGAGACCCTGGTCCATCTCGCGCATCGCCTGCTCGTCGTCCCTCGCGAAGTCGGTCGCCATGGCGGCGACGTCCTCCGCGCGCTCCTTGGGGATGCAGAGCACGCCGGTGCCGTCGGCGACGATGACGTCGCCCGGTCGCACGCGCACGCCGCAGGCGACGACGGGCTCGCCGATGGCCTCGACCTTGAGCCGCGTCTTGCCCGGCGTCGGGACCATGTGGCGGGAGAAGAGCGGGAAGCCGAACTGGGCGATCTCCTCGCGGTCGCGGCAGCCGCCGTCGCACACCAGCCCTTCGATGCCCTTGAGCTTGGCGGCGTAGGAGGCCATGCCGCCCCAGGTCGAGACCGGCGCCCCGCCATTGGCGACCACCAGCACCTCGCCCGGCCCGGCGGCGTCGATCATGTGGCCGACCTTGAAGTCCTCGACCGGAAAGCTGCCCTTGGGGCCGGTGGTTTGCCGCACGGTCACCGCGCGGCCGACCAGGCGCATGCCCGGCGCCGCCGGTTGCAGTCCCAGGAGCACGCCGTCGAAGCCGATGTCGTCGAGCGCGTTGGCGAGCGTCGGTGTCGCGAGTTTGGCCAGGGCCTCCAAGAGCGGGTCGGTCATGGTCGTCCTTTCGGCAGGTGCAGTCGCATCAAGCGGGTGTCGAGGTCGCGGCGTCCCCCGCCGGCCGGCGCAGGCGCGAGTCCCTGAGTTCGCCCGTGGCTTGGAGGATCGGATGCGCCACCGTCGTCAGGTGGGCGATGATGCGCTTCAGGTCGCGGATCATGTCGAGGTGCAGGGAGGACGTCTCGATCGAGGCGGTCGTGCCCTCCCGCAGCCGTCTGAGATGACCCTCGGTGGCGGCCCGTTCGATCTCGCGCACCCGCTCCTTGGTCTCGACCAGCTCGCGCGCCATGGTGACGTCGGCCGTGACGAACACGGTGACGGCATGCTGCATCTGGGCAACGGCGAGGGCATGCAGCCGCTGCAACTCGCCCCAGCCCTCGGGCGAGAATTCGAGGTCGAGCCGCTGCTTCTTCGCCGCCAGCTCGAGCAAGCTCTTGTCGATGATGTCGCCGACGTGCTCGAGATTGGTGGTAAACAGGATGAGATCGAAGGCGCGGCGCGAGTCCTCGTCGGAGAGGGGATGGCGGGTGAGGCGCGTCAGGTAGAGCTTGATGTCCTCCTGTAGCCGGTCGACCGTGATGTCGAGCCGCTTGATTTCGGTTCGCCTCGTGCCGTCGCTCTCGGCGAAGGGCAGGATGGCTTCCCGCAGCATGATCTCCACGGTCTCGGCCAGACGCAGGACCTCGCGGGTGGCGCCGGCGAGGGCCATCGTCGGCCGGTCCAGGACGGCATCGTCGAGATAGCCGAGCTGGCGCGCCGCCGCCGGCGGCGCCGGGTCGGGTTGCAGCCGCTCCAGCAAGCGGGCGGTCGCGCCGGTCAGCGGCAGGAAGACGACGACGAGCGCCAGGTTGAAGGCCGTGTGGTAGTTGGCCACCAGCCGTGCCGGATCGGAATCGACGGCAGCCAGCAGCGCCGCCGCCGGCTCGAGCAGCGCCAGAGCCGCCAACGCGCCGAGGAAGCGGAAGGCGAGGTTGCCGAGCAAGACGCGGCGGACGGCGGCGGGTGCGCCGAGGTTGATGCCCAAGGGGATCAGACCCGAGCCGACATTGGCGCCCAGTACCAGAGCGAAGGCCAGCTTGGGCTCGACGACGCCGGCGATGGCGAGCGAGACCACCACCAGCACGGTCGCCACGCTCGAATGGACGAGCCAGGCGAGCGCGGCACCGATGGCCAGCGCCAGGAAGGGTTCGTCGGCCAGCCGTTGCAGCACCAGCGGCAGAACGTCGTTGGTGCGCAGCGGCTCCGATGCGGCGACCAGGAGCCCGAGCGCCAGGATCATCAACGCGATGCCGATGACGACGCGACCGAGCTGGCGCACGAGAGCCGACGACGACAGCATGAACGCCGCCACGCCCACCACGAGAAGTACCGGTATCACTGCCGACAAGTCGAACGCCAAGGCTTGGACGACGAGCGTCGAGCCGACGTCGGCGCCGAGCATCAGGGCGAGTGCCGGGCCGAGCGCGATCAGCCCGCGCTGCGCGAAGCCGGCGACCAGGAGCGCGGTCGCAGCGGAACTCTGCACCATGGCGGCGACGCCCACCCCAGCCCCGCAGGCGACCACCGGGTTGGCGGTCGCCGCTTGCACGATCTGCCGCAGCCGCTCGCCGAAGGCGCGCGAAACACCGGTGCGCACCATGCGGGTGGCCCACACCAGGAGTGCCACGGCGCCGAAGAGATTCAGCAGCAGGAGCTGCGCGGACATTGGTGTTCGGTTCCTCCATCGGCCGCGACCGGCCGACCTGTCACGGAACGATCACAATAGGTGCGTCGCCCCGGCAAGGGTACCCGCCGTTCGCGACCCCAGCCATCACCGCCGCTGGTCGAATCGCCGGCCGACCAGGGCGGCCGCGATGTTGGTCTTCTGCACGTCGATGGCGCCGCCGGCGATGCCCCAGCCCCAGGCGTCGCGGAAGCGCTGCTCGGCCGGCCAGGCCTTGTGATAGCCGTAGCCGCCCATGAGTTGCATCGCCTTGCCGGTGACGTCCCTCACCATCTCGTTGGCGAAGCACTTGGCCATCGAGCTGTCGGCGATGGAGGGAAAGCCGTGGCTCGCCCGGCTGACCGCCCGCCAGATCATCAACCGCGCCGCCTCGACTTGCATCGCCATCTCGGCGAGCTTCAACTGCACCGCCTGGAAGTCGGCGAGCGGCTTGCCGAACTGCTGGCGCTCCTCGACGTAGGCGAGGGTGTCGTCGAGCGCCGCCTGGGCGATGCCGAGGCACATGGTGGCGTTGCCGCAGCGCTCGAGGTCGAAGGCCGCCATCAGCTTCGAGAAGCCGCCCGCCGGTACCACCACGTGGTCATGCGGGACACGCACGCCGTCGAGGTGGATGTCGGCGGTGGCGATGCCGCGAAAGCCCAAGAGATCCTCGCGCGGGCCGAAGGTGAGACCGTCGAGGCCGGCCGGCACGTAGACCGCACCGATGCCCCTGGCACCGCGCGCCTCGCTCATCCGGGCGTAGACCAGATAGCCGTCGGCCTGCCCGCCGCCGGAACACCAGCGCTTGGTGCCGGTGACGACCACCACGTCGCCCTCGACCACCGCCCGCGTGGTGAGATCGGTCAGCGCCGTCCCGGCATCCGGCTCGGACATGGCAACGGCGACCACCGTTTCGCCCTTGACCACTTCGGGGATCAGCCGCGCCTTCAGGCTCTCCGGAGCAAAGCGCTCGATCGCCTTGATCGGCCCGACGCTGGCCTCGAAGATCGGAAAGGCGACCGCCGGATGCACCTGGGCGAACTGCTCCAGCACCAAGAGCGCCTCCAGATCGCCCAGTCCCATGCCGCCATGGGCCTCCTCGAGGTTGATGCCGAGAAAGCCCAACTCGGCGTAGCGGCGCTTCCAGTCGCGCGACAGGGGCTCGGCCGTGCGCTCCACCTCGCGGGCGACCGCCGCCATCTCGCCACGGGCGAAGGCGCGCGCCGCGTCCCTGAGGCTCGCCTGCTCGTCGCTCAGTTCGAAGTCCATGCCACCCTGCCTTTGCTCGTCGCCTTGGTTGTGGCCCCGAGGGATGTCAGGGGCAAGCACCCGTCCGTTCAGCCGGGAGACAAGAGCGATGCGGCAAGGTCCGCGTCCTGACGCACGAGGAGAATGCCCGTGAGACCGTCGCCTTCGGCGGCAAGCATCGCCGCCCTGGCCGTTCTGGCCGCCGCTTTCGCCTTTCAGCCGCAGGCGGCGACCGCCGAGCCCGCACGCTCCTGGCTCGCATCCACCGGCGGCGAACGGCCGATCTTCAGCGCGACCGAGCGGCGCATCCTCCAGGGCGTGCTCGACCAGCTCCAGCCGGCTCCGGGACCGCGTGCCCGTCAACCCGGCCCGCCCGGCCGTCGCGGCCTGCCGCCGGGCATCGCCAAGAACCTCCAGCGCGGCCAGCCGCTGCCGCCGGGGATCGCCAAGCGCTACCTCTCCCCGGACGTGCGGCGCCTGTTGCCGCCGCGCGAGCGCTACGAGGTCGTCCTGATCGACGACGATGCCTATCTGATCGGCCGCGCCACGGGCGTCATCGTCGACATCCTGCTGCGCAACTGAGCGGGGCAGTCCTAGGCGTCGTGGAAGGTGGTGAACGCGTCCACCGGCGCGCGCTCGGTGACGAGGCCGTTCTCCGGCGCGTCGGGGTCGGGGTGGCCGAGCGCGATGCCGGAGATCAGCACTTGGTCGTCGCCGATGCCGAGGGTGCGCCGGGTCGTGCCGCCGTGCCGCACCCATGACGCTTGGGCGCAGGTCTCCAGACCGAAGGCGCGGGCCGCCAACAGCACCGATTGCAGGAACATGCCGCAGTCGATCCAACTGCCCCGGTCCAGCCGGCGGTCCAAGGTGACGAAAAGCCCGACCGGCGCGCCGAAGAAGGTGAAGTTCTCCAGCGCCTGCGCCTCGCGTGCGGCCTTGTCGTGGCGGGCGATGCCCAAGAGCGCGTAGAGGTCGAAGCCGACCTTTCGGCGGCGGGCGAGATAGGGCTCGAACCAATTGGCCGGATAATAGCGATAGTCCGGGCTCGCCTCGCCGGCACGGGCGGCGGCGATGACGGCTTGGGCCAGCCGCTCGCGGGCGGCGCCGGTGACGACGTGGACCAGCCACGGCTGCATGTTGGCGCCGCTAGGGCTGCGGGCGCTTAGCTCGAGGATGGCGCGCACGGTCGCCTCGGGCACCGGCGTCGCGAGGAAGCGGCGGATCGAGCGGCGGCCGCCGAGCGCCGCCTCCACGGTCAGGGTCATTGGCAAGACGCACTCCGGCGGGCAGACGAAGGAAGCGGCATCGGGGGAGGCAGGCAATGGGGTCGACACCGCTTTCGGGGATCACGGTCGTCGACTTGACCTCGGTGGTGCTGGGGCCGCTCGCCACCCGCACGCTGGCGGAAATGGGTGCACGCGTCATCAAGGTCGAGGCCCCCGAGGGCGACGTGCTGCGCGGCGTCGGCCCCGCCCGCTCGCCCGGCATGGGGGCCGTCTTTCTCAACACCAATCGCGGCAAGGAAAGCCTCGTCCTCGACCTCAAGCAACGAGTGGCACGAGACGCGCTGCACGCCCTCGCCGCCCGAGCCGACGTGTTCGTTCACAGCCTCCGCCCCAAGGCCGCGCAGAAGTTGGCGGTCAGGGCGGCGGACCTCATGGCGATCAACCCGCGTCTGGTCCATTGCAGCGCCTGGGGCTTCGCCAGCGAGGGCCCCTATGCCGACCGGCCGGCCTACGACGACGTGATCCAGGCGCTCTCGGGCGTGGCCGACCTTGCGGTGCGCGCCGGTGGCGCTGCCCCCGCCTACGCGCCGACCATCCTCGCCGACAAGACGACGGCCATGGCGGCGGTCGGCGCCATCGCGGCAGCGCTCTTCCACCGCGAGCGCACGGGCGAAGGTGCCGCCATCGAGGTGCCGATGTTCGAGACGCTCTCTGCCTACGTCCTCGTCGAGCACCTCGCGGGCGCCGTGTTCGAGCCCCCGCTCGGGCCGATGGGCTACGCCCGCGTATTGGCGCCGCATCGAAGGCCCTACGCCACCACCGACGGCCACGTCACGGTGATGCCCTACGACACGCGGCAATGGCAGCGCTTCTTCCGCGCCATGGACCGGTCCGACCTCGCGACCGATGCGCGCCTGACCGACCCAGCCGCCCGCAGCAGCGCCATCGCCGAGCTCTACGCGCTGGTGGCCGACCTCGTCGCCCAGCATCCCACGGCCGACGTGCTCGCCCGCATGGCCGAAGCCGACGTGCCGGCGATGCCCGTGCACACGCTCGAAAGCCTGCTCGACGATGCGCAGCACCGGGCCACCGGCTTCTTCGAGCTGTACGACCACACCAGCGAAGGCCGGCTGCGCGGCACGCGGCCGCCCGTCCGCTTCGCCGGCACCGCACCCCCAGCGCTCGCGGGCGCGCCGCGGCTCGGCGAGCACGGCCGCGCGATTCTGGCCGAACTGGGCTTCGATGCCGCCGACCTCGCCCGGCGCGGCGCCACGGTCCTGGAGTAGCGCCGGCAAGAAAGGGGCAGGGGGCTTTTGGCCCCCTGCAACCCGCGGGCGGCGGCAGGCCGCCACCGCGGGGTGTTGTCTCCTGCATCCTCTGGGTGGCGTTGCGGGCTTTAGGAGTGGAGCGCGATGCGCTAGGTGCTGGTCGCCAACCCGCCGCTGCGAAGTGCGAAACG
>JBJHBG010000054.1:0-31731 GCA_050485385.1 Geminicoccaceae bacterium | reverse complement strand
GTCGAGCCGCGACGCCGCCCGCGCGGCCGCCGCGCGCACCAGCGGGACGAGGCTCGCGGGCACCGCCTCCGCCGCTGGCGGTGCCAGGGCGAAGGCGCCGGCCGGACGGCGCAGCACGAACGGCAGCGCGCGCAGGATGCCCAACAGGCCGTAGGCGGTGCCGACGTCGAGGGCTTGGTCCCGCACCGGCGCCGGGGCGCCGATCACGCAAGCGGCGGCGCGGTTGAGCGCGCCGGCGGTCGCCTCGGCATAGGCTTCCAGCTCCTCGATGCGACCGAGCGGGGTGGCGTCGAGTTCGCGCTCGCGAGCGCCGATCAGCGCGAGCAGCGAGGCGTCGTCCAGCCGGGCGCGCAGGCCGCTGGTGGCCAGCACGTCCAGCACCGGGTGGCGTGCCGCCTCAGGTGCCCGGATCGCGTCCCGCCACCACTGCAAGCGGATGAGCCCGGCCATCGGCTCGCGGGCGAGGTCGGGGATGCGCGCCCACTCGAGGTTGAGGAGGAACAGGGCCAGGAGCGCCGGCCGGTCGGCACTCGCCGCCAGCAGCACCTGGAGGTAGCGGTCGCGGTCCCCCGCCCTCAGCGCTGCCAGCGGCTCGTGCGCGGGATCGGGCGGTGGACTCGCATCGCGCGCCTGCATGGTGCATTCCGCGGTTGGTTTGACATCCTGCTCCACGGGCGTATCTAGCGCGGGAACCGTTTTGCCGCACATGCGTAGTCACGAGTGCGGACGATGGACCACCGAGCCAGGGGAGGACCACATGGCTTTCGAACTTCCGGCGCTGCCCTATGCGCACGACGCGCTGGAGCCCTACATGGGCCGCGAGACCCTGGAGTTGCACCACGGCAAGCACCACAACACCTACGTAGTCAACCTGAACAACCTGGTCGACGGCGCCGGCCTCGGCGGCAAGACCCTGGAGGAGGTCTGCGTCGAAGGCTTTCGTGCCGGCAATCAGGGCATCGTCAACAACGCCGGCCAGCACTGGAACCACAACCTGTTCTGGTCGATCATGAAGAAGGACGCGGCCCCGCCGACGGGCGAGTTGGCCAAGCGGATCGAGAACGACTTCGGCACGCTCGACAAGGTGAAGGAGGAGTTCAAGGCGGCGGCGGTCGGCCAGTTCGGCTCCGGCTGGGCTTGGCTCGTGCTCGACGCCGACAAACTGAAGGTCATGAAGACCCCGAACGGCGAGAACCCGCTGATGCACGGCATCGGCACGACGCTGATGGGCATCGACGTGTGGGAGCACGCCTACTACCTCGACTACCGCAATCGGCGGCCGGACTACGTCCAGGCTTGGCTCGACCATCTCGTCAACTGGGAGGCCGTCGGCAAGCGCCTCGGCTGACCGCGAACCCACCGCCGCCGCGCGGCCCTCAGGCTGGCAGCGCGGTGGCGGTGTCGTATTCGGCGTACTCCACACCCATTGCCGTGGCGGCCTCCTTCAGCGCCGCGTGCAGCCCCTCGACCAGCGCCGCATCGGCACCGCGCGTGACGAGCGTGGTGCCGATGCGGCCCTGGCGGAAGAACGGGTAGCTGCCGAGGTCGAGCGCCGGAAAGCGGTGCTGCACGCCCTCGAGCGGCGCCGCCATCTCGCCCTCGGCGGCGAACACCGTCAGCGCCCGGCTAACGATCGGCGTGCCGCCCAGGAGGTTGGGAACGAGGCTGTCGACCATCGCCTGAAGGATCTTGGGCACGCCCGGCAGCACGTACACGTTCTCCAGCCGGAAGCCCGGCGCCACGCTGACCGGATTGTCGATCAGCGCCACCCCTTCCGGCATGTCGGCCATCGACATGCGGGCCGCGTTGACCTGGTCCGCGTCGTAGTACCCCAAGAGCCGCTGCTCGGCCTCGGCGTTGCGCCCGAAGGGCACGCCGAAGGCGGCAGCGATGCAGCGGGCGGTGATGTCGTCGTGGGTCGGGCCGATGCCGCCCGTGGTGAATACGTAGCGATAACGCTGCCGGCAGTGGTTCACGGACTCGACGATCATCGCCTCGACGTCGGGCACGATCCGCGCTTCCATCACCCTGATGCCGACCTCGCCGAGCTTGGCTGCGAGATAGCTCAGATTGGCGTCCTTGGTCCGGCCCGACAGGATCTCGTTGCCGATGACGATCACGGCGGCCGTTGCCGGTGCGTTCATGGTCCCCTCCCCGTTCACGCGTCTTGGGGTGCATAGGCGGCGGCAGGCCCTTTGCACAGTCCCCTGGACGCAAGCGCGATTCCCGGCTGGAACGGGCGCATGAACCTGCACGATGCCCTCGTGGAAGGCCGTCTCGTCCGCCGCTACAAGCGATTCCTCGCCGACGTCGAGTTGGCGTCGGGCGAGGTCGTCACGGTCCACTGCCCCAATCCGGGCCGCATGGCCGGGCTCGATGCCACGGGCTCGAGGGTCTGGCTGAAGCCGGCACCGGCCGGTCGGAAGCTCGCCTTCGGCCTGGAACTGGTGGAGGCGGACGGCACCCTGGTCGGCATCAACACGAACCATCCCAACGCCCTCGTGCGGGAGGCCCTCGCGACCGACCTGATCGCCGAGCTTCGCGGCTACGCCTCGCTGCGGTCCGAAGTCCGCTACGGCAGCGAGCGCTCGCGGATCGACCTGTTGCTGGAGGACCCTGCCCGACCGCGCTGCTGGGTCGAAGTCAAGAACGTGCATTGGCGCGTCGGCAGCTTCGCCCGCTTTCCCGATGCGGTGACCAGCCGGGGTGCCAAGCACCTGCGCGAGCTCCGCGCGCAAGTCGCGATTGGCGATCGGGCGGTCATGCTTTACGTGGTACAGCGTGACGACTGCGCGGCGTTCGGGCTCGCTGATCGAACCGATCCGGCCTATGCGCTCGCCTGCCGCGAGGCGGCGGCAGCGGGGGTGGAGGTCGTGTGCTATGCCTGCACCGTCAGCCCGCGCGCGATTCGCCTGGAGCGCCCGCTGCCCGTGGACCTGGAAACGCCGGAAGCATGAACCGCAACACCGCCCGAAAGCTCGCCCCCACCGTTCCCATCCACGGGTCCGCCGCCTTCGAGGGGATGCGCCGTGCCGGCCGCGTCGCCGCCGAAATCCTCGACCTCGTCGGCGACCACGTAGCACCCGGCGTCACCACCGGTGAACTCGACCGCATCTGCCATGCCGCCATGCTGGAGCGTGGGGCCACGCCTGCGACGATCGGCTATCGCGGCTACCGGCACGCCACCTGCATCTCGCTCAACCACGTCGTCTGCCACGGCATTCCCGGCGAGCGAAAGCTCAAGGACGGCGACATCCTCAACATCGACGTGACGGTCATCGTCGACGGCTGGCACGGCGACAGCTCGCGCATGTACTTCTCGGGCAACCCGCCGCTCAAGGCGCGCCGCCTGTGCCGGGTTACGTTCGAGGCGCTGTGGAAGGGCCTGGGGGCCGTCCGGCCGGGCGCCACGCTCGGCGACGTCGGCCACGCCATCCAGAGTCACGCCGAGGCGCACCGCTGCGCCGTGGTGCGGGACTATTGCGGGCACGGCATCGGCCGCGTGTTCCACGACGCGCCGTCCGTCCTGCACTACGGGCGCCCCGGCGAGGGCCTCGAGCTGGAGCCGGGCATGATCTTCACGGTCGAGCCGATGGTGAACCTCGGGACCTTCGAGACCAAGCTCCTGGCCGACGGCTGGACGGTCGTGACCAAGGACCGTCAGCTTTCGGCGCAGTTCGAGCATACCGTCGGCGTTACCGAGACCGGCTGCGAGGCGTTCACCCTGTCGCCGGGCGGGCGGCATCACCCGGATTGGTAGGCGCGCCATGACCCCCGCCGCGTTCTGGTCCCACCTGCTCGGCCATCGCGGCACCCTCCAACCCGCCGACGAACTCGCCAAGCGCGGCCTGAAGGTGGCCGCCACGGACGACGGCTTCGTCGTGACCGGGCGCACCTACCGGTTCCATCAGGCGCTGAAGCAGGCCGGTGGCGAGTGGCTGGCGGAGGAGCGGGCGTGGCGCTTCGCCGACGCCGACCAACTCGCCGCGGTGGCGGCCGTGCTCGACACGCCCGCTGCCTCGGGCCTCGCCGAGAACCAAGCACCGTGGCGACCGAAGCCCGGCAGCGAGCATCGCGAGCGCCTGCGCCGCACCTTCATGCAAGCCGGCCCTGACGCGCTCGGCGACGAGGAGCTGTTGGAGTTGCTGCTGTTCTTCGCCGTGCCGCGCAAGGACACCCGTCCGCTTGCCCAGGCGCTGCTCGCCCGCTTCGGCGATCTGGGCGGCGTGCTCGCGGCGGAACCGGCCCGGCTTGCCGAGGTAGGCGGCTTCGATCCGCAAGGTTCCGACCGCGAGCTGACGGCCGTGCTGTTCCGCCTCGTCCGCGCGCTCGGCTGGCGCTCCCAAGGCGAGGCCCTGAAGAGCCGAGCCCTGATCGATACGCCGGAGGAGCTGGCGCGTTATCTGGAGGTGCGCCTGTCCCATGCCACGGTCGAGGCGTTCCACGCCCTCTTCCTCGACGCCGGCAACCGCCTCATCCGCGACGAGTGCCTGGGCCAAGGCACGGTCGATCACACGCCCCTCTATCCGCGCGAGGTGGCGCGACGGGCGCTGGAGCTGGGCGCGGTCGCCGTAATCCTCGTCCACAACCACCCCTCGGGCGATCCGACACCGTCGAACGAGGACGTGACGACGACACGTATGGTCGTAGAGGCATTGGCAGCACTCAACGTCACGGTTTACGATCACGTCGTGGTCGGCAAGGGCCGGCAGGTGAGCCTGCGCGCCGAGGGCCTGCTCTGAGGCCGTTCACGTCGAGGCGAAGCAACACGGATCGACCGATGCGACGTTCGAGCACGCGGGTGGCTGTCCTCGCCTTTCTGGTTCTTGCGGCCTGTGCCCGGCTGGAGCCGGCTGAACCGGCCGCGAGCTTCGCTGCGAGCTCCGCCTTGCCCGACGACGCGCCGCAGGCCGCGGTGATGCGCGCGGGTGGCCGCATCCTGGATGCCGAGGCGGTGCGCGGCCTCGTTGCGAGCCAGGGCGAGCGGGCCTTCGTCCGGGCAGCCGGCGGCGGGCTCGATTCGGGCTTCATCATCCGCGCCGACGGCTCGTTCTGCCTCGATCCGGCGGACCTCCGAACCTGCCGTCTGGTGGTGGCCGACGGCGCTGCCTATCGTCTGTTCGACCACACCGGCCGCGCCCGCGGCACGCTGACCGCCTCGCCCGGCTGAACGCCGGCGCTCAGCTCGGCAGACGGACGATTGCCGAAATCTCGACCCGGAATTCGGGTCGCGCCAAGCCGGAGATGACGAGCAGCGTGTTGGGCGGGTAGCGACCGCCCGGATAGCGGCGGTCGTAGACCGCGTCGCGGGCCGCGTACCAGTGCTCGCAAGCATCGTCGCCGGTGAGGTAGGAGGTGAACTCGACGACGGCGTCGAAGCCGACACCGAGGCCGTCGAGGATGCGGCCGATATTGTCGAATACCACCGGCACCTGCGCTTTCAGGTCGCCGGGTGCCAACACGTTGCCCGACTCGTCCACCGCCACCTGTCCGGCAACGAAGGCGAAGCGGCCCGGTTCGGCGATGGCGACGTGGCTGTAGCGGCCGAGCCGCGGCACCGCGCCCTTCGGGTCCATGTAGGTCACACCCATCGCGTCCTCCCCTCGGCTGCCTGAGGCAGCTCGCTCAAAGCTCGGCGAACAGTTCGGTCGAGAGATAGCGCTCGGCGGACGATGCGGCGACGACCACGATCCGCTTGCCCGCGAGTTCGGGCCGCTGGCCGATCTCGAGCGCTGCTGCCAGCGCGGCGCCGGAGGAAATGCCGACGGGAATGCCCTCCAGCTTGGCGCAGTCGCGGGCGACGCTGAACGCGGTCTCGTTGCCGATGCGCAAGACCTCGTCGATGGCCGCCCGTTCCAGCACACCCGGCACGAAGCCGGCACCGATGCCCTGGATCTTGTGTGGGCCGGCACGGCCGCCGGACAGCACCGGGCTGTCCTCGGGCTCGACCGCGACCACGTGCAGCGCCGGCAGCCGCGGCTTCAGCACGCGAGCGACGCCCGTCAAGGTGCCGCCGGTACCGACGCCGACGACGAACGCATCCAAGGCACCGCCCGTGTCGGCCCAGACCTCCTCGGCGGTGCTGAGGGCGTGGACCTCGGGGTTCGCCTCGTTGTCGAACTGCTGGAGCATGAGCGCGCCCGGCACCTCGTCGAGCAGAGCCTCGGCCCGCTCGATGGCACCGGTCATCCCCCTCGCGGCCGGCGTCAGTTCGACCGTGGCGCCGAGCAGCTTCAGCATGCGCCGCCGCTCGACCGACATGCTCTCCGGCATGGTCAAGATCAGCCGGTAGCCCTTCGCCGCGCAGACGAAGGCGAGCGCGATACCGGTATTGCCGGAGGTCGGTTCGACCAACGTGGCGCCGGGGCCGAGCCGGCCCGCCGCCTCCGCCGCCTCGATCATCGAGAGGGCAATACGGTCCTTGACCGAGCCAAGGGGATTGAAGAACTCGAGCTTGAGCAGGACCTCGGCGCCGCAGCCATGGGCTTCGGGCAGCCGGCGCAGGCGCACCAGGGGCGTGCCGCCCAGGGTCTCCGTGACGTCCGCGAAAATGCGCCCCGCGGGTGGGCGCAGGGCCGTGCGCGTGGCCGGCGTAGCGTCGTTCATCCCGTCCGTTCTCCCCGGCCGCGTGCCGTCCACCGCATCACGTGCCGTCCACCGCATCAAATGACGAATTCGACCCCGCGCCGCGCCTCGCTCGGGACGTCCTGCGCGGCGGCCCGATTGCACAGATCCTCGATGGTGAGCGCGCGCAGCCGCGTCATGACGTCGGCCTCCAACTCCTGCCAGAACGGCAGCATGACCGCCGTGCCGAGGGCCGAATGCGCCATCGCCTCGTCGTCGGTAGTGGCGGCTTCGAGCCCGCGCACGACCAGTACGACGTCGGCGACACTGATCCGCCGCCGCTCGCGGGCGAGGCGGTAACCGCCCTTGGGGCCGCGCACGCCCTTCAGGATGCCGGCGCGGACCATCTGCTGCATGACCTGCTCGAGATAGCGCCGCGGCAAATCCAGCCGGCGGGCGATGTCCTGGCTCTGCACCGGCTCGGCGCCGCCGTGATAGGCGATGTCGCAGACGGCCTCCAATGCCAGGGCGAGCTTCTTCGACGGCCGCATCATGACGTGGTCGCACTCCCCGGATCGTCATCGTCGCCAAGCCCGGTGGAGCCGAAGCCGCCGGCACCGCGCAGCGTAGCCTCGGCGGCAACCGAACGCTCCTGCCATACCACCCGGACCACCGGCGCGACGACGAGCTGAGCGATACGCATGCCGCGTTCGACGGTAAAGGGAGCGTCGCCCAGGTTGACCAACAGCACCATCAGCTCGCCGCGATAGTCCGCGTCGATGGTGCCGGGCGCGTTGGCAACGGTGACGCCATGGCGGAGAGCCAGGCCCGAACGCGGCCGGACCTGTCCCTCGAAGCCGGCGGGAATGGCCAAGACGAGCCCGGTCGGCACCGCGACGCGGGCACCTGGCGCCAGGATGAGCGGCCCCGCGACGGCGGCGGCCACGTCGAGCCCGGCCGCGTCCGGCGTCGCCGCCGCCGGCAGGGGCAGACCCTCGCCATGTGGCAGGCGCTCGATCCCGACCGCCAAGGTCTGGCTCGCGCTCACTTCCCGTTGCCGGGAGCGGCGAAGTGGGCGCCGATGCGGGCCGCCAGCCGCCTCGCCACCTCGGTCTTGTCCAGCTCCGGCCAAGCCTCGAGGTCACCGTCGCGGGTCAAGAGGACGACCGTGTTGCGCGCACCGCCGAAGGTGCCGGTCGCGGGCGAGACGTCGTTGGCCAAGAGCCAGTCGCAGCCCTTCTTTTTCAGCTTGGCGCGGGCGTGCGCCTCGACGTCGTCGGTCTCGGCGGCGAAGCCGACCACCAGCCGCGGCCGGCGCTCGCCTGGAGCCGCCAGCGTCGCCAGGATGTCGGGGTTGGCGGTCAGCGCCAAGGGCGGCGGCGCCTTGCCCTCCTTCTTCTTCAGCTTGCCGGCCGCCGCCGCCGTCGGCCGCCAGTCGGCCACGGCCGCGGCGCAGACCGCGATGTCGGCGGGTAGCGCCGCCTCGACCGCCGCCGCCATGTCGCGGGCACTCTCGACGTGGCGTACCCGCACGCCCGGCGGATCGGGCAGGGTCACCGGGCCCGTGACCAGCGTCACCGTCGCCCCCGCCTCGGCCAAGGCCGCGGCGATGGCGTGGCCCTGGCGGCCCGACGAGCGGTTCGCGAGGTAGCGGACGGGGTCCAGCGCCTCGTGTGTCGGTCCGCTGGTCACCACCGCCCGGAGGCCCAGGAGGTCCTTCGCCGTCGCCCGCAGCCGCAACAGGATCTCGCGCAGCAGCACCGCCGGCTCGACCATGCGCCCGGCGCCGACCTCGCCGCAGGCCATGTCGCCCGTGTCCGGACCCGCCACTTCGATGCCGTCGGCCAGGAGCTGAACGAGGTTCCGCTGCGTCGCCGCGTGCTGCCACATCATCGGGTTCATGGCGGGCGCGATCAGTACGGGCTTGTCGGTGGCGAGCAGCGCCGTGCTGGCGAGGTCGTCGGCGTGACCGCCCGCCATCTTGGCCATGAGGTCGGCGGTGCAGGGGGCGACCACCACCAGATCGGCCTGGCGTGACAGGCGGATGTGACCCATCTCCGCCTCGTCGGTCAGCGAGAACAGATCCTGGTAGACCTTCTCGGCGCTGAGGCTCGCCACCGCCAACGGCGTGACGAACTGCGCCCCGCCCTTGGTGAGGATCGCCCGCACCGCCACGCCCGCGTCCTTCAGACGACGGATCAGTTCGAGCGTCTTGTAGGCGGCGATGCCCCCGCCGATGACGAGAAGCACCCGCCCGTTGGGCTGGACCACGACCGCGTTCCCAGGGGCTCGGATGTCGGCCTCCCGACTACACCACCGCCCCTACCCTGCCAAGGGACGGGCCGGTCACGGCAGGGGCTCGTAGCTCAACTCGAAGCGCACTCGGCCATCGCTATCCTCCTCGATGGCGGCGAGCACGTCGTCGACCAAGAGCGCGCCGTCGGCGACGAGCCCGAACCGAACGACACCCGGCCGGTCCAGATCCGCCAACAGTTCGGCCGTCACTTCCAGGATGCGCAGCTGCGCCGCCGACGGCGCCGGCCCGGCCAACGCCTCCTCCAAGGCGGCGAGCGCCATGGCCCCGAGGTCGGCCGGATCGACGCCCATGGCGAGCGCCTGCTCGCGCACCGCCGCACCGAGGAAGCCGAGATTGCGCACCTCGATGGCCAGCGCCTCCATCGGCAGGTCCTCGACGTCGCCGAAGAACACCTCGCTCCCCGGCCACACCATCCGCGCCTGGAGCCCGAGACCGAGCCAACCCTCGAGGTCGAGCCCGAGGTCGAGGTCGCGCCGATCATCCTGCCCCGGGGGCGGCAACAGGCTCACGCGCAGGTCGAGCCGCCGCGGCACGTCCGGCGACGGCAGCACCGCGCCGTCGAAGTCGTCGGCCAGCGCCACCAGCGCCGCATAGTCGATGCCCGCGAAGGCGAGGCTGAAGCGCTCGGGGATACCGTTCGTGGCGAGCCCGTCGAGGTCGACCGCGTCCACCTCGATGCGGTCGATGGCGATCGACGGGTCGATGCCGTCGGGGTCGGTCAAGAGCACGTCGTGCAGGACGAAGCCCTCGCGGCCGGTCTCCTCCAGCCGGCCGTAGGTCAACACCTCCGCGAACTCGTCGTCCTCCATCAAGATGTGGAAGGCGGCGACCGCGCTCGCGACGTTGCGGCCGGCAAAGGGGTGGTCGAAGGACTCGATGGCGCCGACGGTGCCGAGGTCGCCCAGCTCGAGCGTCGCGGTCCCGCCGCCACCGCCGTAGACGCCGACCCAGACGGCGTAGTCCCCGGCGGCGGCCGGCGCGATGACGACGGCCGGGTCGAGCCCATAGGTGTCGTCGTCGCACCAGGTCTCCAGATCCGGGCCGACGATCACCAGGGTCGTGTCCTCGTCCGAGCGGACCCGCAAGGCCAACTCGTCCACGCCGTCGGGCAGCACGAGGATCGTGTCGGGCCGGCTCGGATCGATGGCACCGGCGCACTCGGGCCGCCACGTCGCCACCGGCATTTCGCCGGCGAGATCGATCTCGAGCGCGAAGGTGTCGCCGTCGAGCACCGTGTGGACGCCGAAGGCCGGGAAGGCGTTGATCACGAGGGACCCGCCCGAGCGCGCGGTCACCCCGTCGAGTGGGGCGCCGCCGATCTCGAGCCTGACCGCCGCGCCGCTTTCGGCGCCGTACGTGCCGACCCAAACCGCCCACTCACCCGCCATCGCATCGTCGATGACGAGCGCCGGATCGAGGCCGAAGCTGTCGTCGTCGCAGTAGATCATGCCGTCCGGAGCGACGGCGACCAGCGTCGTGTCGACCGACGAGCGGCCGCGCAGCGACATCACCGACCGTTCCGGGTCGACCGTGACGACCACGTCGGGACGGCGGGGGTCGATGCTGCCGGCGCAATCGTTGCGGGTGAGCGGGGCGGCCGGCACCCCGTGCGACACGTCGAAGACCACCTCGATCGTGCCGGCCGGCGGCACCGTGTAGTGCCCGAAGGCGGGCTCCGCCTCGGCCGTCAGCCTGTCGACATCGCCACCGCCGAGCGCCGCCAACCGGCCCGGTGCAAGATCCTCCTCGGAGACGAGAACCGTGGCTTGCAGGACGGTCCACGCCGGTCCGGTCGGCCACAGCGCGTAGTCGCCGGCGAGCGCGGCGTCGGTGCGCAACGCGACGACGCCCCGGTCGTCGGCGCGGGCGCAGCGGTAGAGGCCGTCCGGCCCCGCAACGACCAGCCCCTCCAGACCGTCGCCGCTGGCGTAGAAGCGCAGCGGCACGTCCGGCAGGTCGAGCGTCACCACCGCCACGTGGTCCTCCGCCAGCCAGCCGGGGCAGCCCTGAACCCATGCCGCCGCAGGCACGGCGCCCTGTGACTGCACCGACAGCGACTGCGGGTCCGGCCAGAAGCCGCCTTGGAGTTGCAGACGTTCCTGTGCCGCGCCCGTCAAGGGCAGCACCGAGGCAAGAGCGAGACCGCTACCGAGGGCGATGGCGCCAGCACGCATCTTCGTTCTCCTTTTTTGCCGACGGCGGACCATATGCCGGGACGACCACGTTCCCGAGAACCCTCGTTACGCGAGCCTACCCAAGGGCGCCTCCGTCAGGCGACCTTCAGGCGCTCCTGAAGCTCGCTCGACGAGGTGGTGTACTGAAAGCGCAGCTTGTCGTTCGGCCGGGCGTAGGGGAAGGCGCCGCGCGCGGCGAGCGCGACCTCGTGGAAGCCGGAGAGGATCAGCTTCAGCTTGCCGGGATAGGTGTTGATGTCGCCGACGGCAAAGATGCCGGGGGTGGAGGTCTCGAACTTCTCGGTGTCGACCTTGATCAGCTTGCCGTTCTCCAGGTCGAGCTGCCAGTCGAGGATGGGGCCGAGACGCATGTCGAGACCGAAGAACGGCAGGAGCTTCTGGCACGGCAGGCTGAGGATCTCCTCGCCCGACTTGATGCGCACGGCGGAAAGCGTGCCGTCCGTCGCCTCCAATCCCTCCAACTCGCCCAACAAGAAACGCATCCGGCCGGCGGCGACCGCGGCCATCACTTCCTCGACGGAGGCCGGTGCCGCGCGGAAGCGGTCGCGGCGGTGGACGAGCGTGAGGCTCCGCGCGACGTCGAGCAGGCTCAGCACCCAGTCGATGGCGCTGTCGCCGCCGCCGATCACCACGATGTCCCGACCGCGGAAGTCCTCCTTCCGCCGCACGGCGTACTCGATGCCGTGGCCTTCCAGTTCCTGGACACCGGCGACCTTGGGCTTGCGCGGCACGAAGCTGCCGCAGCCGGCGGCAATGAAAACGGCGGCGGCATCGACCTCGAGGCCGAAGTCGGTCGTCGCGCGGAAGCGGCCGTCGTCCCGCCGCGCCAAGCTCATCACGCGGTGGCCCAGCCGGTAGACGGGCTCGAAGGGTGCCGACTGGTCCAGCAGACGATCGGTCAACTCCTGGCCGCTGACCACGGGCAGACCCGGAATGTCGTAGATGGGCTTTTCGGGATAGAGTTCGGCGCACTGGCCGCCGGGCTTGGTGAGGCTGTCGACGACTACCGCCTTCAGCCCCAAAAGCCCGAGTTCGAACACGGCGAAGATGCCGACCGGCCCGGCGCCGACGACCAGGACGTCGGTCGAAAGGGTCTCGGTGATCTCGGGCGCGTCGGTGGCGTCCATTGCGGTCTCCAGAGCGAAGCTGCACACGACACCTAGCGCCGCTGCCGCGATCGGGGAACGGGCCTTACGGCTACGCCAGCAAGAAGCCCGCGAGTACGCCGAGGGCCAACCAGGCAACGCGCTCGGCGGTGATCAGCCCGCGCCTGATCTTCTGGCGGCGCTGCTCCATCCCGGCGAGCACGACGTCGGCGCGGCGGGCGATCCGCGGCAGGCGCTCGGCGAGGTCCTGGGCAGTCTCCCAGGCGATCCTCGCCTGCGCCGCGGGGCCGAGGTGGGTGGCGATCCAGCGCTCAACCAGGGGCTGCGCGAGCTGCCACATGTTCACCTTGGGGTTCAGCGCGCGGCCGACGCCTTCGGCCACCATCATGGTCTTCTGCAACAGCAGGAGTTCGGGCTTGACCCGCATCTCGTAGGCGGCGGCGACCTCGAAGAACTGACCGAGCAGTTTGCCGATGGAGATCTGGTTGAGCGGCAGGCCCATGATCGGCTCGGAAATGGCGCGACAGGCCTGGGCGAGCGACCCCTGGTCGACGTTCGGCGGCACGAGGCCCCAGCGCACCTGGACGGCGGCGACGCGCGCGTAGTCGCGGGCGAGGAAGGCCACCAGCAGTTCGCCGAGGAAGAGCCGGGTCGGCATGTCGAGCCGGCCCATGATGCCGTAGTCGACCGGCACGATGGTGCCGTCGTCCTCGATGAAGGTGTTGCCCGGGTGCATGTCGCCGTGGAAGAAGCCGGTCTCGAAGACCTGGGCGAAGAACACCTGGGACGCGGTCTCCAGCACCCTCTCCGGGTCGATGCCGCGCTCGCGCAAGCGCTCCGGCTCGTCCGAGGCGATGCCTGCGCACCACTCCATGGTGAACACCCGCCGGCCGGTCCGCTGCCAGTCGACCGCCGGCACCCGGAAGAATTCGTGGTGCTGGTTGCTCTCGCGGAATTCGTCGCACGCGGCCGCCTCCATTCTGAGGTCCAACTCGCGCCGCGTGGTCTCGGCGAAGATGCGCACCACCGCCACCGGCTGCAACCGCTCGGAGTGCGGTAGCACCTTCTCGGCGATCCAGGCGAAGAAGGCGAAGAAGCGGAGGTCCTGCTCGATGACCTGGCCGATGCCGGGCCGGAGCACCTTGACCGCAACCTCGCGGCCGTCGCTGGTGAAAGCGTGATGCACCTGCGCGACGGACGCGGCCGCCACGGGTGTGCGGTCGAACTCGGCGAACCACGTCGCGAGCGGTGCGCCCAAGTCCTCCTCGATCGTCGCCACCGCCTGGTCGCCGGGAAAAGGCGGCAGCGCGTCCTGCAGCTCGGCGAGGTCGGCCGCCACCTCGGCGCCGAGCAAATCGGGGCGGGTGGCGAGGCCCTGGCCCAGCTTGACGTAGATCGGCCCCAATTCGATCAACGCCGCGGCGAGCCGCTGGCCGCGCCGGCCCGGGACGTTGGTGCGGTTGAGCCAATGCACGATGCGGCGCTGCCAAGGCGGCAGCGGCAATTCGTCGACGAACACCAGCGCCCCGTGCCGGCCGAGACAGCGGACGACACCGACCGCTCGCAGCAGATGGCGCAGAGGCCGGACCACCCGGCGCTACAGTCGCCAGCCGGAGTGGATGCAGGCGATCCCGCTGGAGAGGTTGCGGTAGCGCACCCGCTCGAGGCCGGCAGCGGCCATCAAGGCGGCGAACGCGTCCTGGTCGGGGAATCGCCTGATGCTCTCGGCCAGATAGCGGTAGCTCGCGGCATCGCCGGCGACCAGCCGGCCGAGGCGCGGCAGCACGGCGAAGGAGTAGGTGTCGTAGAGGCGCTCCAAGGCCGGCAGCGTCACCTTGGAGAACTCGAGGCAGAGGAAGCGTCCACCGGGCTTCAGGACGCGGAAGGCCTCGCTCAACGCGCGGTCGACGTGGGTGACGTTGCGGATGCCGAAGGCGATGGTGACGCTGTCGCGGCTCGTGTCGGCAAAGGGTAGCGCCATCGCATCGCCCGCGATCCAATGCAGGTCTTCGAAGGCATTGCGGTCGAAGGCCCGGTCGCGGCCGACCCGGAGCATCTGCTCGTTGATGTCGACGACGGCGATCTCGCCCACCCCGCCGACCCGGTCATGGATGCGGAAGGCGACGTCGCCCGTGCCGCCGGCCAGATCGGCATGGATCAGGCCCGGCCGCGGCGCCAGCCAGTCGACCAGCGCGTCCTTCCACAGCCGATGCACGCCGAGGCTCATCAGGTCGTTCATCAGGTCGTAGCGCCCGGCCACGCTGTCGAACACCTGCCGCACGAGGCTCGCCTTGGCGTCCGGATCGACGCTCTTGAAGCCGAAGGAGCGGGCGAGGCGGTCGGCGGGGTCGGCCATGGCGGAACACACTCGAGGCGGATCGGAGGGGGCTGCCGCGGCACCCCGCGGGAGACCGCTTGGCGCCGGCGTGTCAGCGCGGTTATAGAGCGCGGCCCCCGAGGGGCAAGCCGGGAGCCCAGGCCCCCCTCCGTCGCCCCGAGGTTGACGATGCCCGAGTTGCCCGAAGTCGAGACGACCAAGCGCGCCCTCGAGCGACGCCTCGCCGGCTGCCGGATCGTCCGGCTGGAGCAGCACCGCGCCGACCTCCGCTTTCCCCTGCCCCCGGCCCTGCCCGAACGGCTCGAGGGCCGGCGACCGGTCGCCTTTCGCCGCCGCGCCAAATATCTCCTGATCGACCTCGACGACGACCGAACCCTGGTGCTCCACCTCGGCATGTCGGGCCGGTTGGTGTTCGACGGCCCGTCGCTCGGCACCCACGAGCACCTCACCTTCGCCTTCGACGACGGCACGGTCCTGCGCTTTCACGACCCACGCCGGTTCGGCATGGCCGAGCTCTTGCCGACGGCGACGCTGGACGGGCACAAGTGGTTCCGTCACCTGGGGCTGGAGCCGCTCGCCAACAGCTTCGACGGCACGGCCCTGGCGGTGGCACTGGCCGGCCGCCAGACCGCCTTGAAGCTCGCCCTGATGGACCAGCGGCTCGTCGTCGGCGTCGGCAACATCTACGCCAGCGAGAGCCTGTTCCGCGCGCGCCTCTCGCCGCGTCGCCGCGCCGGCTGGCTGAAGCCTGCGGCCTCGGCGCGGCTCGCCCTGGCGATCCGCGAGGTGCTGGCCGAGGCGATCGAGGCGGGCGGCTCCAGTCTGCGCGACTACGTCCAGGCGGACGGCGAGCTGGGCAACTTTCAGCGCAACTTCAGAGTCTACGATCGTGCAGGCGAGCCTTGCATCTGCGGGCGGGCGACCATCGCCCGATTCGTCCAAGGAGGCCGCGCCACCTACCATTGTCCGGCCTGCCAGCGCTGAGGCGGCGGACGTCCGCCACCAGGATGCCCGGGCTGGACGGGGGCGCGCATCCGTGATTGAAGCCCGCCCGGATCACCGCACGGCCCCCGCTCGGGCCGGAGGAGCACCGATGGCGTACGAGACGATCCTGGTCGAAACCCGCGGGCATGTGGGCCTCGTCCGGCTGAACCGGCCGAAGGCGTTGAACGCCTTGAACGCGCAAGTGATTGCCGAACTGACCGAGGTGCTCGCCGCGTACGACGCCAATCCGGACGTCGCCGCCGTGGTCATCACCGGTTCGGACAAGGCCTTCGCCGCCGGCGCGGACATCAAGGAGATGGCCTCCAAGGACTACGTCGAAGCCTCGGTCGGCGACTTCATCGCCCCCTGGCAAGGCGTGGCGCGGACCCGCAAGCCCGTGATCGCCGCGGTCGCGGGCTACGCGCTCGGCGGCGGCTGCGAATTGGCGATGATGTGCGACATCATCATCTGCGCCGACAACGCCAAGTTCGGCCAGCCCGAGATCAACCTCGGCACCATCCCCGGTGCCGGCGGGACGCAACGGCTCACCCGCGCGGTCGGCAAGTCCAAGGCGATGGAGATGGTGCTTACCGGACGGATGCTCGACGCCGAGGCGGCGGAGCGAGCCAACCTCGTCGCACGGGTGGTCCCGGTCGACGCGCTGGTCGACGAAGCGATGAAGCTGGCCCAGACCATCGCCGAGAAATCCAAGCCGATCGTCGCCATGGCCAAGCAGGCCGTGAACGCAGCCTACGAGACCACGCTCGAAACCGGCCTGCAGGTCGAGCGGCACCTGTTCTACGCCACCTTCGCCACCGAGGACCGGCGCGAGGGTATGGCCGCCTTCGCCGAAAAGCGCAGCCCCGAGTTCCAGGACCGCTGATCGGCGGTCGCCGCGCGGAAGACGATTGACCTCGTCCCCCCGCCGCGGCTAACACTACCGCCCTTCAATCGAGGATGTTCCGTACCCATGGCCAACACCCACTCCGCCAAGAAGCGGGCCCGCCAAACCTTGCGCCGCACAGCGGTGAATCGGGCCCGCATCAGCCGTATCCGCACCTTCGTGAAGCGGCTCGAGGTGGCGCTCGCCGCCGGCAACGCCGAAGCGGCGTCGGCCGCCCTGAAGCAGGCCGAGCCCGAGATCGCGCGTGGCGTGACGAAGGGTGTGCTGCATCGCAATACTGCGGCCCGCAAGATCTCGCGGTTGGCGCAACGCGTGAACCAGCTCAGCCCGGCCAATTGACGTAACTTTCACGCTACGCGCCATAGTATTTCGCGCATTACGATAAAATTGCATTTATCTGTCGTCTAGGCAGGGCGTCGCTTTTTGCGGCGCCCTTGGTTTTTTTACCCGTTTTCCCGTTGACCTCGTTCCCTTTTCAGCCCACTTGCTCGACCGGTTGCGCTTCGGCTAGATGGGTAGACGCTCGTTAACGACGCGAGGACTTCGTTCCGCGCACGGAACGCGTAGTTTCGGAGGTATCGATGCTGCGGAGTCTTGGATGTTGCTGAGCTTTATTTGAATTCTCGTGTTGTCGATGCCGTGCATCGAGACTCGGTGCGCGTAGTGGCCTTGCGGGATGTCTGGGCCGAACGGTAGGCGGGTCACGCGGGGCCGTGTCGCCGCAACGACAATCCAATGCGGGCCGGCCAAGGCTCCGCGATCGGACCGGGAGAGACCATGCTCGTGTCGTCGACCAAGAACCTGGAGCAGCAATGGGCAGACGTGCAGGACATGCTCCGCGACGAGGTTGGTGATACGGCCTACACGACGTGGCTGCAGCCGCTGCACGCGGCCGAGCTGGACGGCGACCGCGTGGTGATCGGCGCGCCCACGCCGTTCATGCGCGATTGGGTCGCAGCCCACTACGCCGACCGCATCCGCACGTTCTGGGCACGCGTCAATCCTCAGGTTCGCAAGGTTGCGCTCGACGTGAGCGGGGTGACGTCGGGTCTGCGGCTCGCACCCAATCCGGAGCCGCCGGCACCGGTCCAGCTGCCCCGTCCCAGCCAAGCCCAGCAGCCGATCGACGGCTATTCGGCGCCGATCGATCCGCGCTTCACGTTCGACAACTACGTCGTCGCCAAAAGCAACGACTTCGCCTTTGCCGCCGCCAAGCGGGTGGCCTCGTCGGCGAAGCCGCCCTTCAACCCGTTGTTCCTCTACAGCGGCGTCGGCCTCGGCAAGACCCACCTGATGCACGCCATCGCCTGGGAGGTCCGCCGCCAAGACCCCTCGCGCCGTGTCGTGTACCTGTCCGCCGAGAAGTTCATGTACCAGTTCGTGCGGGCGCTCACGTCCAACACGACCTTGAGCTTCAAGGAGCTGTTCCGTTCGGTCGACCTCCTGATGGTCGACGACGTGCAGTTCATCGGCGGCAAGAACAACACGCAGGAGGAGTTCTTCCACACCTTCAACGAGTTGATCGAACGGGGCAGCCAGATCGTCATCTCGGCCGACCGCAGCCCGTCGGCCCTGGAGGACTTGGAGGAGCGCGTCCGCTCGCGGCTGAGCTGGGGGCTGGTCGCCGACATCCATCCCACCACCTACGAGCTGCGGCTCGGTATTCTCCAGACCAAGGCCGCGAAAATGCCGAACGTCGCGGTGCCGCCGGCGCTGTTGGAGTTCCTTGCCGAGCGGATCACCTCCAACGTGCGCGAGCTCGAGGGGGCCTTGAACCGGGTCGTCCACCAGACGACGCTGCTCGGCCGGCCGTTGACTCTGGAGACCGCGCAGGAAGTGCTGCACGACCTGTTGCGTGCCAACGAGCGGCGCATCTCCATCGACGACATTCAAAAAGCGGTGGTCGCCCACTACAACCTGAAGCTCGCCGACATGCAGTCCAAACGCCGGTCGCGCGTGGTCGCGCGGCCACGGCAGGTGGCGATGTACCTCGCCAAGCAGCTCACGCCGCGCTCGCTACCGGAGATCGGCCGGCGCTTCGGCGGCCGCGATCACACCACCGTCATGCACGCCGTGAAGAAGGTGGACGAGCTGATGCGCGAGGACGAGACCATCGCCCGCGACGTCGAGGCGCTGCGCCGCCGGCTGCAAGGCTAGGTCGGCGGTCGTCCGGGATCGCTCCCAATCTGCCCGAACGCGGCGCGTAGGCGCGAAAAAGGCTGTCGGATGGCGTAGTTCTGCTATGCTCGCAGTCCTTGCCCAACGCGAAGGGGTGCCAGCACCTCCGGGTCATCCCCAACCGACGAGGACCACCGGCCGGCGATGCAAGTTTCCATCGAGCGGAGCAATCTCCTGACGCTGCTCAACCACGCCCAGAACGTGGTCGAGCGGCGCACCACCATCCCGATCCTCGGCAACGTCCGCATGGATGCGGCGGAAGGGCGCCTGGGCCTCGTCGCCACCGACCTGGAGCTGACCATCCAGGAGTCCGCGCCGGCCGACGTGCTGCGTGCAGGTGCCGTTACCTTGCCGGCGCACACGCTGTTCGACGTGGTGAGGAAGCTGCCCGAGGGCACCACCGTCCAGATCGCCAAGGAATCCGAGCGCAGCGAAGCCACCGTGACGGCCGGCCGCACCGTGTTCGACCTGCCGACGCTGCCCGCCGCCGACTTCCCGTCGATGAACACGGAGAGTTTCGAGCGCAGCTTCAAGATGAAGGCGAAGGAGCTGGCGCGGCTGATCGACAAGGCGCGCTTCGCCATGTCGACCGAGGAAGCGCGCTACTACCTGAACGGCCTGCACCTGCACACGGTCGAGCAGGGTGCGGCGTCGTCACTGCGCGCGGTCGCCACCGACGGCCACCGGCTCGCCAAGGTCGAGACCGCGCTGCCCGACGGGGCCGCCGGCATGCCGCCGATCATCGTGCCGAGGAAAGCGGTGGGCGAGATCAGGAAGTTGATCGACGGCGCCGACGACGTCCACGTCAGCCTGTCGGCGAGCAAGATCCAGCTCAAGGTCGCCGACGCCCAGCTCACCTCACGGTTGATCGACGGCACCTTCCCCGACTACGAGCGCGTCATCCCGCAGAGCAACGACAAGCGCTGCACCCTCGACACCCAGGCCTTCGCCAAGGCGGTCGACCGGGTCTCGACCATCGCCACCGAAAAGACCCGCGCGATCAAGCTCGGCCTCACCTCCGGCCGGCTGACGCTGACGGCGATCAGCTCCGAGGCCGGCCGCGGCCAGGACGAGTTGGACGTCGCCTATGCCGACACCCCCTTGGAGATCGGCTTCAACGCCCGTTACGTGCTGGAAATGCTGGCCCAGATCTCGGGCGATACGCTCGACCTCGAGATCGCCTCGCCGGCCGCCCCTACCCTCGTCCGCGATTCCGGCGACGCCGGCGTGGTCTATGTCCTGATGCCGATGCGAGTTTGATGCCGGCGGCACTCGAACTGGTGACCGAGCCGACGCTGCCGGCGCTCGACCGCGTCGCGCTGCTCGGCCTGGAACTTACCGCCTTCCGCAACTACGACCGGCTCGCGTTGGAGTTGGATGGACGGTCGGCGGTCCTGACCGGTCCCAACGGCGCCGGCAAGACGAACCTGTTGGAGGCGCTTTCCCTGCTGGTGCCGGGGCGCGGCCTGCGCCGCGCGGCGTTGCGCGATCTGCCGATGGCCGGGGGCAACGGGAGCTTCGCCGTGTTCGGCCGCTTCGCCACGCCGGACGGCCCGCGCCGCGTCGGCACCGGCCTCGCACCGCAGGCCGAGCGGCGCGAGGTGCATCTCGACGGCACCGTCCTCGCCAGCTCCGCCCGCCTCGCCGAGGCCACCGCCGCGGTGTGGCTGACGCCCGCGATGGACCGGCTGTTCGTCGAGGGCACCTCCGCCCGTCGCCGCTTCCTCGACCGTCTCGTCCATGCGGGCGATCCGACCCACGCTCGCCAACTCGCCCGCTACGAACACCTGATCCGCGAACGCTCGAAGCTGTTGCGCAGCGGCGGCGTGGACCGCATGTGGCTGGCAAGCCTGGAGCGGCAGGCGGCCGAGAGCGGTGTCGCCGTTGCCGCGGCCCGGCTGGAAGTCACGGCCGAGTTGAACCGCCGGCTCGCCGAGCGCCGCACGCCCTTCCCCGTCGCCCGGTTGGCGGTCGAAGGCGAGGTCGAGCGGCAGCTCGTCGCGGGCGAGGCGGCGGTGGACGTCGAGGACCGCCTCGCCCACGCCCTGGCGCAAAGCCGCGGCGACGACCGCGAGAGCGGCGGCGCCCGCCACGGTCCGCACCGCAGCGACCTCGTCGTCCACGACGTCGAGGAGGACGTGCCGGCGGTCCGTCTCTCGACCGGGCGGCAGAAGGCCCTGCTGGTGGGCCTCGTGCTCGCCGAAAGCCGCCTCGGCCGCGACCGCACCGGCCGCTGGCCGCTACTCTTGCTCGACGAGGTGGCGGCCCACCTCGATCGCCGCCGCCGCCAGGAACTCGCCCGGGAGATCGTCGCCACCGGGGCGCAGGCCTGGCTCACCGGCACCGAGCCCGACGGCTTTTTCGACCTCCGTCATGCTGCCCAGTTCCTCACCGTCGACCAAGCGAAGGTATCCGTCGATGTCGTCTGAACCGATCGAGCCCACCTACGATTCCACCTCCATCCAGGTGCTGGAGGGGCTGGAAGCGGTGCGCATGCGGCCGGGCATGTACATCGGCGACACCGACGACGGCTCCGGTCTGCACCACATGGTGTTCGAGGTGGTGGACAACGCCGTCGACGAGGCGCTCGCCGGCTATGCGACCCGCGTCGACGTGACGCTCAACAAGGACGGCTCGGTCAGCGTGACCGACGACGGCCGCGGCATTCCGGTCGACATCCACCAGGGCGAGGGCGTGTCCGCCGCCGAGGTGATCATGACCCGGCTGCATGCCGGCGGGAAGTTCAACCAGAACTCCTACAAGGTGTCGGGCGGCCTGCACGGCGTCGGCATCTCGGTGGTGAACGGCCTCTCCGACTGGCTCGACCTCGACATCTGGCGTGACGGCCAGCACCACCACATGCGCTTCCAACACGGCGGCGAGCCGGCGGCACCGTTGGCGATCAAGGGGGAGGCGCCGGGCAAGCGCGGCACCCGCGTCACCTTCATGCCCTCGATCGGCGTCTTCAGCGACACCCGGTTCAGCTACCAGACCCTGGAGCACCGTCTGCGCGAGCTGGCCTTTCTCAACTCGGGCGTGCTGATCGTGCTGCGCGACGAGCGGGAGGATCCGCCCAAGGAGGAGCGGCTGCACTACGAGGGCGGGGTTGCGGCCTTCGTCACCTATCAGGACCGGAAGAAGCAGGCGCTGTTCCAGCCGCCGATCCTCCTCGAGGGCATGCGGGACGGCATCGCGGTCGACTGCGCGCTGCAGTGGAACGACGGCTATCACGAGACCTGCCTCTGCTTCACCAACAACATCCCGCAGCGGGACGGCGGCACGCATCTGGCGGGCTTCAGGGCGGCGCTCACGCGCGCCATCAACGCCTACGTCCAGGAGAGCGGCAACCAGAAGGCGCAGAAGGTCCAGATGATCGGCGACGATGCGCGCGAGGGCCTGACCTGCGTGCTGTCGGTCAAGATGCCGGACCCCAAGTTCTCCTCGCAGACCAAGGACAAGCTGGTCAGCTCCGAGGTCGCAGCCGTGGTCCAGAACGTGGTCGGCGACGGTCTCGCCCGCTGGTTCGGCGAGAACCCGGCCCATGCCCGGACCATCGTCGCCAAGGTGATCGAGGCGGCGACGGCCCGCGAGGCGGCACGGCGGGCGCGCGAGCTGACGCGCAGGAAGGGCGCCCTCGACGTCGCCAACCTGCCGGGCAAGCTCGCCGACTGCCAGGAGCGCGACCCGGCCAAGGCCGAGATCTTCATCGTCGAGGGCGACAGCGCCGGCGGCTCCGCCAAGCAGGGCCGCGACCGCGCCTTCCAAGCCATCCTGCCGCTCAGGGGCAAGATCCTGAACGTCGAGCGCGCCCGGCTCGACAAGATCCTCTCCAGCCAGGAGATCGGCACGCTGATCACGGCGCTGGGTACCGGCATCGGCGACGAATTCGACATCGCCAAGCTGCGCTACCACCGCATCGTCGTCATGACCGACGCCGACGTCGACGGCTCGCACATCCGCACGCTCTTGCTGACCTTCCTCTATCGGCACATGCCCGAGATCGTGGAAGGCGGCTATCTCTACATCGCCCAGCCGCCGCTCTACAAAGTCAAGCGCGGCCAGCGCGAGACCTACCTCAAGAACGACGCGGCGCTCGAGGCCTATCTCCTGGAGACTGCCGCCGCCGATGCCGTGCTCGAAGTCGGGGGTGAAGCCTTGTCCGCCGAACGCTTCGCCGAGGTCGCGGAACAGGCGCGCCGGGCTCACGACCTGGTGACGACGCTGGCCCAGCGCGTGCCCGTCGAGGTGCTCGACGCGCTGGCCGTTGCCGGCGCCTTCGGCGAGCGGCCGCCCGAAGAGGAGGCCGATCTGTTGAGCCTCGGCCAAGCCGTCGCCCGCCGCCTTACCGAGGCCGGCGACGGTACCTGGACGGCCGACCTCGTGGCCGGCGACACGCTCCGCTTCCACCGCGCGCGCATCGAGCGGCGGGAGGACTGGCGCGTCGACGTGGCGCTGTTCCGTTCGGGCGAAGGCCGGAGACTGGCCCAAGCGCTGATCGAGGCGCCGGAGCTGACCGACCCCTCCACCACGCTGGTCCGCAAGGATACCCGCTTGCCCGTGAGCGGCCCGACCGCCCTGATCGAGGCGCTCATCGCCGAGGGGCGCAAGGGCCTTTCGGTCCAGCGCTACAAGGGCCTGGGCGAGATGAACCCGGAGCAGCTCTGGGAGACCACGCTCGATCCGACCGTGCGCTCGCTCATCCAGGTCAGGATCGATCACGCGGACGAGGCGGACGAGATCTTCACCACGCTGATGGGCGACGTCGTCGAGCCGCGCCGCGAGTTCATCCAGGACAACGCCCTCCGGGTCGTGAACCTCGACATCTGAGCAACCGTACCCGGTGCGTCAGTGTCGGCTGGCGCCGGGGCTCGCCCCAAAGCGGCGGCGAAAGAGGCGATGGAAGGTCGAGAGGTCGTTGAAGCCGACTGCGAAGGCGATCTCGGTCACCGTGAGGTGTGCCGCTGCGGGATCGCGCAGGAGCCTCGCGGCCTCCTCCAGGCGCCGCGCCGCAAGGGCGGCAGTAAAGCCGCTCCCAGCCGGGAACTGCGCCTGTAGCCAGCGACGCGACATGCCCAGCTCGTGTGCGGCGCGCGTCGCCGTAAGCCGGGGATCGCGGAAGCGCGCCTCGAGAAAGTTGCGCACGCGCGCCCGCCTGCGGCCGGCCTGCCCCGCCCTGGCCACGAGCGCATCGGCACCGCGACAGGCGAACGCCAATCCCACCAGCGAGCCGAACTGGTCGAGCAGCGCCCGCCGGAACGACGGCGCCAGTCGCTCGGCCCGATGCTGCAGCAGCGTGGCCTGGGCATTCACCACCTCCGCCGCGTCCCCATCCAGTGCCGCGGCTGGCGGCAACGCCGGCAGATAGGGTTCGACGAGGCTTCGCGGTAGAGACCACACGATCAGGCGAACGCCTTCGGGGTAGGCGGCGACGCAGGGCTTGGCGCCGTCGATCAGGATCACGGCCCGGTCGCCGTGCGGCTCCTCGTCCGCGCCGTCATGGCGGTAGAACGATCTGCCCTCGAGATGCAGCGCCAAGTGAAGGCGAGCCCGTCGGTCGGCGCCCCGGTCGGGCTCCGGCGAGCGTGCGGCTCCCGACGGCCCGACGCCGCGCAGCTCGGGGCCATCGCCAGAGCAGCTGATGACGAGCGGCGATGCCGCCACCTCCACGACCTCGGCCACCCCCACGCGCCGCGTGATCGCACGCGCGTGGCGCGTGGCTCCGAGCCACTCGATGGACTTGTCGGCCATCGTCTCCCGCAGGCCCACCGCGCTTCCTCCGCCGCACGCGACCGTCCGCCCGAGACACGCCAAGCCGAGGCTCCGGCGCGACCGTTCCCACATCGCGGCAACGCCGTTCCCCAGTCGCCAAGCCGAACGGTCGCACTTCGATAAGCTCTCCACAAGCCCCGCGCCTGGCCGCGAGGGGACGTCCGACTCCAGCGAGCGAACGGGAGACGCAGCTCATGACATCCACGCCGGCCCACCACGGGCTGCGCCGCGTCCTGGCGACGGGCGCGGCGATCGTGTTCCTGTCGACATCCGGCCATGCCAGCGACGAGGCGCATGGCTACCACGTCACGGGCGATCTCGACGAGGCACCACGCCTCTACCGGAACCTCGGCGACTACGGTCGCACGATCAGCTCCGATTCGGCGAGCGCGCAGGCCTTCTTCGACCAGGGCCTCCGGCTGGCTTACGGCTTTGCCCGGCCGGACGCCGCCCGTGCGTTCCGTGCCGCACGCAACGAGGATCCCGACTGTGCCATCTGCTACTGGGGCGAAGCGTGGGCGCTCGGTCCCTACCAAAACGCGCCCACGGGCGTGGGTGCCATCGAGGACGCGCGCGATGCGGCTGGAGCAGCGCTCGCGCGGATCAACGAGGTCGAAGGGTGGGAACGCGCGCTGATCGAAGCGATGGCCGAGCGCTATCCGGAGGACGGAGAGACCGCGACGGCGCGCTACGCCGAGGCCATGGCGCGGGCCGCGGCGGCCCATCCTGACGACCACGACGTGCAGAGCCTGTACGCCGAGGCGCTGATGATGTTCCGCCCTTGGGATCTGCACCGTGCGACGGCGGCGGGCGTCGAGCCCTATCCCGAGGCGCAGGCGGCGATCGACGTCCTGGAGGCGGTGCTCGCCGAGGACGTCGCCCATCCCGGCGCCTGCCATCTCTACATCCACGCCGTCGAGGCCTGGGAGCCGCAACGGGCGGAGGCCTGCGCCGACGGCCTCGGTGACGCCATCCCCGGTGTCAGCCATATCGCGCACATGCCCTCTCACATCTACGTGCACGTCGGCCGCTATGGCGATGCCGTGGCGGTCAACCAACGGGCGGTGCGGATGGATCGGGCGGCAGCGTACGACGCCGCCTTCAGCGTCTATGCCGGACACAACATGGCGATGCTCTCGTTCGCCGCTTGGCTCGACGGCCAAAGTGGCGTGGCACTCGCCGCGGCGCGAGACCTCGGCCGGCTGCATCCGGAGGATGGCTTCCACTACGACCTCACCCTCGCGCGGTTCGGGCGCTGGAACCAGATCCTGGAGCGAGAGACCGCGCCGGACGCGGCCTTCCAGCGGGCCATGTGGCACTTCGCCCAGGGGCTCGCGCAGCTGCGCACAGGCGAGCCGCAGGCTGCCGAGAGGGCCCTCGACGCCATCCGTGCGACCCGCGAGGCGACATCGGAAGACGCCATCTACGGCGTGTTCGGCCATGCGCAGCGCGACATGCTGGGTGTCGCCGCGTACCTCCTCGCGGGCGAGTTGGCGGCGGCCAACGGGCGGATCGACGAGGCCGAGGGGCATCTTCGCCGCGCCATCGAGATCGAGGACGGCTTCCCCTACGCCGAACCCGAGCCCTGGGCCCTACCACCCCGTCACGTCCTGGGCGCCGTCCTGCTCGAGGCCGGCCGGCCGGCGGAGGCCGAAGCGGTGCATCGCGCAGCCCTGCAAGCGCATCCGAACAACGGCTGGTCGCTCAAGGGGCTCGAGCAGAGCCTCGCCGCTCAGGGCAAGGACGACGAAGCGCGCGAGACGGCGGCGGCCTTCGAGCAGGCTTGGCAGCGCGCCGACGTCTGGCTCACGGGCTCGCGGTTCTGATCCGGTCCTTTTCGACGCATGCCCATGCCCGCGGCGGGGGGCTCGAAGCCCCTCGCCGCCCGCGGCGCATCGTGGGTGTGAACGTCGGAAGCGCCGAGGCTCAGCCGTCGGCCGGAACCAGGCGGACGATCGGTGCGTTCGCGTCGTCGATCAGCACGTAGATCAGGCCGTCGTCGGGGCCGACGGCGACGGCACGCACCCGCCAGCCCTCACCGTCGAGCAGCCGCTCGGCGAACTGCACGTCGTGGCCGTCGACGGTGAAGCGACCGAGGTGCTCGTGGCGCAGATTGCCCATCAGCGCGTTGCCCCGCCATTCGGGAAAGGCGTCGCCGAAGTAGAAGGCGAAGCCCGACGGCGGGAAGCCTTCCGGGTGATCCTGGCCCCACCAGTAGACCGGTTCGATGGTCTCCGGCACCTCGGGCGGCGTCGGCGCGAACTGCTCGCCGGTGCGGTAGTGGTGACCGTAGGTGGCGATCGGCCAGCCGTAATTGCCGCCGGCCTGGACGACGTTGACCTCGTCGCCGTTGTTCTCGCCGTGCTCGTTCTGCCACAGTTCGCCGGTCTCCGGATGGATCGCCATGCCCTGCGGATTGCGGTGGCCGTAGGAGTAGATGGCATCCCGCACGTCCGGATCGCCGACGAACGGATTGTCGTCGGGAATACTGCCGTCGGCGTTCAGCCGCAACGTCGTCCCGATGTAGTTGCTCGTGTCCTGCGAGTAGTGGTCGGGGCCGAAGTTCTTGAACTGCCGGTCGCCAACGGTCACGAACATGGTCTCGTCCGGCCCGAACACCACCCGCGACCCGTAGTGACCGGTCATGTCGACGTGCGGCTCGGCGACGAACAGCACTTCGAGGTCGGTCAGTTCCATGGCGTCGAGGTCGAGTCGGCCGCGGCCGACATAGGTCGCCGTGTAGCCCTGGTCGTCGTTGCCGGCCCAGGTGAGATACACCCAGGGCTCCGCCTCGAAGCGCGGATGCACCGTCACGTCGAGCAGCCCGCCCTGCCCCCGGGTGTCGACCTCGGGCACGCCGCCGATCTCGGCGAGTTCGCCCGTTGCGGGGTCGACGAGTTGCAGCCGGCCCGGCCGCTCGGTCACCAGCACGCGGCCGTCGCCCGGCAGGAAGGTCATGCCCCAGGCCCGTTCGAGGCCTTCGGCCACGGTCTCCACGTCGTAGGCATGGGCGCGCGCCTCGGTGACGGCCAGGGCCGTGCCGGCAGCGAGCGCGACGGCGAGGGTGACGGCGCGCGGCCGGGCGAAGCGATGGGGGATGGAGTGCATGCGAACCTCCGTCGTCTCGAGGGATGAGGCGAGCGGCGTTGCCGCTCGAACCAAGCACCCGACCAACGCCGCACGCTGCACGATGTTCCGCTACCGCTCCCGCACCGACTGTCGCGCGGCCTCCAGAACGGCACGTAGACTGCGGGCGAGTTCGTCCTTGCGGAACGGCTTGCGGATGAAGCCGACGTCGGCGTCGATGCCGTCCAGCGCGATGTCGCCCGTGAAGGCCGAGGTCAGCAGCACGGGAAGATCGGGACGCAGCGCCTTCGCCGCCCGCGCCAACTCCTTGCCGTTCAGCCGGCCGGGCATCACGACGTCGGAAAAGAGCCCGTCGATGGTGTCGTCGGCTTGCAGAACCGCCAACGCCGCATCGCCGCTCGCGGCGGTCATCACGGTGTAGCCCAGCGAGCCGATCAGCCGCTCGGCGTAGTCGCGGACGAGGGCGTCGTCCTCCACCAGCAGGATCGTCTCCGTCCCGACCGGCACGACGGCGTCGGCGCGTTCGTCCGCGCCCGCCTCGTCCACGGCGATCGCCGCCCGCGGCAGGTAGAGCTTCACGGTCGTACCGACGCCGACCTCGCTGTAGATGCGCACCTGGCCGCGCGACTGCTTGACGAAGCCGAACACCATGGAGAGACCGAGACCGGTCCCCTGTCCCGGCGATTTCGTCGTGAAGAACGGCTCGAAGGCCCGCGCTGCCGTATCGGCGTCCATGCCGCTGCCGGTGTCGGTGATGGCGAGCAGCACGTAGCGACCGGGCTCCAGGTCGACGTCCGGCGGTGCCGGGACAGCATCGACGACGACGTTGGCCGTTTCGACGGTGAGCCTGCCGCCTGACGGCATGGCGTCGCGCGCGTTGAGGCAGAGGTTGAGAACCGCACTCTCGAACTGCGCCACGTCGACGTGGGCCGGCCAGGGCGTCGGCGTCAGGTGGAACTGCATGGCGATGCCCTGGCCGATGGTCTGGCGCAACAGCTTCTCCATGCCGCGTACGGCGGCGTTCAGGTCGAGAGGTTGCGGCGCCAGCGCCTGACGGCGCGAGAACGCCAACAGGCGCTGAGTGAGTTGGGCGCCCCGGTCGGCCGCCCCGGTGATCATGCGCGCCAGCTCCTGCAGGTCCGGGCGGTCGCCGAGCGCGTCGATCAGCACGTCGCCGTTGCCGAGCACGACGGTCAAGAGGTTGTTGAAATCGTGGGCGACGCCGCCGGTGAGCTGGCCCACCGCCTCCAACCGCTGGGCCTGCCGCAACCGCGCTTCCAAATCGAGACGCTCGCTCAGGTCGCTGATCGCGCCGATCATGCGCCGCGCCGCGCCGGTTTCGTCGCGCAGCACCACGCCCGTGTCGCGCACGTGGGCGAACGACCCGTCGGCGCGACGAAACCGGTAAGCCTGCTCCCAGGTCGAGGTCGTCGAGCGCTCGATCGCATCGAACGTGGCGAGCACGCGCTCACGATCCTCGGGATGCAGATTCTGGCTCCAAACCGCGTCGCTGGCCTCGGTCTCGCCGGGATCGTGGCCGAAAGTGCGCTGCATGCCGTCGCTCCACCAGACCTCGTTGCGCTCGAGGTTCCAGTCGGAGACGACGTCAGCCGACACCGTCGCCACCGAGCGGAAGCGTTCCTCGCTCTGCCGAAGCTCGGCCTCGACGCGCCCACGCTCGTCCATCATGCGGTTGAACGAACGGGCGAGCGCGCCGAGTTCGTCGTCGCGCAGGGCCGGGATGCGGGTGGCCGTGTCGCCTGCCGCGACGTCGCCGAGGGCCCGGTCGATCGCCCGCACCGGCCCGAGAAGCCGGCGATGGATGGCGGTCGCCTGGACGAAACCCAGCGCCGCGACCGCCAGCGCCACCGCCGAAAATGCCGCGAGCCCCCATGCCATGCGCGTGAACACCCGCTCCGAGCGCTCGACCGACAGCTCTCTCAAGACGTCGACCAGGTCATACTGGTAGAGGCGCATTTGCTGGCCAACCAACTGGAGCCGTTCGGCGCCCGTGGGCGTACCGCCCAGCGCGCGCACCGTGTCGCTTGCCGCAGCGGCGAGAAACGCGATCTCCATCAGGCGCTGGCTGGCACCGCGGGCGATCGGCTCGTCGAACGCACCGACGTCTCGCGCCAGCGCCCGTGCATCGTCGGCGAGCCGGTCGAACAGCGGCGATTCGCTGCGCAGCATGGTGGCATAGTCGATACTGATCGACAGCTCGGTCGCCCGATGACGCAGGGTCTCCAGCCGGCGGATCTGGTCGAGATCGGCTTGAACGGCGCGCCAGCCGAGCACCGTCAGCCCGGCCATGATCAGGAGACCGACCAAGGCGCCGACGAGGACGAACCGGGCCAGACCGCGCAGGGTCATGGCGAACGGTCGGACGGCACCGAACCTGACGAACCGGCCAGATGCGCCGGGATCACGATCCGCTCCGGATGCAGCCGCCTCAGGGCATCGGCGTGCAGATAGTCGGGTGGCACCGGCAGCAGCCGCGATCCGCGGCGCGCGGCCTGCCACCGGATTTGGCCGTCCATGTTGGCAAGCACCGACCAGCCGAGTTCGACGCGCCAAATCACGTGCTCTTCCAGCCGGTCCAGTGTGCCGATGTCGACGTTGCCGACATCGGCGTGGAGTCTGAGCGCAGCGGCCGGGTCCGCATGCCGATAGGCGACGGCGCGCACATAAGCCCGCAGCACCCGATCGACCAGATCGGGCATCGTCTCCGCGGTCCGGCGTTTCGTCAGCAGAAGCCAGTTGACGCTGTACAGTTCGCGCGTGCCGAAGCGAACGGCGTCGTCGCCCAGTCCCTCGGCGATCCGCGTGGCATAGGGCTCCCAGGTCATCACCGCGTCCACCTCGCCCCGCTGCATCGCTTCGGCATGCGCTTCGGGTGTCAGATCGACGAGTTCGACGGTGGCGCCGTCGATGCCGGCCGCGGCGGCGAAGCCCACCCACGCCATGTGCGCCGACGAGCCGATCAGAACGCCCAGTCGCGCTCCGACCATGTCCGACGGCTCGCGGATGCCGCTTGCCCGCGAAGCGACCACGTCGTGGGTCTGGTTCGAGAGGCCGACGGACGCCAGAACGACGACGTCCTCGTCACGGTCCCCGGCGTGCGCCTGGGCGAGCACGGCATCGGCGACCGGCGACGGTGCCGCCAGTGCGAACGTCGCCTGGTTGCGAAGCAGGTGGGCGATCGCTTCCTGGCCCGAGGTCGCGTACACGACCTCGATGCGTTCGGCCGCGTCGGGCGGCACGCCCTCGTTGAACCAGCCGCGCGTCGCCGCAATCTTGGTCGGGGCGTCGACCACCCAGGCCGAGCCGACCAGCAAGTGTTGCGCGTGGGCGGAGAGGGCGAACAGCGCCACGAGCGCGGCAACGAACGCTGCGGCATGACGCGGTCGCCTTCGGTTGGCACGCTGCCCGACGCCGGCACCCATTGCGTCGTCTCCGGATCGACTCGAGGGTTCTTTCCTATCTTGTCTACTTCTGATTGTAGAGTTTTTTCGATCAATCGCCTATGACGCGCAATCTGCGCGTGTCGCGCGATGACTGGCGAAATTTCTCGCTTTGGGCGATGGTCTCGTTCCCTTCGAGGGTAGAAGGTTCTAGGAATTGGGTCGGGCTCGGCGCGACCCAGGATGAGCCAAGAGAGCATGCGGCGTGACCGTCGACGATCAAACACAGGAAGCGGCCGAGGCATCGTTCTTCCGCGATCACCCCGATCCGATGTGGGTGCGCGACCTGGACGGCCTGCGGTTTCTTGAGGTCAACGAAGCCGCGATCCGGCGCTACGGCTACAGCCGCGACGAGTTTCTGGCGATGACCGTGCTCGACATCCGCCCGCCGGAGGACCGCGATCGACTGACCGCGGCGCTGCGGCTCTCGACCGATGGGCTGGACGACCACGGCGTGTGGCGACACCTGACGAAGACGGGCGAACTGCTCTACGCCGACGTGCGCGCGCGCAACATCCGCTTTCGCGGCGAGCTCGCCCGCTTGGTCGCGGTGCGCGACGTCACCGCCGTTGTCGCGATGGAGCGCGAGCGCGACGCCGCCCTCGCCCGCGAGCGCGCCAGCCGCGAGGCCGCGGAGGCGGCGGCGCGGCAGTACCGGGCGCTGTTCGACGCGGCACCGGGCAAGCTCGCCGTGCTGCGTCCCCCGGACTTCACCGTCGCCGTAGTCAGCGACGCCTTCCTCGATGCGGTCGGCATCGCCCGCGCGAGGCTGGAGGGCCGGCCGCTCGGCCAAGTGCTCGCATGCGAGTTGGGCACCGACTCCGCCGA
>JBJHBG010000053.1:14115-32414 GCA_050485385.1 Geminicoccaceae bacterium | reverse complement strand
GCCGCCGGCCGAGCCAGGGGCCAGGCTCGGCCGCTGCCGGCCACACCCCTTCGTTCAACCCGGCGAGGACGACCAGGTCGGCGCTGGCGAGACGCGCTTCGAAGCGGCCCAAAAGCTCGATCTGCGGATGCGCCGCGTGCGGCCGGCGGACGGCCGTCGCCGCCATGGCGGTGGCGAGGATCGGCGCGTAGGCGGCAACGGCGATGGCGCCGATGCCCTGGACCGAGCGATGCGCCGCCTGGAGGAAGTCCTGCAGCGTCTCGCCGGCCGCACCCGCCCAAAGCTCGGCGTCGCTGCCGCCGGCATCGCGGGCGAGCCGGTCGATCAGGGCGAGGTGCGCGTCGAACAGCTCCGCGAGCGTTGCCCGGCCCGCTGTCCGCAGGGCCGCGAGCGGTTCTGCGGCGGCGTGGAGGGACGCGTACCAGGCGCGCGTCTCGTGTCCCGCCGCTTCGGCCGCCTCGGCCAAGGCCGGCCAGCCATCGGCGCCGCCGCCAGCGCGCCTGAGCCGTCGCTCGATCCGCCGCGCGTGGCGCCGGCAGTCGCCGCCAGCGAGCCCGGCTCGGGCCAAGGGGTGCTTGAGCAGCGCCAGGAACGGCACGACCGGGTCCGGATCGAGCCAGGCATGCGCCGCCAAGAGGAGGAAGTTGCCGGGCGCGGTCTGGTCGAGCGGCTGGCCGGCCGTGTCCTCCACCTGCACACCGAAGCGCTGCAACTCGGCGGCGATGCGCCGCGCGAGTTGGCGATCGGGCGTCACGACGACCGCTTGCGCCTCGGGATCGTCGAGGACGCGGCGGAGTTCGAGGGCGATGGCCAGCGCCTCGGTGGCGAGGTCGGGCGCTTCCAATAGCGCCGTGTCCCGCAACGCGGCGGCGAGGTCGAGCGGCGGGGCCGGCCAGCCCGCGGGGTTGGCCATACGTGCCAACAGCCGGCGTCGGTCGAGGGGTGCGCCGGTGCTCGTTCCCGGCCAGGGTCGGACGTCGGCCGGCATCCGGTCCAGCATGCCGAGCAGGCGCACGAAGCCCCATTGCGGGTGGCTCGGCGGCAGGGCAGCCCAGCGGTCGGGGTCGAGATCGGGGTCGAGACCGGGCAGGACGACGACGCCCTCCGGCAGCCGTGCGACCGTCACCGCCAGTTCGGCCACCGCCATCACGCTACCGGTCACGCCCGCCAGCACGACCGGCCCCGGCGGGGCGGCGCGCCAATGCTCGGCCACGGCGCGCAGGAGACGGCGGCGCCGTTCGATCCGCGGCATCGCCCCTTCCGCTTCGACGAGGCCGGGCCAAAGTTCCGCCAGCTTCGTGAGGAACAGACCCACCTGCTGCGCATGGTCCGGGGCCTCGGCGAAGTCGAGGGTCGCCAGGGCGTCGAGGCCCACGTCCTCGACCGCCAGTTCGTCGAGCAACACGGCGAGGTCGTCGGCGAGACGGAAGGCCTGCTCGTCGGGCAGCGTCGCATCCTGCGCCCGCACCAGTTCCATCAGCACGAGCCGACGCCGGAGGTCATCCAGCTCCGGCGGCACGGCGAGGGCGAGATCCGGATCGATCACCGCCATTTCGCCGGCGGCATCGCCGACGGGGATCAGCCGCGGCAGCAGCAGCGGCGCCCCTGCCGCCACCTCGACGAAGGCGTCGCGGACGACGATGCAGGCGCGCCGGCTCGGCAGGAGCAGCCGGAGGCGAGCGAGTTCGACGGGCCCGTAAGCCTCCAGCAGCCCGCGCGCCAGAGCCGGGGCGAAGGGCTGCTCCGCCGGGATCGAATGGACCGCACCCATCCGCTCGTTATGGCCGCGCCGGCACGGCTTCGCCAGGGCCGACGGCGAACAGGTCGAGTTGATCGTCGCTCGAGGCGAGGTGCGAGCCGGCGAGGCCGAGCAGGCGAACCGGGCGGCGCAGGTCGGCCTCGTCGAGCAGGGTCGTGCCGACGGCGAGTAGGGTCGAAGCATCGAGCGCCGGCAGGCGGCCGGCACGGGTCTGCACCCGGAAGCGGTCGTCCTTGACCTTCAGGGTAAGTGTGCGCGGGCGCACGCCCGCTTGGCGGATGCGGTCCTCCAGCTTGGTCGCGATCGGCCAAAGCGCCGCCACCAACGCCTCGCGGCCGACCAGGTCGCGGGCGAAGGTGCGCTCGCAGCCGACCGACTTGCGCGCGCGGTCGGCGCGCACCTCACGGTCGTCGCGGCCGTGGGCGACGTGCCAGAGATGCGCGCCGAAGCGACCGAAACGACCGACCAGCGGCGCCAAGCCCGCCGCGCGCAGATCGGCGCCGGTGCGAAAGCCCAACTCGTGCAGCTTTCGCGCGGTGACCGGCCCGACGCCGTGGAAGCGCTCGACCGGCAGGGCGGCAACGAAGCCGTCGACCTCCTCCGGGCGGATCACCGTCAGGCCGTCCGGCTTGTCCATGTCGGAGGCGACCTTGGCGAGGAACTTGTTGATCGAGAGCCCGGCGGACGCGGTGAGGCCGGTCGCCGTGCGGATCTCGGCCTTGATCGCGCGGGCGATGGCGACGGCGCGGCCGCGGGCGGCGCGCTGCGTGACGTCGAGATAGGCCTCGTCGAGCGACAAGGGCTCCACCACGTCGGCGTGCGCCCTGAAGATGGCGCGGATCTGCCGGCTGACCTCGCGGTAGACCTCCATCCGCGCCGGCACGAAGCGGAGGTCGGGACAGAGGCGCCGGGCGGTCACCGACGGCATCGCCGAGCGGACGCCGAACGGGCGCGCCTCGTAGCTCGCGGTCATCACCACGCCGCGGCCCGACGCGCCGCCGACGGCGATGGGGCGGCCGCGCAACGACGCATCGTCACGCTGCTCCACCGCGGCGAAGAACGCGTCCATGTCGATGTGGATGATCTTGCGCACCGCTACGTCTATCCATCGTGGTCGGCCAGATGGGCTTGCCGGGCCGTCGGTATGATGGAGACGAGGATCGCGGACGCCTAGCGCGAGGATGTCGATGCGAACCGAAGCCGGCACCCGGTCGGGGGCGCCGGTTCAGGGACGCAATAGGCGGTAGCCGATGCCGCGCACGCTCTCGATGGCTCCCCAAGGGACGTCGCCGAGGCCGGCGCGCAGGCGGTAGACGAGCTGGTCGACCGACCGGTCGCCCGGGTTATACGGTTTGCGCAGGATGCGTGTGGCGATCTCGTCCCGCGTGACGGTGTCGTTGTCCAAGAGCAGCAATAGGAGATCGAGTTCCGCGCCGGTCAGTTCGATGCGCCGGTCGCCGTTCCTGATCTCCCGATGCGCAGGATCGATCACGTAGGGTCCGAGGCGGTGGGTGTCCGGTGCGCTCGTGGCATCGCGGCTGCGGTGGCGCAAATGGGTACGCAGCCGCGCCAGCAGTTCGCGTAGCGAGAAGGGTTTGGTGACGTAGTCGACGGCACCGAGTTCCAGACCGACGACGCGGTCGACCTCGTCGGCCCGGCCGGTGACGACCACCACGGGCACGTTGGCGACGGCAGCGAAATCGCCCAGGAGCAGCGTCCCGTCGGTATCGGGCAGGCCTAGGTCGAGGATGACGATATCGGGACGCGAGGTCTGGAAGGCTTCGCGGGCTGCCAGTCCGCTTCGTGCGACCGCGATCTCGAACTCGTATCGGCTCAGATAGGTGCGAACCGTCTCCGCGAGTTCGGCCTGATCCTCGACCAGCAGCACCCGAAAGCGACCGACGCCAAGCTCACCCGACATAACCTACCCCGACGTCACGCCGCCCGTCCGGCGCGTTGGTCCAGCCGCTCGTCCTCGAGGCGACCGGGTCGGACGCATCACCCCGGCTACAAAAGCTGACACAACCTGACGTGACACGGTTGGTGACGCGGCGCAACGTCCGATGGTTGACACGCGAGAGACAGGTCGGCGGTGTAACCCGATCAACACGGCGGATCCACCTGCTCGTGGCATAAACGCAGAGGTTGACGATGCAGGACGGAATGCCTGACGGCAACCCCCAAATCGATATGCCGGTTCATCGCTCGCATCGGCCCGACTCCCGCGAAGATCGACAGCAAGCACTCGTGCCGGGTGACAAAACCCTAGGTTGCTTCGGAAGCGTCAGCCGCCACGAGCTCCGATGCCCGCGCACGCAGGCGGTCTAGGAACATGGACCTCGGCTACATGCCAGCGTCGGACGACGTCGCGCGGGCTGGACGTGGGGCGTCTCCACCGATGCGCGACCCGACGGCTGCCGCCGACGATGCCGAACCGCGGGCCGGCTTCCTCGTCTGCAGCGTCGCCACACGAGCGATGCGCGTCCTCTATGCCGACAGCCACGCCCGCCGACTGATCGGCGGGGACGGGTTGGTCGGAACGGCGCTTTGGAGCCTGCTCGAGATCCCCGAGCCCGACACCGCGCACGAAGCGGCCGGCAGCGGTCGCACCTTCCACGGCCAGGTCCGCTTGGCCACGGGCCGTGCCAAAGGTCGGACGGTGGCGCTGCGCATCCAGCCTTTGGCCGCTGGCGACGGCAACGAGCCTTGGGCGCTGTGCAGCTTCGAGACGCTTGCGGACTCGTCCCCGGCGCCGTCGGCGGTCGACGACGACGCGGCGGCCCCGCGCGACCTCCTCGATCTCACCACCTTCGTCCGAGCGCTTGCGCATAGGCTGCGTGTCCTATTGCCTGGGAACATTCAGGTGGGCACGGTGTTGCCGTTGGACGCGATTTGGGTCCGTGCGTCGGCCGACGTCCTGGAGGAAATCGTGGCTTCGCTTCTGGCTCTATCCACGCCGCACGATCCGTGGCGCCACGTCGTACGGCTGGTCGTCAGATGCGATGGAGACGGTTCCCACGCACGACTGTGCTTCGCGCTCGTCGGCGACGTGCGCGGCGACCGAGCGATGGCGCGGATACCGGCGGAATTGATCGAACGGCTGACCGGGCTCGGGCTCGGGCTCGTTGCCGACTCGTCAACCGGCGCTGGCCCCGGCCTCGCGTTGGTCATGCGCAGCGCCGCGTGCGACTCCGAACGAGTGGATCGACGGTGAGGCGGCTCCGCCCCAAACGTGTTGCGCTCTGGCTGTACGCGCTCGGCATCGTTGCCGCCGTGTCGTTCCACGGTCTCGCCGTCTACCGGGACTACGGGCAGGCGATCCGGCAGCACGAAACGCTGGTCAGCACGACGACGCGAGCCCTCGGCGAGCAGATGGGAGACATCCTCCGCCTGATCGATGCAGGCGTTTCCAGCAGCGCCGCGCTCGCCGGCACGATCGGCTGGGACAGCCCGGAAGCGCGCACCACGCTGCACGATTTCCTCGTCGATTGGCAGCTCCACTCACCTTCGACCTACGCGTTCTGGGTGACCGACGCGACCGGCACGCTGGTGGTCACCTCGTCGTTCGTCGACCCACCGCCAATCGACCTCGCCGACCGTTTCGCCGTGAGGCGACAGCTCGAGGGCGAGGGCGGCCTCGTCATCGGCCATCAGATACGCGGGCGGTTCAACCTGTCGCACGATCGGCCGATCGTGAACGTGACCAAGCCCGTCACGAACGCCGACGGCGAGTTGGTCGGCGTCGCCGCCGCCTCGTTGGCCGTGGACTACGTCCTGGGCATTCACCGCACCTTGAACCTGCCTGCCGGCGGCGTGGTCTCGGTGGTGGCGCCGCACGGCGGCTTGATCGCCCATACACCGTGGAACGAGACGCTCGCCGAGGTCTCTCTCGCCGGTCATCCGCTGATGGAGGAGTGGCTGCCGAACGACGATCACGGCGTCGTCCGCATGACCTACCTCACCGACCGCATCGAACGCATCAGCGCCTACGACCGCGTCGATCCCTACGGCGTCGCCGTCCTGGTTGGCATCGACATGGCCACCGTGCTGGCACCCTGGCGGCACGAACTCTGGTGGAACGCGGCGAGCCTCGCGGTCGTTCTCGCCATCTTGACCTTGCTCACGGCGGCGACGGTGCAGAGCTATGCACGCTGGGAACGCGGCCTGCTGCTGCAGGAGGCGCGGCAACGGGCGATCGCCGCGGCGAGCGAACGTCTGATCGGCGCCGCCACCGTGCCCGGTCTGTTCGATCTGCTGGTCGAGGGCATCGAGACCGTGCTGGCGCGCAGCCAAGCCGACGTGCGCTGGACCCGACCCGACCCCCACGGGGTCCACAGGAACGCGACGCCGGAGACGAGCGACGGGGGAGCGGTGGCGATCGAGCTTGCCGGCAACGACGGTCGAGTGGCCGGCCTGATCGACGTGCGCCGTCGCGCCGGCGAGACCCTGAGTCCGGAAGACCGGGCGGTCGTGGAGCAACTCGCCCGCGTCGCCACGACGGCCCTGCACAAGCTGGAGTTGTTGGAGGATCGACGTGTCGCCCTGGAGGCGAGCGAGGCGAGCCGACGCCAACTCGACGCGAGTCACGCGAAGATCGACACGATCTTCCGGTCGATCTCCGATGCGGTGTACTCGCTCGATCACGAGTGGCGTTTCACCTATCTCAACCCGCGCGCCTGCGAGTTGCTGCGGGGGTCCTGCGCGGAGCTGATCGACCGGAGCCTATGGGAGACCGTGGGGCCGTCCGCGGCGAGCGAACTCCGACCGGTCTACGAGGACGCAATCGCGACCGGCGAGGAGCGCAGCACTGACCTGTTCTACGCCGCGTTCGGCGAGTGGCACGCGATCCGCGCCTTCCCGCATGCCGACGGCCTGACCGTTTACTTCCGCGACGTGACGGAACGCGTGCGGGCCGAGGCCGAGCTTCGCCAGGCGCACAAGATGGATGCCATCGGCCAGCTTACCGGCGGCGTCGCGCACGACTTCAACAATCTCCTCACCGTGATCCTGGGCAATCTGGAGATGCTGGCCGATGCGCCGGGACTCGATGCGAGCGACCGCAAGGCGATCGACCTCGCGGTGAAGGCGTGCGAGCAGGCGGCCCACCTCACGGCTCAACTCCTGGCCTTCGCCCGCCGCCAGCCGCTGGCGCCGCGCCCCGTCGACGTGCAGCAACTGGTGCGCGACTGGGATGCGGTCCTCGCCCGCGCCCTCGGCCCCGGCATCGCCGTCGAGCTCGACTTCGCCCCGAAGCTGCCCGCAGCGCTCGTCGATCCGGTGCAACTGCAGAATGCGCTGCTCAACCTCGCGCTGAATGCGCGCGACGCCATGGCCGGGCACGGCCGACTGGAGGTCGAGGTCGGCGCCGTGGACCTCGATCGCGCGGCTTGCGAGGAACTGGCGGCCGAAATGGAGCCCGGCACCTTCGTGCGGATCGAGGTGCGCGACGACGGTAGCGGCATGTCCCCCGAGGTCCGGGAGCGGGCCTTCGATCCCTTCTTCACGACCAAGTCGCAAGGCCGCGGCAGTGGCCTCGGGCTCGCCATGGTCTACGGCTTCGCCCGCCAGAGCGGCGGGCACGTCGCCCTTCGCTCGACGCCGGGCCAGGGCACGTCGGTCGTGCTGTACCTCCCGGCCGCGGCGATGCCCGCCCACGCTGCCCCGCAGATCGTCGACGGCGGCGCCCTGGTCGGCGGCGAGGAACGCGTGCTGCTGGTCGAGGACGAGCCGGCGGTGCTCGCCTGGCTCGAGCGCGCGCTCGTCCAACTCGGATACCATGTGGAATCGGCCACCGACGCCGCCGGGGCGCTCAGCGTGCTGCAAAGGGACACCCCGGTCGACCTGCTGCTGACCGACGTCGGGCTGCCGGGTGGCGTCGACGGGCTCGCCCTCGCCCGAACGGCGGCCCGGCTGCGGCCGGGCATCCGTGTCCTGTTCGCCTCCGGCAACGCCGCCGCGGCTCTGGCCGAGGGGGCGACGCTGCCGCCGGAGTCGAACTTCCTGCAGAAGCCGGTCCACTTCACCGAACTCGCCAAGGCGATCCGGCGGAGCCTCGACGGCCCCACTGCCGAGCGTGGCTGAACGTCGGCGCGAGCCCTGCCCCTGCCGCGCGCCCGCAACACTGGCGCTACCGTGCCGCGGTCGGCGTCGAGCGCGTCACCGCCCCCGCTTTGGCTTGCCCGACCATTTGCCCTTGGTCATCCGCGGCTTGCGGTCGGCCGTGCGCTTCTGCGGCGCGTAGTCGTCCTTCGAGCGCCGCGCCTCGCCCGGCTTCAGCCCCAACTCGCCCGCCTCCAGGCGCTTGATCTCGTCCCGGAGCCGCGCCGCCTCCTCGAACTCCAGGTTGGCGGCGGCGTCCTTCATCCGTTTCTCGAGTGCGCCGATGTGCGTCTGGAGGTCCATGCCCGCCATCGAGGCCGGTGCGTCGTCGCCGATGTCGACGGTGACGTAGTCGCGCTCGGCCACGTCGGCCAAGAGCTGCGCGATCTGGCGCTTGATGGTCTGGGGCGTGATGCCGTGCTCGGCGTTGTAGGCGAGCTGCTTCTCCCGCCGCCGCTCGGTCTCCCCGAGTGCTGCCGTGAGCGAGCGCGTCATCTGGTCGGCGTAGAGCAGCACCTTGCCATCGACGTTGCGCGCCGCGCGGCCGATGGTCTGGACGAGCGACGTGCTCGAGCGGAGATAGCCCTCCTTGTCGGCATCGAGGATGGCGACCAGCCCGCATTCCGGGATGTCCAGTCCCTCGCGCAGAAGATTGATGCCGACCAGCACGTCGAACCGGCCAAGCCGCAGGTCGCGGACGATCTCGATGCGCTCCAGCGTCTCGATGTCGGAGTGCATGTAGCGCACCCGCACCCCCTGCTCGTGCAGGTATTCGGTCAAATCCTCGGCCATGCGCTTGGTCAGGGTGGTGACGAGGGTGCGCAGCCCCTTGGCGGCGCACGCCTTGGCCTCGAACAAAAGGTCGTCGACCTGGTGCTCCACCGGCCGCACCTCGCAGACCGGGTCGACCAGCCCGGTCGGGCGGATCACCTGCTCGACGAACACGCCGCCGGTTCGCTCCAGCTCCCAGGGGCCAGGCGTCGCCGAGACGAACACCGTCTGCGGCCGCATGGCATCCCACTCCTCGAACTTGAGGGGACGGTTGTCCATGCACGACGGCAGGCGGAAGCCGAACTGGGCGAGCGTCGACTTCCGGGCGAAGTCGCCTTTGTACATGCCGCCCACCTGCGGCACGGTGACGTGGCTCTCGTCGACGATGAGGAGCGCGTGCTCGGGGATGTACTCGAACAGCGTCGGCGGCGGTTCGCCGGGCGCGCGGCCGGTCAGGTAGCGCGAGTAGTTCTCGATGCCGGGACAGCTCCCCGTCGTCAGCATCATCTCCATGTCGGCGGTGGTGCGCTGCTCCAGCCGCTCCGCCTCGAGCAGCCGGCCCAGCGTGCGGTACTCCTCCAGCCGCTCGGCCAGCTCCACCTTGATGCGCTCGACGGCGCCCGCCAGCGTCGGCCGGGGCGTGACGTAGTGGCTGTTGGGGTAGAGCTTGATCTGGTCGAGATCGCCCTGCTTCTCGCCGGTCAGGGGGTCGAAGGCCACGATCCGCTCGACCTCGTCGCCGAACAGGGACAGCCGCCAGGCGGTGTCCTCCAGGTGCGAGGGAAAGATCTCGACGGTATCGCCCTTGGCGCGGAACCAGCCGCGCTGGAGGTCCAGGCTCGTGCGCTTGTATTGCAGCTCGACGAAGGCGCGCAACAGCTTGGTGCGGTCGATGGTGCTGCCTTTCTTCACGGCGACGACCATCTGCGAATAAAGTTCGGGCGAGCCGATGCCGTAGATGCAGGAGACCGACGCGACGATGATCACGTCGTCGCGCTCCAAAAGTGCGCGGGTCGCCGAGTGCCGCATGCGGTCGATCTGCTCGTTGATGCTCGCCGTTTTCTCGATATAGGTGTCGCTGCGCGGCACGTAGGCTTCGGGTTGGTAATAGTCGTAGTAGCTGACGAAGTACTCGACGGCGTTGTTGGGGAAGAAACTCTTCATCTCGCCGTAGAGCTGTGCCGCCAGAATCTTGTTGGGCGCGAGGACGATGGCCGGCCGCTGCACGTCGGCGACGACGCGGGCCATGGTGAAGGTCTTGCCCGAGCCGGTGACGCCCAACAGCACCTGATCCTTCTCGCCGCCCCGGATGCCCTGGATCAACTCGGCGATGGCCGCCGGCTGGTCGCCCGCCGGCTGGTAGTCCGACACCACCTCGAACGGCCGCCCCGCCTCGGGCCGGTCGGTGCGTAGCGGGTCCTGGGCCAAGGCGAGGAGGATATCGAGGCCGGCATCGGCGGCGTCCTGCACGCGTCGTCTCCTTCAGTCGGCGGCAACCAGCCGCTCGGACAGCTCCCACAGCGATTCCGCCGCTTCCGGATCGGTCGCGAACACGGCCGGCGCACGCTCGCGGCGCTTTTCGAAGTAGAGCCCGCTGAACGCGGCAGCCTCCGGCGCCGCGGCGAGCCAGATGACCGTGTCCGCCCCCTGCTCCACCGAGACCATCACCGGCCGGAGCAGGCGGAAGAACAATTCGTAGCCGAAACCGAGGTCGCCGTCGCGGCCGAACCGGCTCGCCACGAACCCCGGATGCAGCGCGTTGGCGACCACGCCCGTGCCGGCGAGCCGGCGCGCCAACTCACGGGTGAACAGCACGTTGCAGGCCTTCGAGCGGTTGTAGGCTTCGAGCCCGTCGAACTTGGCCGGTTCGGGCAGGTCCTGGGGGTCGAAGCGCTTCACCCGCTCGTGCATGCGCGAGGCCACGTTGACCACCCGCGCCGGCGCCGAGGCGACGAGCAGGTCGCAGAGCAGCCCGGTGAGGAGGAACGGGGCGAGGTGATTGACCTGGAAGGTCGTCTCGTAGCCGTCGGCGGTCAGCACCGGCCGGTCGCGCATCAGCCCGGCGTTGTTGACCAGCACGTCGAGCCGGTCGGTCGCCCGCAGCACCTGGGCGGCCATCGCCCGCACGTCGGCCAACGACGCGAAGTCGGCGGCCAGCGGCACGCCGCCGACCGCGCGCGCGACCGCCTCGATGCGCGCCCGGTCGCGCCCATGCACCAGCACCCGCGCGCCCGCTTCGGCCAGGCTCGTCGCCGTCCGGGCGCCGATGCCGGTCGTCGCCCCGGTCACCAGCACCACCTTGCCGGTCATGTCCGCCGGTCCGCTCATGCCATTCAGCTAGTCCGTTCGGTGGCGCACGGCTAGGTTTCGGGCGACCGGCCGCGAGCGGAGGAACGCCCCTTGGACCCAGCCGTCGACACCACCTTCGTCATCCTGTCCGCCATCGCCGGGCCGGCGCTTTTGACCAACGCCACCTCGCTGCTGACCCTCTCGACCACCAACCGCTTCGCCCGCTCGGTCGACCGCTCCCGCACCCTCCTGGCCGAGATCGCCACCGCACCCGCCGAACTCCGCCCGATCCTGCGCCGCGACCTCGCCGCCAACCAGCGCCGCGCCCGCGTCATCGCCCGCGCCATGGGCGGGCTCTACCTGGCCGCCGGCATGTTCGCGCTCGCTACCATGCTGGCCATCATCGGTGCCGTGCTCGCCATGTTCGGCATCGGCCCGCTCTACGGTATCGACGCGGCCGGCGCCGCCGTCGCCGGCGGTATCGGCTTTCTCGCCCTGGTCACCGCCGCCTTCGAACTCATCCGCGAAAGCCGCCTCGCCCTCGCCGCCCTGACCCTGGAAGCCGAGGAGGCAAACATCCGCCTCGCCCCCGCGGCCAACCCCACGAGCGACCGCGAGGGCGGAGGAAGCGGCAGGTGACGTCACCGACCGGCGACAGCGGCGACGCACGAGATCGCCGCGCCGCAGCCGTCGAGGATCGAGCGGGGGCCGTCATGTCGATGCCGCGAGGATGGACAGCGGAAGCGCGGCCCGAAATCTCCGCTAGTGCGGGCGGCGATCCCCGTACCGCAACCGGGATGTCGGCTTGCCACCCGCCTTCGGCCTCCCGGACCGGAGACGACGGCGGGGTCGTCGCTTGGGGGTGCGCCTCTTCGGCTCGCTCAGAACACGGCGGGGCCCATGACGAGGTCGGGGAGGAAGGTGGCGATGCCGGGGAGGAGGCAGAGCAGGAGGATGGCGACCACCATGCAACCGACATAGGGCAAGGAGCCCCAGAGGATGGTCTGGAGGCGGATGGTGGGGGCGATGCCGTTGATGACGTAGAGGTTGAGGCCGACCGGCGGGGTGATGAGGCCGATCTCCATGTTGATGGTGAGCACGACCGCGAACCAGTAGGGATCGAAGCCGGCATTGACGACGATGGGCAAAAGGATCGGCGCGGCCATCAGGATGACGGCCACGGGCGGCAGAAAGAAGCCGGCGACCAGCAAAAAGAGGTTGATGTAGAGCATCAGCATCCATGGATTGAGGTCCATGGCGATGATCTGCTGTGCCACCGTCTGGGTGATGAACAGGCTGGATAGCATGTAGGAGAAGAGGCCGGAGGCGGCGATGATGACGAGCAGCATCACCGATTCCTTGGTGCAGTCGCGGAACATCGCCCAGATCAGGTGGCCCTGCCACATGCGGTAGATGACGACGGCCAAGAGGATGCAGAGGACGGCGCCGACGCCGGCGGTCTCCGACGGCGTGGCGATACCGCCGTAGAGTGCCACCAGCACCAGCACGATGACGATCAGGAAGGGCAGGACGCGGGGCAGGACCTCCAGCTTTTCCTTGAGCGTGAAGCGGCGCTTGGTGGCGATCACGTCGCCGCCGGTCTGCCACCAGGTGGAGAAGAGGGCCCAGGCCATGAAGAGGCCGGTTAGCATCAGGCCGGGGACCAATCCGGCGAGGAAAAGGCGGCCGATCGAGGTTTCGGTGGCGATGCCGTAGACGATCATCGTCACCGACGGGGGGATGAGGATGCCCAGCGTACCGCCGGCGGCGATGGAGCCGGCCGCCACCCCTTGCGGATAGCCGCGCTTGAGCATCTCCGGGATGCCCATCTTGCCGATGGCGGCACAGGTCGCGGGCGACGAGCCCGACATCGACGAGAAGAGGGCACAGGCGCCGAGGTTGGAGATGACGAGGCCGCCGGGGACACGGGTCAGCCAACGGTCCAGCGCCGTATAGAGGTCGCCCCCGGCACGGGAGGAGGCGACGGCGGCGCCCATGAGGATGAACATGGGGATGGAGAGGAGCGCGAAGCTGTCGAGCTTGCCGAACAGGATCTCGGGCAGGACCTGGAGCCCCCAGGCGCCGTCGAAGGCGAAGATGAAGCCCATCGAGACGATCATCAGGCCGAAGCCGACCGAGACGCCGGAGAAGAGGACGGCGAGGGTAACGATGCCGACGACACCGGCGAGGGTCATCGGGTCCATCAGCCCCGGCCCTCGACGTGGTCGGCGACCCGGCTGGCATCGCCCGCTTGGGTGAACGGGTCGTCGACCCGGTACGCCATCAGGAGGTCGGCCACGTATTGCAGGATGAGCAGGCCGAAGCCGAGCGGCATGGCGAGATAGGGGATCCACAAGGGCGGCCCCCAGACCGAGGCCGAGCGCCAATTGCGTTCCCACGCTTCGAGGAACAATTCCAATGCGTAGAAGCCGATGACGAGGACGGCGGCGGCCTGGACCGCGATGCAGCCGAGGAACAGCCAGCGGCGGGGGCGTGGCGGCAGGTAGAGCGGCAACAGGTCGACGTTGATGTGGCCGCGGATCAGCTGGACGTAGGGCATGCCGACCAGCGTGGCGCCGACCATGAGGAAGATGACGGTCTCGGTCTGCCACACGGTCGAGGCATTCAGCACGTAGCGCACGATGACCAGCTGGCAGACGAGGACCACCGCGGCGACGATCATCAGAGCCGCCGCCAGCCCCGCCAGCCGGGACAGGGTGTGGACCGCACGGACGTAGAGCAGCATGGGCGTTTCCGGTCGCACGTCGGCCCGGTGCGTCGCCGCACCGGACCGTGATCGTCAGGGGCCGTGGTCAGTCGACGGCGAGCGCCAGGTCGAGCACTTCCTGGCCGCCGCTCACCTCCTCGACGAAGGCCGCGTAGGAGGTCTCCTGGGCGAGTTGGCGCCAAGCCTCGAACTCGGCCTCGGTCATGTGGTGGATCTCGACGCCCGCACGCTCGAACACCTCGACCGACGCGGCGTCCTCCTTGGCGGCTTCCTCGACGTAGTAGGCCTCGGCCTTCGCGGCGGCGGCGTGCAGGGCGTCGCGCTGCTCTTCGCTGAGGCGGTCGTAGGCGCGCTTGGACATGATGACCGGCTGATACATGAACCAGAGCGCGTAGTCGCCGGCCGGGGTGTAGCAGTCGACCTGCTCGTAGAGGCGGAAGGAGACGAAGCTGGCCGAGCTCGTGTTGATGGCATCCAGCACGCCGGTCTGCATGGCGCTGTAGACCTCGGAGCTGGGCATCGAGGCGATGGACGCACCGGCGCCGGCGATCATCTGCTCGAAGGCGCGGCCGGCGGCCCGCATCTGCATGCCCTGGACGTCCTCCGGCATGGCGATGCAGCGGCCCTTGGCGGCGAACCCTCCGGCGAGCCAGCCCTTGGCCACGGTGACCGCACCCGCCTCGTTCATGATCTCCTCGATCCGCTCCATGAACGGCGATTCGTTGAGGCGGACCGAGTGCTCGTGGTTCTTCACCAGCCCCGGCATCAGGGTGAGGTTGAACTCGGGGTGGCGGCCGCCCGCATAGGACAGCGGCAGCACCGCCATGTCGAGCCGGCCGGCGGCGACCGCCCCCCACTGGTCGTTGGGTTGGAACAAGGACGCCGTCGGGAAGATGCGGATCTCCAGGCCGACGTCGGCGGCCGCCACCTCCTCGGCGATGATCTCGGCGACCTTGTGGCGGATGTCGTTGGTCGACCACTGGTGCGACAGGCGCAGGGTTTGGGCCAGGGCATCGCTGCTGAAGGCGGCGGTGAGTGCGAGCGCCGCGGCACCGGCAAGGGCGGTTCTCAACACCGGACGACGGCGGACGGGTTCGGTCATCGGGGCAGCCTCCTCGAGTTTATGGCGGCACGCGGTCCGACGCGCGCCGAATGTGCTTTGGACCATAGACCCTGCCCGCGCGAAGCCAAGAGGCCGGGTCAGGCGAACTTGTTGCGGTCGTGGGTCGCCATGCGCAGTTCCGTGGGCGTCGGCAAGTCGTGGCGGAGCAGGTCGGCGATGGCGAGGACGCCGGCACCCTTGCTGCGCAGCGTGCCGCCGAAGAGCGTGCCGGCGGTGCGCCGCAAAAGAAGGCGGAAGGCCTCGACGCGCGGCCAGCCCGGCCCGTAGGTCTGATCGAGCAGACTGCCGTGATGGCGGAGCCAGATGGCCGCCGCCGCCGCCACGTGGGCGGTAGCATAGGAGGTGCCGGCACCCTTGCCGAACGTGCCGTCGCCGGCGGGCGGCGCGCCGTCCGTGGCGAAGGCGCCCGCATCGTCGCCCTCCACCGGCGCGAAGGGCTGTGTGCCCGGTGGCACCGCCGGCTCGGCGCGGAACACCGCCTCGGCCGGCGCCCAGACGTCGATGCAGTCGTCGGCATGGGCGTAGTCGTGCCACACGCGCCGCTGCGACGTCACGCCGCCGCAACCGATGGTGCGGTTGAACTTGCCCGGATAGGTGACGCGGTCGACCATCTGCCCACCGGCGGCGACGACGATGACGCCCGCCTCGTAGGCGGCGTCGACCGCGTGACCCATGCGGCCGCTGCGCCAGGGAAAGGTGGGAGTGCCGAGGCTGATGCTCACCACTTGGCAGCCCTTCGCCATCGCATGGCGGATGCCGGCGGAGACGGCGGTGCGGTTGCGCTCACCCGTCAGAATGACGGAGTTGACCACCCGGCAGGGCACGAGCGGCACGCCCGGTGCGGTTCCGACCACGCTCGCGGGCGGCGTCTTCAGGCGACGCGCGTCGCCGCAGATGACGCTGGCGATGCGCGTGCCGTGGCCGGGCGAGCCCTCGTAGGTCAAGGGATCGATCGGTGGCTCGCCCACTTCGCAGAGGTTCAGCCCGTCCGTCGGCCGCAGCCAGCTGGTGCCGGCACCGAGGTCGCCGAAGATCGGATGTGGCGTGTAGCCGGTGTCGACGAAGCCGACCCTGAGCGGCCCCCAGTCGACGCGCCCGTCGCTGCCTGCGGGCAGGCGGCCCAGCGCCTCCGCCGCCTGCACCATGACGAGGTTCCAGTCGTCGCGCTGGACCATGACGTCACCTCCCCGCCGGTGTCCCCTTCCCTTTGCGCCAGGATGCGCCTGCGGTCGAGGGTCAGGCGGCGACGAGCGCCTCCAGGAGCTTCGCGACGTGCTTGCGGGTCGCCTCGTCGGTCAGCCGGCCCTGGTCGTCGAACACCGAACCGGCGCCGGCAACCATGACCTCGGGCTTGCTCAAGACGACCGCGTCGAAATGCACGAGTACTTGGCGAAGCTGCCCCTGCATCCGCACCGTGCCGAAGCGGCCGGGTGAGGCGCCCATGATCGCTACACGCTTTCGCGCGAAGGGCTGCGGTTGCAGCCGGGAGAGCCAATCCAACCCGTTCTTGGTCACGCCAGGAATGCCGTAGTTGTACTCCGGCGAGACGAGCAGCACGGCGTCGGCGGCGCGAATGCGGTCACCCAGTGCCGTGACGGCCTCGGGGATGGCCCGGGCCTCGACGTCGCCGTCGTAGAGCGGGATGCCGTGCAGGGTCGCGACCTCGACCGCGACGCCATCGGGTGCCAGCTCGGTCGCAGCGCGCGCCAAGGACGTGTTGTAGGAGCCCTGGCGGAGGCTGCCCGACAGGGCGAGGATGGTGGGCATGGGTGAATACCTCGTGGTGGCGAACGTTCGTGTGCTCGAGGATAGCGGACACGGCGGCGCCGCGCACGGCGCTGTCCCGGTCCGGCGGCTCAGCCTGCGGTCGGTAAATGGTTCCGCCCGGCCAGATCGTAGGTGATCGTGGCACCGTAGCGCTCGGGCGCATGGGGGTCGTGGCGGACCTTGTCGAAGGTGAGAACGCGGGTGCCCAACTTGAACGCCTCGGCGAGGTCGTGGGTGACCATGACCACGGTCATGCCGGTCTCGCGCCAGAGCTCCAGCAGTAGCGCATGCATGTCGAGGCGGATGCCGGGGTCGAGCGCGCCGAAGGGCTCGTCGAGCAAGAGCAGGCGCGGCTCCAGGATCAGCGCCTGGGCGAGTGCCAAGCGCTGCTGCATGCCGCCGGAGAGGGCACTCGGCCAAGCACCTTCGACATGGCCGAGGCCGACGCGGGCGAGCAGGGCGCGGGCACGCGCGGCGGCGGAGCGGCGGCGCTCCCCCCGGAGGCGGCCGACGGCGCCGCCTTCACGAAATTCGAGGCCCAGCATGGCGTTCTGGAGCACGGTCAGGTGGGGAAAGACCGAGTAGCGCTGGAAGACCACGCCGCGGTCGGGCGTGGGCTCCGCCACCAGCGGCCGGCCGTCGAGGGTGATCCGGCCGCGGCTCGGCCGCTCGTCGCCCAGAAGGATGCGCAGGAACGTCGTCTTGCCGCAACCCGAGGCACCCACCAGCGTCACCAACTCGCCCGGTGCGATGGCGAGGTCGACCCGCTCCAGGACCGAGCGCTCGGCATAGGCCATCCACAATCCATCGACGACCAGGCTCACCGGACGTGCGCCCAGGGGAAGAGGCGGCGGGAAAGCTGGGCGAGGAGCGTATCGGCGAGATAGGCGAGGAGCGTGACCCACGCGACATAAGGCAGGATCACGTCCATGGCGAGGAAGCGGCGGACCAGGAAGATGCGGTAGCCGAGCCCCTCGGTGGCGGCGATGGCCTCGGCTGCGATGAGGAAGAGCCAGGCGGAGCCGAGCGCGAGCCGCAGGCCCGCAAGCAGGCGCGGCAGCATCTGCGGCAGGACGACGCGCAGCGCGATCTGCAAGGTGGAGCCGCCGAGCGTCTGTGCCTTCACCAACAGCTCGCGCGGCAGCTCGGCGACGCGAAACGCGATGTCGCGCACGAGAAAGGGCGTGATGCCGAGCGCGATCAGGACGACCTTCGCCAACTCGCCGAGGCCGAACGCCACGAACAGCACGGGCAAGATGGCGAGCGGCGGCACCATCGCCACCACGGCAACGAACGGCGCCAAAGTGGCGGCGACGATGGGCACGAGGCCGAGCGCGATGCCGAGCGAGAGGCCGACCAGCGCCGCGACGCCGACGCCGAGCGCCAGCCGTTGCAGGCTGGCCGCCGTGTCGGCCCAAAGCAGGTACTGCCCCGTACGCCGGTCCTCCTCGAACGCCATGCGGTGCATGGCCTCGGCCATCTGCCCGACCGACGGCAACAGCTTGTCGTTGGGGTTCGCCGCCAGCCTCGCCTCGGACGCCGCAAGGTAGACGACGGCCAGGAGCACGAAGGGGAGAACGGCCAGGAGCAGCGACAGCTCGCGTCCCGGCCGGCGGTTGAGGAGGCGCATCTAGGCGAGCGGCAGGGGGCTTTTGGGCCCCAGCCACCCCCCCGGGGGGGCCCCGGCCGGACCCCCGTTCCGGGGGGGGCGGGGGGCGCAAACCCCCCCCAACCAACGGGCGCCCGCGGGGGCAAAGAGAAGG
>JBJHBG010000053.1:0-14105 GCA_050485385.1 Geminicoccaceae bacterium | reverse complement strand
AGGCGGTTGCGGAGGCGCATCTTGGCGAGCGGCTGGGGGATTTTGGCCCCCTGCACCCCCCGCTGACGGCCGAGGCCGTCAGCCGGTGCCGGGGGGCGCGGGGGGCCAAAAGCCCCCCGAACCTTCCTGCCGCGTCGTCGCACTAGAGATCGTCCTCCGCCGCCATCGCCATGAAGCGGTCGTCGAAGCGGAGCTTGACGTTGTCGGGGTTGCCGAGGGTGGTGCCGTCCGGGAAGTCGATGCCGACGAAGTCGAGGCCGCCTTCCAAGAGGCCGTGGACATCGGAGAAGCGGCGGACGTTCTCCATGGTGGTGACGAGGCCGGGCGAGCGGGTGAAGGCGGCCGCATCGGCCGGATCGTAGAACATCTCGGTGGACGCGAGTTGGGCGTCGTAGCCCTCCAGGTCGGTGCCGGAGGCTTCGGCCATCGCAGTGCGCGCGGCGATGGCGGCTTCGTCGTCGCCCGCCATCAGCGCCATGGTTTCGTACCACGCACCGACCAGCGCCTTGCCGAAGTCGCGGTTGGCGGCGAGCACGTCGGTGTTCACCACCATCATGTCGATGATCTCGCCCGGGATCCGGCTCGAATCGAACAGCATGGTGGCACCCGGATAGGCTGCCACCTCGGCCAGCAGCGGGTTCCAGGTGACGACGTGGGCGACGTCGGCGGAGGCGGTGAAGGCCGCGACGAGGTCGGCATCGGAGGTGTTGACGACCGTCAGGTCGCGCTCGGCGAGGTCGTGCTGCTCCAGCGCGCGGGCAAGCAGATAGTGGGAAACGGAAAGCTCGACCAGGTTGACGCGTTCGCCGGCGAGGTCCGGGACCGAGGCCGCCGTCTTGGAGACGATGCCGTCGTTGCCGTTGGAGAAGTCGCCGACGATCAGCGCGGTGGAATCGACGCCGCCGACGGCTGGGATGGTCAGCGCGTCCATGTTGGTCATGACGCAGCCGTCGAAGGCGCCGGCGGTGTATTGGTTGATGCTCTCGATGTAGTCGTTGATCTGCACGACCTCGATCTCCAGGCCGTACTTGTCGGCCCAGCGGTCGACGATCCCGGCGTCGGCGGCGTAGCCCCAAGGCATCCAGCCGACGTAGATCGACCAGGCGATGCGGAACGAGGTGCGTTCCTGGGCCAAGGCCGGCGAGGCGGTCGCGACCGCGAGCAGTGCTGCGAGGACGAGACGGCGCATGGCGATCCCCCGAGGGTTGCGGCTTTGCCCTTGGGCGAGCAAGCTGCATGCCAGCGAGGCAATCGGGCCGTGCGACGGCCGTCATGCTCGCAGCCGCGCTCGTTTCTCGAGCAATCTGTTCGCCGAAGGGGTGTCGATGTTCCTGCCGGTCGCCGATCCTTGGTTTACGATCGAAACCCTGGACCCGACCGTCCATCGCCTCGTCGAGCCGCACGTCGACCCCCTGATCCGCGCCAATCTGTTCCTCGTGAAGGGGCGCGACCGCGACCTCCTGGTCGACGGTGGCAACGGCATCGTGAAGCTGCGCCCGTTCCTGGAAAGCCGGCTCGACAAGCCGGTGATCGCCCTTTGCACCCACGCCCACGTCGACCACGTCGGCGCCATCCACGAGTTCGAGGAGCGTGTGGTCCATCCGCTGGAGGCGGCGGCCCTGGCCGAGCCGAGCGGGACCGAGAGCCTGTTCTTCGAGGATTTCCCGCAAGCCTTCCGACAGATGCTCGCCCGCATCGGCTACCGCGAGGTGCCGCCCCTGATGATCCAGGCCCTGCCGCATGCGAGCTACGATCCCGGCAGCTACTGCCTCCAGCCTGCACCGCCGACCCGGCTGGTGGCGGACGGCGACACGATCGACCTCGGCGACCGGCAACTCCGCGTGCTGCACCTGCCGGGCCACAGCCCCGGCCAGATCGGCCTGCTCGAGGCGGCGAGCGGCATCCTCTTCGGCGGTGACGCGATCTACGAGGGCACGCTCCTGGCCGACGGCCCCGGCACCTCGCGCGCCGACTACGTCGCCACGCTGCAACGCTTGCTCGCCCTGGACGTCACCGTCGTCCACGGCGGCCACGGGCCCAGCTTCGACCGCCTCCGCCTCCAAGAGATCTGCGACCGGCATCTCCGGCAGTGGGCAAGCGACGGCAAGAGCTAGTCGCGGGCGCTGTCGGCGGCCTCTTCCCTGCCACCTGAACGCCTCGTCCGAGGGAACCCGAACCTCGCCTCGTCCGTTTGCTCTTCGTATCGCCTTTGAGGCGAAAAACTGCCTCAGACGATACGCGCTGGAGTAGTGGACAAGGGAGGTGGGTGGATGCTGACGATGGCCGTGGCATGCCTCGTCGCTGGCTTCCTGGCAGGGGTTGTCGCCGTTGCCGGCGTGGGCTCGGCGGGCCAGACGATCGCGTGGTTACTGGTCGCGGTGTTCGCCGTACTGGCCGTGATGGCGTTCTCGGCCTACCGCCTCCGCCACCTCGCGGCGACGCGGTTCCTCTGGAAGCTGGTGACATCCGAGCCCGGCGGCGACGAACTGGTGCGCGACCTCGACGAGTCCGATCAGCCGAACTCCAGCGTGGCGCTCTGCGGGCGGTGGTCGCTCGGGCGCGACTCGCGGCCGCTGCCGGGCGCGAGCGCCCGCTCGAACGCGTCGTGCTCGATCCTGGCGTTCCGCAAGGCCCCCCAATAGAGGCTGGGGGCGAGCAGGATGTGGTCGAGCAGGAGCGGCCGGTCGCGGATCTCGTCGACGAAGTCGTCGAAGCGCGCGGTCCAGTTGCGTGACCGCAATTCGCGATCGATGAAGGCGTGGCGGAGCATCTGCCGCGGATTGAACGGGTTGCCGGAGACCACGGCGACGACGTTGTTGATGAGGTAGTGCTTCTCGAAGTAGTCGACGCCGGGACCGTCGTTGAGGTCGCCGGCGACGATCAGCCGGGCTTCCGGGTCGGCATCGAGCTGCGTCTCCATCCATTCGCGCACCCGCATCAACTCGGCGGCGATGCGGCGGCGGTTCCTGACGGCAAGGGCCACGAACTGCGGCCGCGTGCCCTCGTTCTGCCAGAGGCTACGGCCGTGGTGGATGTACTTGGATTTGGAGTGGATGTTGACCAGGACCACGGTGCGGCCGGCGACCTGGAGCACCAGGACGAGGGGCGGGCGGGTGAAGTCGTAGCCGTCGAGGATCAGATCGCCGGCGACGTCGACCTGCCACGACTGGGCGAAGTCGATCTCCTCGGGCTCCGGCCAGAACCGCGCCGCCTGCTCCACCGGCCCGTTCTTGCGCACCAAGGTGAACAGCCGCTGGGTGCCGTTGCCCGTAGGGCCGAAGACCTCGAAGGCACCGTCCAGGTGGTCGGCGACGAACAGCTCCATCTCGCCCTTGCGGCTGGGGCCTTCCTGCACCGCGAGCACGTCCGGTCGCAGGTCGCGGATGACGCCCGCCACGCGTTCCGCGAGCGCACGGACGTCGGCAATGCCCTTGGTGGGATTGTCGGTGCGCCACGCCGGCCCGCCCTCGCGGATCGGCACGAACCAATCGTTCATCCATTCGATGTTCCAATTGACGAGCTGCATGCTTGGCTCCCCGTGCAAGATGGACGATCTGTAGCAAAATTTCCGGTTGAACGCGCCGGCAATCTCCGACCCATGGGTCGCTGCGTCGTCAGAGCAGGAGCGTCAGCGCGACGAGTTGCGGTGCCGGAATGCGCAGACACATGACCAGCGGACTGACCGTCGCGTGGGCGAGTGTAGCCGCGAGCATGGCTACGGCGCCGAGTGCCGAGCCGAGTGCGGCCACGGCCGACGGGGTGACCATCACCGGCGCCACCGCGGGCATCGCCGAGGACAGCTCACCCAGGGCGTTCACGACACGGCTCCCGCGACGATCTCGCGGTTGGGCGCACCGTGTGCCGGCCGCCGTCAACCCCACCCTTCAGCCGGTGTCGTTGAGCCGCCAGTCGTAGGCGTAGCGGTCGATCCGGTTGACGCCCTCGAGCAGTCGACGCAGGTCCGGGGCCGCATGCGCCCGCAGATGCGCGAGCACCGCCGCCTCGCTGCCGCCGAAGTCGTCGCGGAACCAGTTGTAGATGCTCGACGCCACCACCTCGCCGGCCGCGGTGACGGCGACGCCGCGCGGATCGTTGACGAACAGACCGGCAGCACGGTCGAGCTGGGCCTCCACGCCGTCGGCACGGAACGGCTCCGGTTGCAGGTCGGGGCAGCCCACGGCGGCGCAGTTGACGGCGTAGTGGATGCGCGGCTCGTCGAAGATCGGTCGGACGATGCCGTGCTCCACGTCGTCGAGGGAGAGGCTGCGACCCTCGACGGTGACCAGCTTCTCGCGCCAGGGACCGGCGCCCGCCCGGCGGCCGAAGGTGATGTCGCGGATGCTCTCGACGGGATAGTGGTCGAGCACCACGGCGACGGTCAGCGCGTTGTAGAGGTTCAGCCAGAACGCGAGCTGCTCGGGGCGGGCGAGGCCGGTCACGGCGGTCGCCTCGAGGCCTTCGAGATAGCCGTCGAGGGCGGCGCGATCCGTGTCGTCGACAGCACCATAGCGCACGCGGTTGGGACCGCTCGGGTCGACCGCGAGGTAGCGGCGGAGGAACCGCGCCCACGGCTCGTGGTTCACTATCGAACGGGCGTCGGCGTCGTGCCGCTGCCAGTGCGGATCGATCAAGGACGCGTTGGGGGCTGCCCAGCGTTCCAGCCAAGTGAAGCCGGCAGTACCTAGGGCGGCGGTGGCGGCAGTCGTGCCGAGGATGAAGTGGCGTCGATGCATCGTCGTCCTCCCTGCTACCCCACCTAGGGGCCAAGGTCAGGCGACACCAGCCGAGCGCACGCTATGGTGATGGGCTCCGGGCGATTGGTGAGCCCCGGTGCGGAAAGGAGCGGGACTTGGGTCGTGTCGTCGGGTGGGTGTTGGTCGCGGTCTCGATCGTGGGGATCGCGCGAGCCGAGCCTGCAGTCGAGGCGGTGGGATGGCCTGCCGTCGGGCGGGTGAACGTGCAGGGCCAGGGTTTCTGCACGGGCACGCTCGTCGCCGAACGGCTGGTGGTGACCGCCGCGCATTGTCTGTTCCATCCCCGCACCGGCCAGCTCGTCCGGCTCGGCGACGTCCACTTCGTCGCCGGCTGGGACCGTGGCGCCTTCGTGGCGCATGCCCAGCCGCAGGCGATCCGCCTGGACCCCGGCTACGACTGGGATGCGAGGCAACGCGTGCGCGGCATGCAGCACGACCTGGCCTTTCTCGACTTCGCCGCCCCGGTGGAGGCGGCGACCGTCCCACTCGTGCCGGCGCGCGCGGTGCCCGAGACCGTTGCCATCGTCCACTACAGCCAGCGTCGCCCGCACCTTGCCGCCGTGAGCCGCGCGTGCCGCGTGATCGGCAGCCTGGGGCCGCTCTGGCGCCTCGACTGCCCGGTCGAGCCCGGCTCGTCGGGCGCGCCCGTCCTGGTCGCCGACGAGACCGGCCTGACCGTCGCCGCCATCGTCATCGGCCGCACCGAGACGGCCACCAGTGCCGGCAGCCTCGTCCTGCCGCTCACGGCCGTGACCGTGCCCGAGGTCGAGTGACACAAACCGAGACACAAGCGTAGGGGGGGGACTCGATGGTCCCCCCTACGACTCCCGGCGCAGACTATGCGTGCGCCCAATTCTCGGGGGGCGCACGGGGCAGAAAGCCCCCTGCCCCTTCCCTTTTGCCACCCCAGGGCGGGGCTGCCTTCCGCCATCGGCCGGTAGACGCGAGCGGCCGGCCGTGCTCATTCGACCGCTCATCGAACGTGCGGGAGGCAGAAGATGAGCAACGGGGTGAAGGTGGCGGTGGTGACCGGGGCCGGGACCGGTGTCGGCCGGGCGGTGGCGCTGGGCTTGGCGGAGGCAGGCTATGCGTGCGTGCTCGCGGGTCGACGCCAGGAGCCGTTGGACGAGACGGCGGCGATGACCAAAGGCGAGACGCTGGCGGTCCCGACCGACGTCGGCGACGCGGCGCAGGTGAAGGCCCTGTTCGACCGCGCGGTCGAGCGCTTCGGCCGCGTCGACGTGCTGTTCAACAACGCGGGCATGGGCGCGCCTCCGGTGCCGGTCGACGAGCTCGACGTGGCGAAGTGGGACGAGGTGGTCCGGGTGAACCTCTCCGGTGCCTTTTACTGCGCGCGCGAGGCATTCCGCGTGATGCGCGCCCAGAGCCCGCATGGCGGCCGCATCATCAACAACGGCTCGATCTCGGCGCACACGCCCCGGCCGTTCTCGGCACCCTACACGGCGACCAAGCACGCCATCACCGGGCTCACCAAGTCGCTCGCCCTCGACGGCCGCAAGTTCGACATCGCCTGCGGCCAAGTCGATATCGGCAACGCGGCGACGCCGATGACCGAGCGCATGACGCAAGGGGTGCCGCAGCCCGACGGCTCGATGATGGTGGAGCCGCGCATGGACGCCAAGCACGTCGGCGATGCGGTGGTGCACATGGCGTCGCTGCCGCTCGACGCCAACATCCTGTTCGTAACGGTGATGGCGACCAAGATGCCGTTCGTCGGCCGCGGCTGACGGCCCTCAGCCGAACAGGGCGGGACGCCCCCCCTTCGCCGACGGCGGCGAGCCGCCATCCGAGGTCGAGCCGGCGCCGGTCACGGGCGCCGACCGCGACCCACTCCACCACGTCCCGGCCGAAGTCCAGGACGACGTGCGCCGGCCGGTCGCCCGGCTGGCGGCCGGGGTTGATCGAGCGGGTCGGCCCCATCCTGTCGATCCAGGCGCCGCCCTCGACGAAGGGGGCGTCGTGGATATGGCCGGACAGCACGAGGTCGGGGGCGAGGCGGCTAACGAGGCGGGCGAGCCCGGCATTGCCGCGGGCGACGCGGCCACCCCAGCTCACCGCGGCACCTGCCGGCGGCTCGTGATGCACCCACACCCAGGGCCGGTCGGCGGGTGCCGCGACGGCGCTCACTTGCCGGGCCAACGCCGCCTCGGCGCCGGCATCGTCGCGCCACGGGCAGAGGGTAAAGGTCGCACCCGCGAGCACCACCGTCTCGCCGTCCCCGTGGCAGCCAGACTCACGCACCGCGTCCCGCCATGCCGCACCCTCCGCGGCGTCGACCGCATCGTGATTGCCGCTCGCGACCAGGACGTGCGTCCGTCGGTGCCATTCGGCCAGCACCGGAACCAGGGCGCGCAGTTGCCGCGCAGGCGGCTGGTGGCCGGCGAGATCGAGCAGATCGCCGACGACCACCAGCGCGTCGTAGTCGGCCGCGTGCCGCGTGACCCAGCCGAGCTGCCTCGCGTTGAAGTGCAGATCACCGACGACCAGACAACGCATCCGCCCCGTTCCCTCGATCGCGCGCCGGGCTCCACCCGAAGTGGAGCCGCGCGTTCCTCCGTGGCAGTTGCGTAGAAGGAATGTCTCAAGAAACGCCTACGCTGTGCATTCATGGGTCTTGCTGCCGTGCAGCACAACCAAGTCGACGGGATCGGCGACGCCGAGGACGACGCGATCCCGGCGCAACTCTCGCGTGGGCGGCGCTACATAGCCCTGGGCCTCGCCGAGCGCCAGGTCGGCCGCCGTGGTGAGCGCCCGGCTGCCCTCGACCTTGTTGTGCTTCTCCAGCTTGGCGGCGAGGTTCGCGGGCTCGCCGATGACGGTGTATTCGAGCCGGTCGTCGTGCCCGAGTGCCGCGAACACGAGCGGACCGGCGGCCACACCCGCATGCACCTCCAGCGGCACGACACGGTCCTCCGCCCACCGCCTCGCCGCCGCCATCACGTCGTCGGTGGCGCGGAGCGCATCCGCCACCGCCGTAGCGCTCGGCTCGACCGCGCCGAACGTCGCCATCACGCCGTCGCCCATGAACTTGTCGACGACGCCGCCGCGGGCTTCGATCAGCGGCACGACGGTCCGGTGGAAGCTCGTCAGCATGGCCACCACCTCGTCCGGCGCGCGGCCGTGGGCGAAGGCGGTGAAGCCCCGAATGTCGAGCATCAGCACGGCGGCGTCGCGGGCCTCGGCGCGACCGGCCTCGACGCGCTCCTCGGCGCGGCTCACCGCGTCGGCCACGCCCATCGGCAGGAAGCGGCGGAGGTCGCGACCGGCCTCCTCCTCGCGTACCGCCACCAGCAGGGTGCGCCGTGCCCGGCCGACGGCGAGACTGAGGGCGACGGTGACCGCCGCCAGGGCGAACAGCTTGTCGAACTCGGCACCCCAGAGGACGTGGTTGCCGGTGAGGTAGTCGACGTAGTTGCGGGTGACCACCCCATCGCCACCGGTGCCGACCGCGTAGCCCACCAGGACCAGCCAACCGACGATCGCGACGGCGCCCATCGCCAGGACGTAGCGCGGATCGAAGCGCAGCGCCCGAATGGCGACGAGAACGAAGACGTAAACGAAGGTCGGCGCCTTCAGGTAGAAGGCGGCCGGCTGGCCGTAGTCCAGATGGAAGCTCCAGATGAGACCCCAGAGCATGGCCACGTCGACCACCATCGACAGCACCACGAACCAGACGGGCAGGCTGTAGCGGTAACACACCCAAAGGCGCACGAGGCCGAAGGCGAGATAGGGGACGAGGATCAGCGGCACCGGCTGGAGCATGCCGGCGTCGGCCGGCCGCGGCGCCACCGCATAGAGCGTGAAGAACACGGCGACGAGGCCGAGCTGCACCCAGCTTATGAGCCGCTCGCCCTGGATCTCGCGGGCATGGAGCAGGCGTCGCACCCGCGCCGGCAGCACGTCCGCCGGTCGCGCGTGGGCGAGCGGCGCGGTCACAGGAAGAGCTCCATGTCGACCGAACTCTCGACGCCGATCTTGTCGCCGTGTGCCTGGAGCCACGCCTCGCCGCGGGCACGACCGAGGCGGAAGAGGTAGTCGAGGAACGCGGCGTCGGCATTGAGCTTCGAGGACACGCCGAGATCCTTGAAGACGTCCTCGGCATCGATGGTGTGGACGTTCAGACGCTTGTAGCGGTCGAGGTCCAAGTGGCCCTGGTCGATCAGCCGGGTGACGAAGGCGATGGCGCGCATCTCGCGCATCAGCGAGCTGTTGAAGCTGAGCGTGTTGACGCGGTCGGCGATCTCGCGCGGGGTGGTCGGCACGCGGTCGATGGCGATGGGGTTGAGCCGCACGATCAAGACGTCGGTTGCCTTGGTGCCGTAGATCAGCGGGAAGATCGGCGGATTGCCCATGTAGCCGCCGTCCCAGTAGTGCTCGCCGTCGATCTCGATGGCCTGGAACAGAAACGGCAGACAGGCCGAGGCGAGCACGGCGCGGGGACTAATCTCCTGGCCCTGAAACACCTTGATTTTACCGGTGCGGACGTTGCTCGCGCAGAGGAACAGCTCGACCCGATGCGCGGCGCAGCTGTCGGCCAAAAAGTCGAAGTCGACCACGCTGCACAGCAAGTCGGCCAGCGGGTTCATGTTGAGCGGATTGAACTGGTAGGGCGAGACCATGCGGCTGACGGCGTCGAAAGCGATCCAGCCGGGCGAGGTCTCCATGTTGCCCGGCCCGAGCCAGCGGTCGATCGGGCTCGGCTGCATGGGGCTGAAGCGCGCCGCCCGGCCGACCGCCTCCCAGAAGGCGGCGAGTGCGGTCCGCGCGCCGCGGTTGCCGTCCTTGGCCAGTCCGTAGGCGACGACCGCCGCGTTCATCGCCCCGGCGCTGGTGCCGGAAATGCCTTCGATGGCGATGTCGTCGCGCTCGAGCAGCGCGTCCAGCACGCCCCAGGTGAAGGCGCCGTGCGCGCCGCCGCCCTGGAGTGCGAGGTTGAGCGTACGCGTCTGGGCCACCACCGGTCTCTCCCGTGCAGGTCGATGGCGCTACTCTGTCACGCTGCCGCCGCAACGGGCACTCACGTCTTCGCGCGGTTCCTACCGCGCTGCCAGCGCCAGCAGGTCCGCGTGCAGGGCCGTGGGTATCGTGATGCCCGTCGTGGGCGTCTCGGTCCTGGCCCGATAGCGGCGGTTGCCGGGCAGGCGCACGCCCTCGAGTGCGGCCAGCCGATCCAGCCAGTCGTCGCTGTGGGCGAGCCAGTCGGCGTCGCCGAACCGCGACGGGTCCATGGCGAGCAGGAACTCGCCGCCGCGGGCGGGGCCGCCGTCTTCCACGTCGAAGCGACCGGCCTCGTCGCTGAAGCGCTCGCCGACGAGGCCGGCGCAGAGCAGCTCGACCATGGTCATGATGGCGGAGCCCTTGTAGCCGCCGAAGGGGAGCTGCACGCCGCCGTCGAGGATCGCCCGGGGATCGGTCGTGGGCTCGCCCGCTGCGTCGAGCCCGGCGCCGGGCGGCATGACGTGGCCGTCGCGCGCCGCCACCTGAAGCTCGCCGCGCGCCGTGGCCGACGTCGCCATGTCGAAGACGTAGGGCGGCCGGTCGCCGCGCGGCCAGGCGAAGGCGAGCGGGTTGGTGCCGAAGAAGGACTGCCTGGCCCCGGCAGGTGCCACCACCGGCTTGTAGGCGGTGCAGGCCAGCGCCGCGAGCCCGGCGTCGGCGAGGGCTTCCACCTCGGGCCAAAGCGCTGCGAAGTGGAACGTCCGCACCAGCGCCAGCGCCGCCACGCCCTGCTGCCGCGCCGCCTCGATCAAGGGCGCGCGGCCGACCTCGAGCGCCAAGGGCGCGAAGCCGTCCTTGCCGTCCACCCGGATCACGCCGGGGGCGAGCCGCTCGACGATGGGACGCGCCTTGCCGTCGACCTTGCCGCTCTTCAGCGAAGCGACGTAGCCGGGCAGGCGGAAGAGCCCGTGCGAGACCGCGCGGTCGCGCTCGGCACGGGTGACGGTGCGGGTGATGGCCTCGGCATTGGCCGCATCGGCGCCGTTGGCGAGGAGACAGTGCCGGGCCAAGTTCTCGACCTCGGCGAGGCTGAGGCGGACGGTCATCCCATCTCCCCCCAGAAGCCCGCATCGGCCAGCCGCTCCGCCAGCCGCTCGGCCGCCAGGGTCAGCAGTCGTTCCCCCTTCTCGGCCGACGCCGCGCGCGGATCGCCGAGCGTGCCGGACGACGTCATCGCGGCGAAGCTGCGCCAGCGGTAGGCGCCGTCGTCGAAGGCGTCGGCCCGATCGCGGGCATCCGGGCGGGCCGCCTCGGCGAAGGCCTCGGCGTCGCAAAGCTCCGGCCGCAGGGCCAGGACCATCGAGGTCTCGGCCTCGCAGGCATGGCGGATGCCGCGCTGGGTCTCCAGCACGGGTGCCAGTAGGTCGGCCGCGAGCTGCCAGTAGGTCGCCGTGACGAGTTGCAGGCCCGAAAGGTCACGGGTCAGTTCCTCCACGACGGTGCGGAGTGCCGCAACGTTGCCGCCGTGGCCGTTCAACAGCAGCACCCGCTCGAAACCGTGCCGCCGCAGGGAGGCGGCGACGCCGCGCAGGAGCGCCAGGAAGGTCGCGAAGTCGAGCGTCAGCGTGGCGCCGAGGGCCATGTGGTGCTCGCTGAGCCCGCTCCAGACGGGCGAGGTCACGACGGTGGGCCGCCCGGCCGCGGCGGCGAGCGTGGCCGCGCGCACGGCCACCTCCGTCGTCAGCAGGGTGTCGGTCATCGTCGGCAGGTGCGGACCGTGCTGCTCGATCGCGGCGACCGGCACGACGACCATGGCCTTTGCCGCCGCAAGGTCGCGCAACTCCGGCGCCCGCAACTCGCCCCACCTCACCGATCGCTGCATCGCTCGCTCTCCTTTGGTCGTGTTCTACCGTCATAGCATGCGGCAGCGCGGCTCTGGCCAGCCGACGGCGAGCGTGCTTGATTGCGGTTGGGGGGGCTGACGGCGGAGGCCCGTATCGTGGCAGAGCGCGACCCGACCCGAGACCCCGATTCGCTGCACTACGCGGTCGAACGTCTCTTCGGCTACCCGCCCGCACCCCTGTTCGAGATCGCCGCCGACGTCGAGCGCTATCCCGAGTTCCTGCCGGGCTGGAAGGCGGTGCGCAAACGGCCCATCGCCGACGACGAGTACGCCACCGACCAGTTGCTCGCCCTCGGCCCGTTGCGCGAGCGCTTCACCTCGCGCACGTACCTGGAGCGGCCCGAGCGCATCCGCGTCGTCTCGCAAAGCCACACCTTCCGTCATTTCGAGGTCGACTGGCGCTTCGCTCCGCTCGGCGACACCAGCTGCCTCGTCCACCTGGACGCGCATCTGGACTTCGCCAGCCGACACACCAAGCGCCTCGTCGGCGGGCTGGTGGCCCGACAGATCGACGCCATCCTGGCGGCGTTCGAGCGGCGGGCTCGGGACCGTCTCGGCCCACCGGCCATGGACCCTGGCGCGAACGTCCATCTGGAACGGTTGCAAGGAACGGTTCGCCGACGCTGAAACGGCTGACCGACTCTCGCGGTGACGACGACGAAGGATCAGCTCGATGGATCGAATTTCCGAGGCCGACCTCGCGAGCGAGGCGGTGGTGGAGCCGGTGCGTGTGCCGCACCCCACGGCCCGGCCGCCAGCCCGCCGTGGACGCGTGCCCGACTATCTGCGCGACGTCTATGCCTGGGCCTATCTCAACCCGAAGTCGGTGCGGCTGCTGGACCACGGCTTCGTTGCGGGCACCATCCTATGGACCAACTACCGGCGGCTCTCGGACGCAGCCCTCGCCGAGTTCGGCCCTGGGATGCGCGTCCTGCAACCCGCCTGCGCCTATGGCGACGTTTCGCCGCGACTGGCCGCCCGGCTGGGGCCGGCGGGTGCGCTGGAGATGGCCGACGTCGCTCCGGTACAATTGCGCAACGTGCGGAAAAAGCTCGCGCCCTTCCCACAGGCGCGCCTCGCCCACCGCGACGCCGCCGACACGCCGTGCCTGACCTACGACGCGGTCAACTGCTTTTTCCTCGTCCACGAGGTGCCGGACGCGCACCGTCGGCGCATCGTCGACGCACTGCTCGACGCGGTGGTGCCGGGCGGCAAGGTCGTGTTCGTCGACTACCACCGGCCGCACCCGCTGCACCCGTTGAAGCCGCTGATGAGCCTCGTGTTCGACACCCTGGAGCCGTTCGCCAAGGGCCTGTGGCAGCAGGACATCCGCGACATGGCCCGCCAGCCCGACCGCTTCGCCTGGACCAAGGCCACCTATTTCGGCGGCCTCTACCAGAAGGTGGTAGCCGTCGCCCGATGAGTGGGGCAATGGCAGGGGGCTGTTCGCCCCCTGGCCGGCCTGCTGCCTTGGGCCTGGAGGCATAATGGCGAATTGAATGCCGTGGGTGCGGGCGTACCCTCCGGGCTGCGATGCCAGCGGGAGAGTGCGGATGCAGGTCGTCGAGACCGACGTCGCGGTGATCGGCGCGGGCGGTGCGGGGCTCAGGGCGGCTATCGCCGTCGCCGAGACGGCCCCCGAGTTGAGCGTGGCGGTGGTCTCCAAGGTGCTGCCGATGCGCAGCCACACCGTTGCCGCCGAGGGCGGGGCTGCCGGTGTGGTGCGGCCCAACGACAGCCTGGAAGCGCATTTCGACGACACGGTCGCCGGCGGCGACTGGCTGTGCGATCAGGACGCGGTCGAGCTGTTCGTCAACGAGGCGCCGCGCCAATTGATCCGGCTGGAGCATTGGGGCTGCCCTTGGAGCCGCACGCCCGAGGGCAAGGTCGACACGCGGCCTTTCGGCGGCATGAAGATCGAGCGGACCTGGTTCGCCGCCGACAAGAGCGGCTTTCATATCCTGCACACGTTGTTCCAGACATCGCTGCAATTCCCCTCGATCCGGCGCTTCGACGAGTTCTTCTCGACCGATCTGTTGGTCGACGATGGCAGGGTGCGGGGCCTCGTCGCCATCGAGGTGCGGACGGGTGAGATCTACGTCTTCGAGGCCAAGGCCGTGGTGGTCGCAAGCGGTGGCGGCGGGCGCATCTACCCCTTCACCACCAACGGCGCTATCAAGACCGGCGACGGTATGGCGATGGCCTATCGGGCCGGCGTGCCGCTCAAGGACATGGAGTTCGTCCAGTACCACCCGACGGGCCTGCCCGGCACCGGCATCCTCTTGACGGAGGGCTGCCGCGGCGAGGGCGGCTACCTCGTCAACAAGCACGGCCACCGCTACCTCCAGGACTACGGCCTCGGCCCAGCCACACCCGAGCCGCGCAACAAGGCGATGGAACTGGGCCCGCGCGACCGGCTGAGCCAAGCCTTCTGGCACGAGGACCAGAAGGGCAACACCATCGAGACCCCCTACGGCAGTGCGGTGCAC
>JBJHBG010000052.1:0-32510 GCA_050485385.1 Geminicoccaceae bacterium | reverse complement strand
CGACCCGCTCGAACTGTGCCTCCCAATTGGCGGTGAGGCGCCCGCCATAGCCGACCACCAGCCAGACGACGAGGGGGGCGATGCAGGCGGCGACCATCGCCAGTTGCGGATGCACCCAGACCATCAGTGCCAACGCGCCGAGAAAGGTCATGACCGCGACGAACACGTCCTCCGGCCCGTGATGGGCCACCTCGCCGATCTCCTCCAAATCCTTGGTCAGCCGACCGACGAGGTGGCCCGTCTTCTGGCCGTCGAAGAAGCGGTGCGAGAGGCATTGCAGGTGGTCGAACGCCTTCCTGCGCATCTCGGTCTCGATGGCAATGCCGAGCACGTGGCCCCAATAGGCGACGATGGCCATGAGGGCCGTGTTGAGCAGGTAGACGAGCAACAGGCCCGCGGCGGCGAGCAGGATGAGCACCCAATTGCCTTCCGGCAACAGCCGGTCGACGAACGCCCGCACCGCCAAGGGGAAGCCGAGCGCCAGCAGTCCGGACAGCACCGCGCACCCGAAGTCGATCAAGAACAGCCGCTTGTGCGGCGCGTAGTAGGCGGCGAAGGCGCGCAACATGGGGGGCCGTCCTCGAGGCGACAGGTGCGGGATGCCGGCAGCACCGCAGGCGTCGGCCAGACCTCTAGCTTTCCCGCCGGTCTGCCGCCAGTGGGCAGATGGCTTCGGTGCGTGCAGGGCAGGGCCAGCCGCGCTATTCAGGGCCGAAACGGCGGGGACGAGACCATGGACTTCATCGACAGCATCGACGTGCTGGAGCAGCACTACGGCACGCCCAGCGAGGCGGCGGTCGTCAAGGTGGCGCCACGGCTGACGCGCGCCTACGCCGCATTCGTCGAGCGGTCGCGCTTCTGCATCCTCTCGACCGTCGGCCCCGCCGGCACCGATGCCAGCCCGCGCGGCGACGACGGCCCGGTCGTGGCGATCCTCGATGCCGGCCACTTGGCTCTGCCCGACTGGCGCGGCAACCAGCGGTTGGACAGCCTGCGCAACGTGGTGGTCGACGGCCGCGTTTCGCTGATGTTCTTCGTCGAAGGCTCCAATGTCGTGCTGCGGGTGAACGGGCGCGGGCGGGTGACCGCCGATGCCGGCCTGCGCGCGCGGTTCCGGCGCGACGACCGCGAGCCACAGACGGTGGTGGTCGTCGACGTTGCCGAGGTCTATCCGCAGTGCGCCAGGGCGCTGATGCGCGCCAAGCTCTGGTCCGGCGAGGACCGCTCGGTTGGGCTGCCGAGCATCGGCGAGATGCTGCGCGAGATCACCGACGGCGGCATCGACGGCGCCGCCTACGATGCCGCCTGGCCGGCACGCGCGGCCGGCTCGATGTGGTAGGCCCGGCGCCCACGAAACGGACGTGCTCGCCGCGGCCGTCCGCACGACAAAAGCCAACTGCGGAAGGTGGCAAAAAAGAAAATACACGCTCTTTCGGTGAATTGTGCGCGAGCGCATGATGCAGTGCATCAACGTGGCGTTCGAGGCCACGCGTCGAAGGAACCCGACATGCGCTCCACGCTCGCTGCCGCCGCTCTCGGTGTCGCGCTCGCCGCAACTCCCACCCTCGCCGACGGCCCGGACACCATCCTCAACGTCTCCTACGACATTGCCCGCGAGCTGTTCGCCGAGGTGAATGCCGCGTTCGTGCCCGCCTACGCCGCCGAGACGGGACGGACGGTCAGCATCGACCAGTCGCACGCCGGCACGTCGCGTCAGGCTCGCGCCATCCTCGAAGGTCTGCCGGCCGACGTGGTGACGTTCAACCAGTTCACCGACGTGCAGCTCCTGCACGACCGCGGCAATCTGGTCGCCGCCGACTGGCAGGACCGGCTGCCGAACAATGCCTCGCCCTTCTATTCCCTGCCGGCCTTTCTGGTGCGCGCGGGCAATCCGAAGGACATCCAGGACTGGTCCGACCTCGCCCGCGACGACGTGGCGGTGGTGTTTCCCAATCCCAAGACCTCGGGCAATGCGCGCTACACCTACCTTGCCGCCTGGGCCTACGGGCTCGAGGCGTTCGACGGCGACGAGGCGGCGGTGCGCGACTTCGTCGGCCGCATCTTCCAGAACGTGCCGGTGTTCGACACCGGCGGCCGGGCCGCCACGCTCACCTTCGTCGAGCGCGAGATCGGCGACGTGCTGATCACCTTCGAGGCCGAGGTCTTGTCGATCCGCGCGGAGTTCGCCGAGGCGGGCCTCGAGGCGGTGGTGCCGAGCCTGAGCCTGTTGGCCGAGTTCCCCGTCGCCGTGGTCGACGCCGTGGTCGACCGGCGCGGCTCGAGGGCGCTCGCCGAGGCCTATCTCGACTTCCTCTACACGGCCGAAGGTCAGGCCATCGCCGCCGGCCGCAACCATCGCGTCCACGACCCCGAGGTGAGCGCGCGCTTCGCGGACCGCTTTCCCGACGTGCGCCTCGTCACCGTGGAGGACGTGTTCGGCGGCTGGGACGAGGTGAGCCGGCTGCACTTCGCCAGCGACGGCATCCTCGATCAGGTCTTCGTCGGCCAGTGAACGCGCGCGTTCTGACGGAGGGGCGCGTCGGTGCGGCGCGCCCCTCGGGCTTTGCCGGCGCCTCGCTCGCGTTCCGCCGACAGCGGGTGCTGCCGGGCTTCGGCCTGACGCTCGGCATTACCCTGTTCTACCTGACGCTGATCGTTGCCCTGCCGCTCGCCGCCATGCTGTTGAAGACGGCGAGCCTCGGCTGGGAGGATTTCTGGCGCCTTGCGACTTCGCCGCGCGCCCTTGCCACCTACCGCATCACCCTGACCACGGCGGCCATGGCGACGGCGTTCAACGCCGTCTTCGGCCTGCTGCTCGCCTGGGTGCTGGTGCGCCACGACTTTCCGGGCCGGCGCGTGCTGGATGCCCTGGTCGATCTGCCCTTCGCCCTGCCGACGGCGGTGGCGGGCCTGGCGCTGGTCACCCTGTTCGACCGCAACGGCTGGTTCGGCGGCGTCCTCGCACCGCTCGGCATCCAGGTTGCCTACGCGCCGCTCGGCATCGCGCTTGCCATGGCCTTCACCAGCGTGCCCTTCGTCGTGCGTACGGTGCAGCCGGTCCTGGAGGACATGCAGGGCGAGTTGGAGGAAGCGGCGGCGACGCTCGGCGCCAGCCCGTGGCAGACCTTCCGCCTCGTCGTCTGGCCGATGATCCTGCCGGCCTTCACCGCCGGCTGCGCCTTGGCCTTCGCCCGCAGTCTCGGCGAGTTCGGCGCCATCGTCTTCATCGCCGGCAACCTGCCGTTCCGCACCGAAGTCACCTCGCTGCTCGTCTACATCCGCCTCGACGAGTTCGACTATCCGGCGGCAGCGGCCCTCGCCACGGTGCTGCTGGCTGCGGCCTTCGTGCTCCTCTTCCTCACCAACCTCCTCCAATCCTGGCAGCTCCGCCATGCCGACCGCGACTAGAGCCCGCCACGACCGGGGCGGAACGCTGCTCGTCGGCCTCGCGCTGACGCTGTCCGCGCTGTTCCTGCTGGCACCCCTGGTCTTGATCTTCGTCCAGGCATTCGGGGCGGGGCTCGACGTCTATCTCCGCCACGTCACCGAGCCGGCGACGCGCCACGCGATCGGGCTCACGGTGCTCACGGCGTTGGTGGTGGTGCCGATCAACGTCGTCTTCGGCATCGCCGCCGCCTGGCTCGTCACCCGCTACCGCTTCGTCGGCCGCCGGCTGCTGGTGACGCTGATCGAGATCCCGTTCTCGGTCTCGCCCATCGTGGCCGGCGTCATCTACCTCTTCCTCTACGGGGCGCAGGGCCTGCTCGGGCCGTTCCTCATGGCCCACGACATCCAGGTGATGTTCACCCTCTGGGCGATCTTCCTCGTCAGTCTGTTCGTTACCGCACCCTTCGTCGCCCGCGAGTTGATCCCCTTGATGCAGGCGCAGGGCAGTGAGGACGAGGAAGCCGCCATCACCCTCGGCGCGAGCGGGTGGCAGACGTTCCTCCTCGTCACCCTGCCCAACATCCGCTGGGCGCTGCTCTACGGCGCGATCCTGTGCAATGCGCGGGTGATGGGCGAGTTCGGCGCCGTGTCGGTCGTCTCCGGCAACATCCGCGGCCAGACCAACACGCTGCCCTTGCAGGTCGAGCTTTTGTTCAACGACCTCAACACCGCGGGCGCCTTCGCTGCCGCGTCGACCCTCGCCGTGCTGGCCCTGGTCACGCTCGCCGCCAAGCTCGCCCTCGAAGCCAGAACCCGGAGCTGAGCCGATGCAGATCGACGTCCAGGGCGTGACCCGCCGCTTCGGCAGCTTCGCCGCCGTCGACGACCTGTCGCTCAGTATTCCGGCCGGCGAGCTGACGGCCTTGCTCGGACCGTCGGGCTCGGGCAAGACGACGCTGCTCCGCATGATCGCCGGTCTCGACTTCCCGGACGAGGGACGGGTGCTGTTCGGTGGCCGGGACGCGACCGAGCTCGGTCCGCGCGAGCGCCGCGTCGGCTTCGTCTTCCAGAACTACGCGCTGTTCCGTCACATGACCGTGGCAGCCAACGTCGACTTCGGGCTTCGCGTGATGAAGCGCGACCGGCGGCCGGCCGCCGCCGAGCGGCGGGCACGGGTGCGACGTCTGTTGGACCTCGTCCAGCTCGGCCACCTCGCCGACCGCTATCCGGCGCAGCTTTCGGGCGGCCAGCGGCAGCGGGTGGCGCTGGCCCGCGCGCTCGCCATCGAGCCGCAGGTGCTGTTGCTCGACGAGCCCTTCGGCGCGCTCGACGCCACGGTGCGCAAGGAGCTGCGCCGCTGGTTGCGCCTGCTGCACGACGAGGTGCACGTCACCAGCCTGTTCGTGACCCACGACCAGACCGAAGCCCTGGAGGTCGCCGACCGTGTCGTGGTGATGCACCGGGGCCGGATCGAGCAGGCGGGCACGCCCTTGGCGCTGCACGACGCTCCCGAGAGCCCCTTCGTCTACGAGTTCCTGGGTCAGGCCAACCGTTTCGCCTGCACCGTCGAGCGCGGCCGGTTGCGGATCGGTGGGGCCGAGTTGGACGCGCGCGCGGCGGGACTCGAGGGCGTCGCCAACGGTCGCGGCATCGCCTATGTCCGCCCGCACGAGTTGGACCTCCACCCCGCGGGCACGGCCGGCGCCGTCGCCGAGCTCACCATCCGCCATCTGACCGCCCATGGCGGTTCGATTCGGGTCGAGTTGGTCGACGACGCCCAGCCGCCCCAGGTCTACGAGGCCGAGTTGCCGCGGGCCTTGCTGGCCCAGCGCGGGCTGGATCGGGGCGACCGCGTCGCCGTCCTACCCCTCCGCCTCCGCGCCTTCGCCGCCTGAGCCCGAGCGCCGCTCAGGCGGCGAAGCCGAACAGCCGGACGGGCGTCGTGCCGAACACGGCGTCGGCGGCGTCGCCCGCGACCTCGCGGCCCCAAGCGAGCGCGGCGGCATAGGTCGGCCGCGAGGGGTCCCGCAGTTTGATGAAGGGCCAGTCGGAGCCCCAGACGCAGCGCTCCGGGCCGAAGGCGTCGAGCAGTCGGCGAGCGAGCGCGGTCGCCACTCCCCAATCGCCCGGTGTGGCGCGGAAGGGTGCCGAGAGCTTGAGATGGATGTGCTCGGCGGCGGCGAGGTCGAGCACCGTCGCGACCGCCGCCTCGTTGCGCGCGAACGGTCCCCAGAGCCCGGCCAGGTGATCGAGCAGGACGGCGCATGGCGCTGCCTTCAGCAGCGGTGCGGCGGCGGCGAGGAGCTCCGGCGTCGCCAGCAGTTGCGCCACCTTGCCGTGGTCGCCGGCGAGCCCGAGCAGGCGCTCGAGTTCCGCCTTGGTGCCGTCGCCGGCACCGCCGTCGATGGCGTTGAGACGCAGCCCGGCGATGTCGGGCCGAGCCAGATCCGGCGCCGGTCGGCCGGGTGCGACGCCGATCATCCCACGCAAAAGACCGGGTCGGAGGGCGCAGGTCTCGACGACCCAGCGGTTGTCGTCGCCCCAGCCGCTCGCCTGCACCAGCACGGCGGCATTCACCCCGGCATCGTCGAGGGTCCGCAGCAACATCGCCGCGTCCGCCACGTCGTCCGGCTGCGGCCGATAGCCGGTGGGGGTGGCCGGCAGCGGATAGCGGGCCGGGTCGATGACGTGGAGATGGGTGTCGACGATCATGGTGCACCGCCGGGCGCGGGGCCGTGGCTGCCGCGGAGGACGAGGGTCGGCTGGACGAGGCGGTGGGGCGGCGTTGCGGGGCGTTCCAGCACCATCGTCGTCAGCAGTTCCGCAAGGCCCGCGGCGCACTCGCCGATCCGGGCATCGAAGGTGGTGAGGCCGGGCGTCACCAGTGCCGCCCGCACGGTATCGTCGAAGCCGATGACCGAAAGGTCGCCCGGCACCTCCAGGCCCTGCCGCTTGGCCTCGTCCATCACGCTGAAGGCCAACTCGTCGAACAGGCAGATCACCGCCGTGGGCCGATGGTCTGCCGTGAGCATCGCCCGCACCGCAGCCGCCCGCGCCGGCCGGTCGAAGCGGGGGCTCGAACAGGTGGCGAGCGTCACCGCCGGATCGCCGCGTGCCGCGATGGCGGCGGCAAGGCCGTCGGCGCGGACCCGCCGGAACGTCATCGGCTCGTCGATGGTCACCAGCGCGAAGTGGCGGTGGCCGAGGTCGTAGAGGAGATCGAAGGCTTGGCCGAACGCGCGCCCGCCGTCGGTGGCGAGCCAGCAAAAGGGGTGCCTCGCCACGTCGACCGAGCCATAGGTCACGAAGGGAAAACGGCGCTCGGCCAGCCAATCCACCCGCGCATCCGCCTCCTCGGTACGGCTGAGCACGATGCCGTCGACGCGTCCGGTTTCCACGAGACGCTGCAGTCGCTGCAACTCCGAGCCGTGTTCGGGTACCGCTACGAGCAAAAGGTCCAACGGCGTCGCGGCGAAGCCAGCGCCGAGGCCGGCCAGGAAATCGCCGAGAAAGGGGTCGGCCCGCCGCGGGCCGTGCGCGACCACGACGAAACCGGCGAGGCCGCCGCGATCGTGTCCCGGCAACTCGACGGTCTGGGCGGGCATCTATCCGAACTCCGGCGCGATGCCGGAAGGGCGGTTGCCTTTGCGGCTCTGCGGCGCGGCGCGGGCGCCTGATCGTATCCCGCTTGCGACCAATAATCCTCTCGACGCGATCACGAACGACGACCTCGAATTGACGACCTATGGCCGGACTATGCGGCAACGGCGGGGCCTCTGCAAACGCTCGCTCGCGACGAACGCTCGGCGGGCGACGCGCTAGAGCGAGGCGCCGAAGCGGGCGACCACCTCGTCGCCTTCGGCCAGGACCTCGCCGTAGGTCAGGGTGCCGGAGGCGACCTCGAGCAGATCCCGGAACAGCCCCTCGGCGGCTTCGTCCAGGCTCTGCCTGCCGGCGAGCACCGCCTCGGCGCTGAGGTCGAGTTGCCGTTCGATACGGGCGGACGTCTCGGCGTTGGCGGTGAGCTTGATCGTGGGCGCCAGCGCAGAGACGTAGGAGTTGCCGACGCCGGTGGTGAAGATCGCGGCCGTCGCCCCCGCAGCCGTGAAGCCGGTGAGCGATTCCGGTGCATAGGCCGGGGCGTCCATCACCCAAAGCCCGGCATGCGCCGGGCGCTCGCCGTAGCCGAGCAGCCCCTCGATGGGCGCGGTACCGCTTTTGGCGATGGCCCCCAGCGACTTCTCCTCGATGCTGGTGAGCCCGGCTGCGATGTTGGTCTCGCCGGGGTTGTTGCCGGTCAGGTCGATGCCCGCAGCGACGGCGAGCGCTTCGCGCCCGGCGGCGGCGGCGAGGATCGCGTCGGCCACTTCGGGCGTGCGGGCGCGGGCGGCGAGCAGGTGCTCGGCCCCCAGCCATTCCGTGGTCTCGCCGATCATCGCCGTGCCGCCGGCCGCGACGATGCGGTCGGCGAGGCGGCCGACCAGGGGGTTGGCGACGAGGCCGGAGGTGGGATCCGAGCGGCCGCATTCGAGGCCGAGCACGAGGTCGCCGACCGGGCGTTCGACGCGTCGGTTCCGGGAGGCGAGACGGAGCAGGTGGGCCGCAGCACGCACGGCAAGGTCGGTCAGACGCAAGGCGTCGTGGCCGGCATCCGCCAGAGTGAGGCCGACGACCGGCCGCCCGGCGGCTTCGGCCGCCTCGACCGCCTGAGCGACCTTGGCCGGCTCGCCGCCGAGCACGACGAGGCCGCCGAGATTCGGGTGGCTGGCGAGCCCCTGGAGGACCCGTCCCTGGATCGCCGCATCGGGGCCGATCACGCCGTTGCCATAGGGGTGGGCGATCACCGTGGCGAGCGGCAGCATGCGGCCGACACGGCGCGCGGCGGGGCCGGTCAGGCCGGTGACCGACAGCACCAGCACGTGGTTGCGCACGCCGACGCGGCCGTCCGGCCGCAGGAAGCCCCAGAACGTCGCGTTCACCCGGCCTCTCCCGACACCCGCTCCAACACGTCGACGAGCGCCGCCGTGGCGGGCGAGGGGGTGACATCGCGTCGCAGGATCAGCCCTGCCGCCCGCCGCCAGACGGCATCGGGCACGTCCAGGGGGCGAATGTCGCGCACCTCCAAACTTTCGAGTTGACCGGCGGCATGCGCGCTCAAATAGGGGCCGGCGCGCATCAGCTGCAGCTTCAGGTGCTGGGCGTCGGTCTCGATGACCGCCTCGGGCGGCGGCAGGCGGCGGGCGCGGAAGACGACGTTCAAGGCGGTGACCATGTAGGTGCCAGGTGCGGGGAGAATCCACGGATAGGCGAGCAATTCGGCAAGGTCCACCGCCGTTCGCCGGGCGAGGGGATGATCGACGTGGGCGACGACGCGGTAGTCGTCCTCCAAGAGCGCCCGGCCGACGAGGTCCGCACCCATGGGCTCCAGATCGGAGATCGCCGCCAGCACGAGGTCGAGCGCGCCGTCGCGCAGTTGCGCCTTCAGCGTCTCGTCCATGCCGCCCGTCACCTGAAGCCGCACGTCCGGTCGCTCGTCGCGGAAGCGCTGGATGGCCTGCGGCAGCAGGCTGCCGAGCCAGGAAGGCCCGGCGCCGACGCGCACGCGGCCGCCGAGGCCGAGCCGCAGGGCCGCGAGTTCCTGCTCGGCATCGCGAATGTTGGCACGGAGATGGCGCGCGTGGCGCAGCAACGCGGCGCCGAACACCGTCGGCGTGACGCCGCGCGCACCGCGCTCCAGGAGCGGTGCGCCGGCCTCGTCCTCCAGTCGGCGCACCGCCTTGGTCAGCGCCGGTTGGCTCACGCCCAGCTTCGCCGCCGCCGCGCGTAGGCTGCCCTGCGCGGTGATCTCCACGAAGTAGTCGACGGCACGAAGGTCCATGCGAGCTATAACTCCGAGTTATCGCTTGCGCGCGAAATGAGGCTTGCGTTGGCAACGTGCCGCTTGTCAATCTGCATCGTCGACAACGGTCGCCAGAACCGAAGGGATCAGGGATGTTCGACGTCACGATGCCGAGCCGGCGCGGTTTGGCTACCAGCCTTGCCTGCTGCGCGCTCGTCGCGCTCACGGTGGGTGCTGCCCCCGCCCATGCCTATCCGACCGAGCCGATCCGGGTGATCGTGCCGACCGATCCGGGCGGCGCGATCGACGGCCTGGCGCGCACGTTCCAGCGGGCCTTCGAGCAGGCGGGCGTATTCCCGCACAGCCTTGCCGTGATCAACATGGCGGGGGCGGGCGGCACCATCGGCACCCGTGCGCTGAAGGACGCGGAGCCGGACGGCTACACCATCGCCATCTGGCACGACGGCTTGGTCACCTCCAATGCCATGGGCGTCGCCGACTTCGACCACACGTCCTTCGAGATCATCGGCGCCACGGGCTTTGCCGATCTGGGTCTCGCCGTCTCGCAGGACGGCCGCTTCGCCAGTTTCGAGGAACTGCTCGAGTTCGCCAGGGCGAACCCCGGCGAGGTCACGGTGGCGGCGAACATCGGCCTGCCCGTCCATTTCGTGCCCATGCAGGTCGGTGTCGAGGCGGGGGCCGACTTCCGCTTCGTCCAGGCGGGCGGCGGTGCGCGGCGCTACCAGTCCGTCGTCGGCGGGCACACCGACATGGCGATGTTCTCCACCCAGGAGTTGGTCCAGTTCGAGGAGACCGGCCTCAAGACGCTGCTGATGCTCTCCGAGGAGCGGGTGAGTCAACTGCCGGACGTGCCGACAGCGAGGGAACTGGGCATCGACGTGGTCAGCACCTCGAGCCGCATCTGGCTCGCCCCCAAGGGCACGCCGGCCGACCGCATCGAGGTGCTGCGCGACGCCTTCCGCACGGCGATGGCGCAGGACGAGGTGGCCGAGCAACTCGTGGCCTTCGGGCTGGAGCCCTACTTCGTCGAGCCCGACCGGGTGGAGGCCGCCCTCGACCAAGCGCTCGCCGACACGCTGCCGCTGGTCGATCGGGCGCGGCAGATCCAGCAGTAGCGGGCGCACCCGTGACCCACTGGCAGGAGCGGCTGGCCCGCGTCGTCGGCGCCAGCCGCTCGCCGCGCCCGGACCTCCTGCTTGCGGCCGCCGTTACCGGCTTCGCGGCTTTGCTCTTGGTGGAGAGCCGCAAGATCCCACCGCCCTTCTTCGACCCGCTCGGTTCGGCCGCTGTGCCCCGCGCCGCGGCGCTGGTGATGGTCGTGCTCGCCGCGATCATGGCCGCGCGCGCCCTCGCCGGTCTCGGCGAGCCGAGCGACGGGCCCGAGGCCGAGTACCGGCCGCGGCCGGACCTCGCGGTCGGCATCTTCGTCCTCTGCGTCGCCTATGTCGGGGCGATGGACCTCGGCTGGATCGGCTTCGAGGCGGCGACCATCGTCTTCCTCGTGGCCGCCGCGGCGCTGCTCGGCCGACTGCATCTCCGCACGCTGCTGGTGGGGACCGTGTTCGCCGTGGTGATGGGCGTGGGCGGTACGTGGCTCTTCACCCGCTTCTTCTTCATCGACCTGCCGCGGTAGATCATGCTCGAAGGTCTCACGGACGGGCTCGCCTACGTCCTCACCCCCTGGCCGTTCTTCTGGGTGTTCGTGGGCACCGCCCTCAGCATCTTCGTCGGTGCCGTGCCCGGCCTCACCGGCGGCATGCTCATCGCACTCGCGATGCCGCTGTCGCTCTACATGGACAGCACGCACGCCATCGTCATGATGGTGTCGATGACCGTGGGCTCGGTCTCGGGCGGGCTGATCAGCGCCACGCTCCTGCGGATGCCGGGCACACCGTCCTCGGTGATGACCACCTTCGACGGCTTTCCCATGGCGCAGCGGGGCGAGGTGGAGCGCGCCCTCGGCCTGTCGCTCGGCGCCTCCATCGTCGGCGGGCTCGTCGCCGGCTTCTTCCTCGTGGTGTTGGCGCAGCCGCTGTCCCGCTGGGCCACCACCTTCGGGCCTTGGGAATACTTCGCCATGGTGTTGATGGCGCTGGTCCTGATCGCCTCGATCAGCCAGGGCTCGATGGTCAAGGGCCTGCTCTCGGGTGCCCTCGGCATCGCCTTTGCCCTTCCGGGGCTCAACCCGTCCGACGGCCAGCTCCGCCTGACCATGGGCTGGGACCCGCTCGCTGCCGGCTTCGCGCTGTTGCCGGTGCTGCTCGGCATCTTCGTCGTTAGCCAAATCCTGACCGATGCGCTCGACACGGAGAAGAAGGCGCACCCGATCAAGGTGGGTGTCTATCGCCTCACCATGGCCTTCGACGTCTGGCGCCGCCACTGGGCCAACATCCTCCGCTCCAGCGTCATCGGCACCTGGATCGGCATCCTGCCGGGCGTCGGCGCTTCGATCAGCTCGATGGTGGCCTACGCCACCGCCCGTGCCATGTCGAAGACGCCGGAGAAGTTCGGCACCGGCCACGAGGAGGGCATCGTCGCCTCCGAGGCCGCCAACAACGCCAATGTCGGCGGCTCGCTCATCCCGCTCATCGCCATGGGCATTCCGGGGGCGCCCATCGACGCGATCCTGCTGGGTGCGCTGATCCTCCACAACATCCAGCCCGGCCCGCTCCTGTTCGTGAACAACGCCGAGTTCGTCTGGGCGATGATCGCCGCCTACCTCGTCGCCACCGTGCTCATGTTCCTCATCATGAGCCTGTCGGTGCGCTGGATTGCCAAGCTGATGATGGTCAACCGGGCGATCCTGTTGCCGGTGATCTTCGTGTTCTGCGTGATCGGCACTTACGCCTTGAGCAACCGGATGTTCGACGTCTGGGTGGTCTTGTTCTTCGGCCTGGTCGGCTTCTTCATGCAGCGCTGCCGGGTGCCGCTCGGGCCGTTCGTCATCGGCTTCGTTTTGGCCCGCATCCTGGAGGAAGAGCTACGCTCCGGCATGCAGCTCACCCGCCACGGCTTCTGGTCGATCCTCGATCGCCCCATCGCGCTGAGCTTCCTCGCCATCTCCCTGCTGACCCTGCTCTGGCCGTTCGTCCAGGAGCATCTGGCGCGCCGCCGCCAACGAAAGGAGGATCCCGCATGACGGGCAAGAACGTGCTGTTCATCATGTCCGACGAGCACAGCCCGCGTGTCGTCGGGTGCTACGGCAACCCCGTCGTCCAGACGCCGCACATCGATCGTCTCGCGGCCGCCGGAACCCTCTTCGAGAGCGCCTACTGCAACTGCCCGATCTGCGTCCCGTCCAGGGCAAGCTTCGCCACCGGCCGCTACGTCCACCGGATCGGCCACTGGGACAACGCCTTTCCCTATCACGGCGAGCCGAAGTCCTGGGGCCACGAACTGGCGCGGACCGGGCACCGCTGCGACAGTATCGGCAAACTGCACTATCGGGGCTCCACCGACCCCAACGGCTTCGACAACGAGATCCTGCCGCTCCACGTGCTGAACGGCCAAGGCGACGTGCAGGGCATGCTGCGCCGTCCGCCCCCCAAGCGGCCCTCCACGGCGCAGCTTTCGGGCGACGCGGGCGAGGGTGAGAGCACCTACATCGCCTACGACCGCAACATCCGCGACGCGGCGATCGACTGGCTGGAGGACATCGCCACGGCGCCGACCGAGAAGCCCTGGTGCCTCTTCGTCTCGTTCGTCTGCCCGCACTTCCCGCTGGTGGCGCCGCCCGAGTTCTTCCGCCTCTACCCGCTCGACCAGGTGCCGATGCCGCGCCTGCGCGGACCGGCCGAGTTCCCGGACCATCCGGTCTTGAAGGCGCTCCGCTCGGTCCAGGACTACGAGGACCATTTCCGCGACGAGGACCACGTGCGCATCGCCATTGCCGCCTATTACGGGATGGTGAGCTTCCTCGACGACAACGTCGGCCGCATCGTCAACGCGCTGGACGCGGCGGGCTTGGCCGACGACACGCTCGTCGTCTACACCTCCGACCACGGCGACAACCTCGGCACCCGGACCTTCTGGGGCAAGTCGAACATGTACGACGAGGCGGCGGGCGTGCCCTTGATCGTGCGCGGGCCGGGCGTCGCCAAGGGCCGCCGCGTCAAGACGCCGGTCTCGCTGGTCGATGCCTACCCGACCATCGTGCAGGCCGTCGGCGAGACCATGCAGGAGGACCTGCCCGGCCGGTCGCTCCTGGACATTGCCGAAGGCGCCGATCCCGACCGCACGGTCTTCTCCGAGTACCACGCCGTCGCCTCGATCACCGGCATCTTCATGATCCGCTTCGGGCGCTACAAGTACATCCACTACGAGGGCTACCGGCCGCAGCTCTACGACCTGGAGGCCGATCCGGGCGAGCGCCAGGACCTTGCCCTCGAGCCCGGCCACGACGCGATCCTCGCCGAGGCCGAGCGGCGTCTGCGCGCCATCTGCGATCCGACCGCCGTCAACCAGGCGGCTTTCGCCGACCAGGAGCGGCGGATCGAGGAGTTGGGCGGTGTCGAGAAGGTCAAGCAGGCCGGCAACTACCCCTACACCCCCGCCCCCGGCGAGGCGCCACGACTCTCGAGGTAGGGGGAGTGAGGGGCTGTCGAGCCCCTACTTGCCTTCCCTGGCCGGGTCCGTCCGCCCGCGCCGCGTCCGGACGTTGTGGACGTGGACGTGCGCGCCCTTGGCGATGGCGGCGGTGGCGAGGCCGATGATCTCGCCGTACTTGACGATCTCGGCACCGGCCGGGATGTCCGCCAGCGCCAGCTTGTGACCGTAGGCGATGGGCTCCAGGGTGCGGATGGCGACCGTGCTGCCGTCCGGCGCGGTTGCCCCGATCTCGGTGCCGGCTTCGAGCCGGGCGACGGCCGTGGCGACGTTGTCGCGTCGATGAACGATGAGGGCTTGGACCATGATCTGCCTCGCTGACTGTCCCCTTTGCATAGAGCAGCGCCGATGACCGCACCACTCCGGCGCCTGCGGGCCTTCTATCTGGAGGCGCCCATCGACGAGCCGGTGGTCAACGCCTTTGGGGCGATTACCGCTCGGCCCGCGCTGCTGGTCCGGTTGGAGGACGCGGACGGCGCTCACGGCTGGGGCGAGGTCTGGTGCAACTTTCCGCCGGGCGGCGGCGCGCATCGGCTGACCTTGATCGAGCGGCTGCTGGGTCGCTGGTTCCTCGGCCGCGCGGTAGGCGATCCGGTCGAGCTATGGCAGGCGGCGCGGGCTGCGTTCCGCCGTGTTGCCATCCAATGCGCCGAGCCCGGACCCGTCGCGCAGATTCTGGCCGGGGTCGATCAGGCGGCGTGGGACCTCGGTGCCCGCCGGGCGGGGCTGCCGCTCGCCCGTTACCTCGGGGCACCCAGTCTCCGTCCGCTGCCGGCCTATGCGAGCGGCATCAACCCCGACGCGCCCGAGCGCGTCGTCCGCCGCGCGCGCGAAGCCGGCTATCGGGCGTTCAAGCTCAAGCTCGGCTTTGCGGAGGATGCCCGCAATCTCGACGTGCTCGAAGCGGAGGTGGGACCGGACGAGACGCTGTTGGTCGATCTCAACCAGGCTTGGGACGTCGAACGGGCGCGAGAGCTGCTGCCCGCACTCGGCCGACGCCGTTTCGGCTGGATCGAGGAGCCGGTGCCGGCGGACGAGCCGCCGGCCGTGTTCGCCGCGTTGCAGGCCCTCTCGGCCGTGCCGCTCGCGGGCGGTGAGAACCTGATGGGCGAGGCGGCGTTCCAGGCCGCCATCGAGGCGCGTGCCCTCGGCGTGGTGCAACCGGACCTCGCCAAGTGGGGCGGCCATTCGGGCGCGGGCGCCGTCGCCCGTGCGGCCCTCCGGGCTGGGCTTCGCTACTGCCCGCATTACCTGGGAGGCGGTGTGGGCCTCTTGCATTCGGCACACCTGCTCGCGGCCACGGGCGGTGACGGGCTGTTGGAGGTCGACGCCAACCCCAACCCCCTGCGCGACGAGCTCGTCGACCTTGCCCCGCTGGACGCGGCGGGCTGCCTCCACCTCGCCGAGCGGGCGGGGATCGGCGTCGAGCCTAGCCTGACCCCTTGGCTTCAGGCCGAGGTCGATCTGCACTGACCACGCGGCCGAGCGCTTCGATCTTGGCGTCGGCGAGATACCCGTAGCGGTTGACCCACACACCGGCGACCGGGGCTTGCCAGGCGAGGCGGAAGCGAGCCGTCACGTCGTCCAGGGGGCCGTAGCTGTGGGCGAAGGCGTAGACCGGGCAGCCGGTCGCCGCCGTCACGGCCGCCTTCAGCTTGCGCCGTTGCGCGTCGGCGCCGACGGGATGCGGCTCGTCTGGCTCGGGATAGCGGAGATCGTCGAGGCTTCGGGGCTCCGGGCCGCCGAGGTCGAGGAAGCGGGCGACCTCGGCGGCGGCCGCTGGCGCTGGCAGCATCTCCGCCCAGAAGCGGGCCATCATCGGCCAATGCATGGTGTAGAGCTTGACGCCCATGCCCGCCGCGACGGTGGCGGCACGCCGGTAGTCGAAGCCCGAGAACCGCGCCCAGGGCAGGGGGAAGGCCTGCGGCACGAGGCGGATCGACGGCGGCAGGGCGTCGCGCGCCACCTGCAACAGCTCGACGACCAGATCGGCTTTGCAGCGCCAGAGCGCGTCCAGGTCGTCGAGCGCTTCGAGCCCGAGCGTTCCCGCCCGCAGCCCCCGGAGCACCCGCAGCGCGTGCCTGCGCATGGCGTCGGCATCGTAGCCCAGGCGCACGGCCGCCGCCGCCGCGTGCGGCGAGAAGTCGCTAAAGACGGCTTGCAGCGTGTAGGGCGGGTATTCCGGCCAGTCGATCCGCACCGCATCGACCATCGGATAGGCGGCGGCGAGGTCGCCCAGGAGTGCGGCGAGGTAGCCCCGCACCTCGGGGCTCGCCAGGCTGGCGTTGCGGTCGACCCGGCGCTCCAGCCGGCCGCCGTCGGGCAGGCGCAACTCGTCGTCCCCCTGATCGGCGGCGAACTGCACCCGGTACCCCGGTGGGATCGCCGCCTGCACCTGAAGCTGCACCTCCATCCCGCGCGTCTTCGCCGCTTCCAGAAAGCGAGCCACGACGGGACCTTCCTCGGCCGTCAGCGCGTCCGGCTCGGGCGGCTGGTAGCGCAGCCCACGGTAGCGCGCGCGATCCGGCGCGAAGCTGGGGGCCGTCCGGCACCAAAGCTCGCGCCGGCCCCAAAGCGGGCGGTCGAGCAGCCGGACCGAGCCGGCGCCGGCATCGATCGGCGGCTCGCGCCCACCTTCGCCCGCGGCTGCCGGTGCCATGACGTAGGGCGAGGTGGCGATGGCGGTCACGCCCGCCGCCTGGAGTCGATCCAGGACCGCCTCGATCCCCTCGGCCTGCGCCCATTCGGGCATCACCGTTACGCCGAAAGTGCGAGTCATGATTGCTTTTTTCTCAATATGTTATGGCGTCTGGCGGAGATAGTAGATGAGGTCCAGCGGCGGGGCGTCGGCGCCAAGACCGGTCAAGAGCGTGTGGACTTGGCCGCGGTGGTGGGTCTGGTGGTTGAAGACGTGAGCGAGGAGCTGCCAGAGCGGCTGGGCGAACCGCTCGCCCTGCATGTTGCCGTAGTGGACGGGCGCCGCCAGCGCGGTCTCGTCGAGCGTCGCCACGTAGCCTTCGATCAGCCGGTCCATGCGCGTGCGGGCGGCGAGCAGCTCGGCCCGGTCGTCGTAGAGGATCTGGTCGAGCGCCGTCGGTTGCTCGTGCGGCGGCAAGGCGACGCCGAAGCGGTGGAACCAGATGCGGTCGCCGACCAGCAGGTGGTTCCAGGTACCGTGGATCGAGCGAAAGAAGGCACCCCCGTCGCGCCGGTAGGCGGCCTCGTCCAACGCTTCGACGGCGTGGGCGATGCGGGCATTGGCCCAGGCGTTGTAGGTGGCGAAGGTGCGGGTCTGCGCGAGCAGCATGAGCGTCTCTCAAAAGAGGGTGATGGCGGCCTCGAGCAGCAACAGCATCGTCAAGAAGTGGCCGAAGGCGAACACGAGTTGGCGGCGAAAGGGCGTCCAGCCCTGGTCCTCGGCGAGCCGGCCGAGAGCGTGCCACGTGGCCCAGCCATAGGCGAGCGCGTAGCCGAAGAGCGCGATCGCGCGCTCGGCGGCACCCGGCAGCGCGGCGAGGATCAGCAGTGCGACGCCGAGCGTGACGGCATTCATGGCGAGCATGGCGGCGAAGTTCACCGCCATGCCGACCAGGAGCGACGGTGGCGGGCCGTTCAAGCGGATCGCTCCACGGTCACGTTGTCGATCAGCCGCACCGGCCCGAGGTGCACCGCCGCGAGCAGCCGCGCCGGCGCGGCACCCAGGCTCGTACAGGGCGCCAGACTGGCTGCGTCGCGCAGCTCCAGATACTCCACGCGGTCGAAGCCGGCGCTCGCCAACAGCGCGCGGGCGGCGGCGAGCCGCTCGGCCACCGCGGCACCGCGGACGACGTCGGCCGCGACGGCCGCCAGCTCGCGATGGAGCTTCGGTGCGATGCGGCGCTGCGCGGCCGTCAGGTAGCGGTTGCGCGACGAGAGCGCCAGCCCGTCCGGCTCGCGCACGGTGGGCACGCCCACGATCTCCGTGGCGATGTCGAGGTCCTTGGCCATCCGCCGGACGACCAGGAGTTGCTGGTAGTCCTTCTCGCCGAACAGGGCGACATCGGCCTGCGCCTGGTTCAACAGCTTCGCGACCACGGTGGCCACGCCGCCGAAGTGATGCGGGCGCGCGGCGCCGCACAGGTCCTCGCTCAGACCGGCGACGCGGATCGAGGTGGCGAAGCCCGGCGCGTACATTTCGTCCGCCGCCGGCATGAAGGCCGCATCGGCACCGGCGGCGCGCAGTTGGGCCAGGTCGCCCTCGGGGTCGCGCGGGTAGCGGGCCAGATCTTCGTGCGGTGCGAACTGCGTCGGATTGACGAAGATGGAGACGACCACGCGCTGGGCGAGGCGCTGCGCCGTCGTCACCAGACGCACGTGCCCTTCGTGCAGCGCGCCCATGGTCGGCACCAGTGCTATCCGGTGGCCATCGGCGCGCCAAGCCCCGACGGCGGCACGGAGCGCTGCAACGGTATTCAAGACGTCGGTCATGGGTCTCGGCAGAGTTGCGGTGGAGGCTGGACCTTGGCCGCCGATGGGGCTCGTGCCAAGAGCTTCGCCATGCCGCCTTCGGAGGACGTCAGTTGGACATCGACGAGTTTCGCCGCCACGGCCACGATGCGGTCGAGTGGATCGCCCGCTACCTGGAGACCCTGGAGGAGCGCCCGGTACGCGCGCAGGTGGCACCCGGCGCGATCGACGCGGCGTTGCCGCGCACCGCGCCCGAGGTGGGCGAGCCGATGACGGCGATCCTCGCCGACTTCGAGCGCGTGGTCATGCCGGGCATCACCCATTGGCAGCACCCCGCGTTCTTCGCCTACTTTCCCGCCAATGCGAGCCCACCGTCGATGCTGGCGGAGATGCTCACCGCCGGCATCGCCGCCCAGTGCATGCTGTGGCAGACCTCGCCGGCCGCGACCGAGATGGAGACCCGCGTCCTCGACTGGCTGCGCCAAGCCTTGGGCTTGCCGCCGGGCCTCGCGGGCGTGATCCAGGACAGCGCCTCCAGCGCCACGCTGGCGGCACTGATCGCCGCCCGCGAGCGGGCCTTGCAGGGGGGCGGCAACCGCGACGGCCTTGCCGGGCAGCCGGCGCTGGCTGTCTACGCGTCCAGCGAGGCGCACTCGTCGGTCGAAAAGGCGGCGCGCATCGCGGGCTTCGGCAGCCGCGGCCTGCGTCTCGTCGAGACCGACGAGCGGGGTCGGATGTGCCCGGAAGCGCTCGCCGTCGCCATCGCGAGCGACCGCGCCTCGGGCATCCTGCCGGCGGCGGTGGTGGCGACCCTCGGCACCACCGGCGTCGGTGCGGTCGACCCCTTGACCGAGATCGGCCGTGTGGCGCGCGCCGAGGACGTCTATCTGCACGTCGACGCCGCTTGGGCCGGCTCGGCGCTGCTCCTGCCGGAATGGCGCTGGATGATCGAGGGGGCCGAGGCCGCTGACAGCTTCGTCACCAATCCGCACAAATGGCTGGGCGTGCAGTTCGACTGTGCCGCCCACTTCGTCCGCGAGCCGGGCGTGCTCACCGGTGCCTTGTCGATCCAGCCGAGCTACCTGACGTCGAGCGAAACCGGCAAGGTCATCGACTATCGCGACTGGGGCATTCCGCTCGGCCGGCGGTTCCGCGCCCTCAAGCTGTGGTTCGTGCTGCGCGCCTACGGCTTGGAGGCGCTGCGCGCCATGCTCCGCAACCACATGGCATGGACCGAGGCATTGGCCGGGTGGATCGGCGCCGAGCCCGACTTCGAGCTGGTGACCGCCCCGTCCCTGGCGCTCCTCACCTTCCGCCACACGCCCGCCGGGGCCGCGGACCTCGACCGCGTGAACCGCGACTTGGTCGAACGGATCAACGCCGACGGCCGCCTCTACCTCACGCCGCACGTTCACCGGGGCCGGCAGGTGGTGCGCTGGTCGGTTGGCGCGCGCACGACCGAGCTGCGCCACGTCGAACGCGGCTGGCAGGTCGTTCGCGAGCTTGCGCGGTCGGCGCCAAGTCATACGCGCGTATGACGTGAACCGGCTGCGTCCTGGCCTTGCATGGACAACCCTAAATTCTCCCGTTAGCATTTGTCTTCGATTTGCAGGAGAGAGGTCATGCGTGCAGTTTCGTTCTGCCTCGGCTTCGTGCTCCTCTTCACGATCGGGGTCGTGGGCGTGAGCGCAAAGGCGCAGCCGTCGACGACCACCGCAGCACCGAGCGAGGTCGTCGCGCAACCCGCCGCCGAGACCCCGCTCGGCAGCTTCCTCGATTTTCTCAAGGCGAACACGGCTCCACCCCGAACGATGGAGACCCGCAACGCGGGCGGCGGTGGTACTGGGGCCGGCGGTGGGTCGGCCAGCGGCGACAGCGGCGATTCTGGCGGCCACCAGTAGGCGGTGTCAGAGGGCGTGCGGGTAGCGCTGCGTCGTTGCTCGTACGCTCTGGCTGTCCATTGCATCCTGCTGCCGCTGATCGCCGGCGCGGCCATCGCCGGCCCAGCGACCGCCTGCGACGGTGCCGACGCGGCCCGCTGGACCGAGACCGAGCGCGCCGTCGTCGCCGCGCTGCATGCCGGCGAAGCGTTCGATGCCACGACGCTGGGCGACGATCCGGCCCGCCGCTTCGTGGCGCCCGAATTTTTGCGCGCGCTCCTCCTCTGTCCGTCGCTCACGGCGCAGTGGCCGGCGGAAGGCGTGCGGCTCCAGGGTGTCCTGGTTCCGGCTCCGCTCGACCTCGGGCTTGCGGAGGTCGGCGTCCGCTTCGTCTGCGAGGGCTGCGGCTTCGCGGGCTTCCTCGCACCGCGCGCGCAGTTCCGTCGCGATCTCGTCCTCGACCGCACGGCCGTTCAGACCGACGTGGTTCTGGCCGGTGCGACGCTCGCCGACGGTTTCTCCATGATCGAGGGCGTCGTCGGGGGTGACGTCGACCTCACCGACGCCGACGCCCGGCGCGGGCTGCAACTGCTGCACCTGCGCGTCATGGGCGGCGTGACGCTCCAGGACGCGCATGTCGCCGGGAAGCTCCGCCTCGACGGCGCCAGTCTCGGCCGACTCGACCTGACCCATGCGCGGATCGACGACCAGGTCATCCTGAGCGGCATCGACGTCCAGGGCGAGATCGTTCTCGACAAGCTGCGGGCCGGGTCCGACGTGCTCCTGCGCGCGTGGCCCGGCGGCCCCCTGCCGTCGGTCGGCAGCGGCGGCGAAGCGGCAACCGTGCTGCGCGCCAACAACGCGACCATCGCCGGCCGCATCGAGATCGCGCAGGCGACGCTTGCGGGGGCGGTGAGCTTCGATGCCGTGCGCATCGGCGAGGATCTCTGGCTGCGCGACGGCTCGGTGGTCGCGGGGCCGATCATGATGCCGTTCGCCCGCATCGGTCAGACGTTCGATCTCTCGTCCACGCGCCTCGGCGGGAGCGTCGATGCCACCGGTGCCACCATCGGCGGCGAGCTGCGCCTCGCCGTGCCCGGCAGCGAGCGCGCGACCGCACCGGACTGGGCGCAGGGGACGCGCCTCGTGCTGCGCAACGCTCGCGCCGCGTCCTGGGTCGACCGCATCGACGACGGCGCCGACGCTTGGCCCGCCAGCTTCGACCTCATCCGCTTCGACTACGCCGGGATGGGCGGCCTCGGCGGCGACGGCGTCGACCGCCGCGACCCGCGCTGGTTCGTCGCCTGGATGAGCCGCCAGCAGCCCTTCTCGCTGGAGCCCTATCGCCGGCTGTCGGACCGCTTGAGCCAAGCCGGGCGCGAGGCGGCGGCGCGGCAGGTCATGTTCGCGGGCAAGCAGCGCGAGCGGCAGGAGGCGAGCGGCCTGCGCCGGGTACTGCTGACGCTGCAATGGGCGTTCGTCGGCTATGGCGTGCACAAGGAGGTGAGCCTGGTGTGGGTCACGGCCCTCACCGTCACCGGCTGGCTGGTGGTGCGACGCACGCCGCAGGCGCGGAGCGTCGATCCGCCGCTCGACCTCGTCTACAGCTTCGACGCCCTGATCCACCTGGTAAGCCTCCGCCCCGAGACGCGGGACATCCGCTTCGACGGCTTCGCCCGCTGGTACATGTACGGCCACAAGCTGATGGGCTTCGTCCTCGGCGGCTTCCTCCTCGCCGCCTTCGCCGGCCTGTTCGGGACTTAGGCGGCGACGGCCGCGTCAAGGCCGGCGGGTGTCAGACTTAGACACTGCCGCCGCTGCCGGGGCGTGCGCGGGCGCGCGCGACGTGCCATAGCTTGGCGCCAACGATAACGGGGAGAAGTCGTCCATGCGCTCGATCATCGCCGCCTGCGTGCTGCTGTTGGCTCCGACGTCCCTCGCAGCACAGACCCTCGAGCGCCTGGCTGGCGACGGTGTGGTGAAGCTCGGCTATCGCGAGACCGCCATCCCCTTCTCTTTTGCCGATCCGGCGACCGGCTTGCCGCGGGGCTATTCGGTGGCGCTCTGCGAAGCGATCGTGCCGGACCTTGCCGCTGCCGCCGGCGTGTCGAGCCTGCGCGTCGAGTTCGTGCCCGTGACCGCCGCGAACCGCTTCGATGCCGTCGTCGACGGCCGCATCGACCTGCTCTGCGGGGTGGCCACGCAGACCCTCGCGCGCCGGGAGCGGGTCGACTTCTCGATCCCGACCTTCGTCGACGGTGCCGGCGTCGCCCTCAGGCGCGGCGGCGCCCGCAACTTCGCCGATCTCGCCGGCCGCACGGTCGCGGTCACCGCCGGTACCACGACCGAGGAGGGGCTGCACGCGACGCTCGCCGACATGGGCGTCCGCGCCGAGGTGCGCACGGTTGGCGACCACGACGAGGGACTCCGCATTCTTCGGGCGGGCGAGGTCGACGCCTATTTCGCCGACCATGCCATCCTCCTCTACTTGGTGGCGCGTAGCGGCGCCGACGACGTGATCGTTGCCGACGACCAGCTCAGCCTGGAAACGCACGCCCTGGCGCTGCCGCGCGGCGACAGCGACTTCCGCCTCGCCGTCGACCGCGGCCTCTCCCGGCTCTACCGCTCGGGCGAGGTCGTGCCGCTGTTCGAGCAGGCGTTCGGCTCGAATGCCGTCATGAGCGAACTGCTCGTCACCGTCTACGGCGCCACGGCCTTGCCGCGTTGAAGGCGGGGCTCGATTTCAGGCCCGCCGCTTCGCGTCGCCGCCGACCTCGAGCAGCCGCGCCAGATAGCGGCCCGTGTGGCTCGTGGCTTCCTTCACGATGGCCTCGGGCGGGCCTTCGGCGATCAGGCGGCCGCCGCCGGTGCCGCCTTCGGGGCCCATGTCGAGCACCCAGTCGGCGGTCTTGATGACGTCCAGATTGTGCTCGATCACGACCACCGTGTTGCCCTGCTCGACCAGGGCGTGCAGCACCTCCAGCAGCTTCCTGACGTCCTCGAAGTGCAGGCCGGTGGTCGGCTCGTCGAGGATGTAGAGGGTCTGGCCGGTGGCGCGGCGGGAGAGTTCCTTCGCCAGCTTCACCCGCTGCGCCTCGCCGCCCGAGAGCGTCGTCGCCTGCTGGCCCAAGGTGATGTAGCCGAGGCCGACCGTCTCCAGCGTCGCCAGCTTGTGCCGGACGGGCGGTACCGCCTCGAAGAAGCGGACGGCGTCCTCCACCGTCATCGCCAGCACGTCGGCGATGGACTTGTCGCGGTAGCGGACCTCCAGGGTCTCGCGGTTGAAGCGCTGGCCCTTGCAGGCGTCGCAGGTGACGTAGACGTCGGGGAGGAAGTGCATCTCGATCTTGATGACGCCGTCGCCCTGGCAGGCCTCGCAGCGCCCGCCCTTCACGTTGAACGAAAAGCGGCCCGGCCGGTAGCCCCGCGCCCGCGCCTCCGGCAGTCCGGCGAACCAGTCGCGGATGGGCGTGAAGGCGCCGGTGTAGGTGGCCGGGTTGGAGCGCGGCGTGCGGCCGATCGGCGACTGGTCGATATCGACCACCTTGTCGACCCGGGCGAGCCCGTCCAGCCGGTCGTGGGCGCCCGGATGGCCGCGGCTGCCGTGCAGCGCCTTGGCGATGGCGGGGTAGAGCGTGTCGACGATCAAGGACGACTTGCCGCTGCCGGACACGCCCGTCACGCAGGTGAAGGTGCCCAAGGGGATGCGCGCGGTAACGCCCTGGAGGTTGTTGGCGCGGGCACCCTCCAGGGTCAGCCAGTGGCCCTTCTTCGGCTTGCGACGTGAGGCGGGCACCGGGATCGTGCGGTGGCCGGCGAGATACTGGCCGGTCAGGCTCTCGGTCTTGGCCATGACCTCCGCGGGCGTGCCTTCGGCGACGACCATGCCGCCGTGGACGCCGGCCCCCGGCCCCATGTCGATCAGGTGGTCGGCCTGGCGGATGGCGTCCTCGTCGTGCTCGACCACGATCACCGTGTTGCCGAGGTCGCGCAGGTTCCTGAGCGTCTCCAACAGACGGTCGTTGTCGCGCTGGTGCAGGCCGATGGAGGGCTCGTCGAGCACGTAGAGCACGCCGGTCAGGCCCGAGCCGATCTGCGACGCCAAGCGGATGCGCTGGCTCTCGCCGCCGGAGAGCGTGCCGCTGTCGCGGGCGAGGGTGAGGTAGCCGAGCCCGACCTTGACGAGAAAGCCCAGCCGCTCGTTGATCTCCTTGAGGATGCGGCTGGCGATGGCCTTGTCCTTCTCCTTCAGCACCGCATCCAGTCCCAGGAACCACCCCGCCGCCTCGTCGATGGAGAGCTGGGTGATCTCGCCGATGTGCCGGCCGCCGACCTTCACCGCCAGGGCCTCCGGCTTGAGGCGGTGACCGCCGCAGGCCTCGCAGGGAGCACTGGCCAGAAAGCGGCCCAACTCGTCCTTCAGCCAGGCACTGTCGGTCTCCCGCCAGCGGCGCTGCAGGTTGGGGATCACCCCTTCGAAGGGGCGCTCCACGTCGTAGGCGCGCAGCCCGTCCTCGTAGCGCAGCGGGATCTTGGTTTTGCCCGAACCGAAGAGGATGACCTCGCGCACCCGCTCAGGCAACTCGCTCCACGGCGTCGAGAGCTTCACGTCGAAGAAGTCGGCGAGGCTTTCCAGGGTCTGCGTGTAGTACTGCGCGGTCGAGTTGGCCCACGGCTCGATGGCGCCGCTGGCGAGCGGGAGGGTCGGGTCCGGCACCACGAGGTCCGGGTCCATGTAGAGCTTGCGCCCCAGGCCGTCGCAGGTGGGGCAGGCACCGTAGGGGTTGTTGAACGAGAACAGCCTGGGCTCGATCTCGTCGATGGTGAAGCCCGAGACGGGGCAGGCGAAGCGGGCGGAGAGGACCACGCCGGTGCCGGTGTCGGCGTTCTCGACGGTGAGCAGCCCGTCCGATAGCTCCAGCGCCGTTTCGACGCTGTCGGCGAGCCGGCCGGCGCTCTCGGGATCGATCACCAGGCGATCCACCACCACGTCGATGTCGTGCTTGAGCTTCTTGTCGAGCTTCGGCGCCTCGTCGATCTCGTAGAGTTCGCCGTCCACCTTGACCCGCTGGAAGCCGCGCCGCTGGAGGTCCGCCAGTTCCTTGCGGTACTCGCCCTTGCGGCCGCGCACGATGGGCGCGAGCAGGTAGAGCCTCGCCCCTTCGCCTTCCTCCAGGATGCGGTCGACCATCTGCGACACGGTCTGGCTTTCGATCGGCAGGCCCGTCGCCGGCGAATAGGGGACGCCCACCCGCGCCCACAGCAGCCGCATGTAGTCGTAGATCTCGGTCACCGTCGCCACCGTCGAGCGCGGGTTCCGCGACGTCGTCTTCTGCTCGATGGAAATCGCCGGCGAGAGGCCGATGATCTCCTCGACGTCCGGCTTCTGCATCAGCTCGAGGAACTGGCGGGCATAGGCGGACAGGCTCTCGACGTATTTGCGCTGCCCTTCGGCGTAGATGGTGTCGAAGGCGAGGCTCGACTTGCCGGAGCCGGAAAGCCCGGTGACGACCACCAGCCGGTGCCGCGGGATGTCGACGTCGACCGCCTTCAAGTTGTGCTCGCGGGCGCCGCGCACGCGGATGAAGTCGTCCATGGGTTCGTCCGACGGAGGGTGGAAACGGAATATGCCGCACGGCACGCGCGCCGACCAGGGGACGCGGGGGCTCCCCCTTCAGCGGCGGTTCAGCGCGCCGGAGCGATGCAGGCGCCCTAACTTCGGGGGACGTGGTCCATGCGTTCGACTCTCATCTCGCTCGCCCTGGCCGGCGCCCTGCTGGCGGGTATTCCGGCCGTCCAGGCGGCGACGACCGATCGCTACGAGATCGAGATGGAGATGCGCTTTCTCGGCATGAACGTCGGCAACGTCACCATGACCACCGACGTCAACGACCGTACCGTCGACAGCCGCATGGACATTGCCACGGCCGGCATGGTCCGTTCGCTCACCGGCTTCCGCAGCGAGCTGTCCGGTGCGGCGCGCATCGACGGCAACGGCGGCGTCCAACCGGAACGCTTCGCCAGCTACTACGAGACGCGGCGCGAGACCCGCGAGGTCCGACTCCGCTACGGCGAGACCGGCGAGGTGGCCGAGCTCGCCACCTTCAAGCGCGGCGAGCCCACCCGCGTCGACGTGCCCGAAGCGATGCGGGACCACACCATCGACCCGCTCTCGGCGTTCATCGCCATCCGCGGCTGGCTGGCCGAGGTGCGCGAGAACGGATCGGGCCAGCGCACCCTGGAGATGTTCGACGGCCGCCGTCGCTACGACCTCGACGTCACCTACCTCGACCGACGCCCGGCGAATTTCGGCGGCGGCACGCCGATCCTGGAGCTGCGGCTCGAGGTGAAGCCCATCGCCGGCTTCAATCGGGGCGAGGAGGACGAAGGCCGCCGCCGGCTCACCGTCCTCGTCAGCGACGACGACGACCTGATCCCGCTGGTCATCCGCACCGCCGCGCTCGACGGCGTGGACGCCGTGCTCCGGACCCGCCGCATCTGCGTCGACAACGGCACCCGCACCTGCCGCCGCGTCCGCTTCTGACAGCGGTCGAGCCGAGGACGACGGCGCGCAAGCGGGCGTTCCCGCCCCGCTCCTCCGCCGCGCCCTTGACGATCGGCCTCGCCCGGGCGCACCTACGGCACGGTTCTCCGAACGAGGGTGGCTTATGGTGGAGGAGCTGAGCGCGCAGCAGCGGGCGTTGGTGGCGCGGGCGGAGGCGTTGGCGACGGAGGTGGTGGCCCCGCAGGCAGCGGAGACCGACCGCAGCGAGGTCTATCCCTGGCCCGTGGTGCGCGCCTTGGCCGACGCGGGCTTCATGGGCATGACGGTGCCCAAGGCATTGGGCGGGCCTGGCCTCGGCCTGTTCGAGGTCACGCTGGTGATCGAGGCCGTCGCCAAGGCGTGCTGCACCTCCGGCCGCGTCGTCGTCGACAGCAATCTCGGCGCCCTCGGCGCCGTCATGCGCTACGGCAACCCGGCGATGCAGCGGCTCTGGGCGGAGCGGGTGTTGGCGGGGGACAAGCCCGCCATCTGCATCACCGAGCCCGAGGCCGGCAGCGATGCCGGGGCCATGACCACGACGGCCGAGCGCCGGGGCGACCGCTGGGTCTTGAACGGCACCAAGCACTGGATCACCGGCGGCGGCGTGTCCGACCTGCACCTGATCTTCGCCCGCGTGGTCGAGGACGGCGAGTTCAGGGGTATTGCCGGCTTCGTGGCGCTCGCGGGCGAGGACGGCCTCGTCGTCGGCGAGCGCGAGCCGGCGATGGGCGCGCGCGGCCTGCCGGAGACGCGCTTGCACTGCCGGGGCCTCGCCCTGCCGGACGAGCGGATGGTCGTCCCGCCAGAAGGGCCGAAGGTGGGGCTGAAGCGGCTCTTGGACGCCTATAACGGCCAGCGTGTGGGGGCTGCCACCGTCGCCCTCGGCGTGGCCCAGGGCGCCTTCGAGGAGGCGGTCGCCTTCACGCGCGAGCGCCGGCAGTTCGGCCGTGAGATCGCAGCGTTCCAGGGGCTGCGCTGGATGCTGGCGGACATGGCGACGGCCCTCGATGCGTCGCGGCTGCTGATCCACCGTGCCGCGAAAAGCGCCGGGGCCAACGGTTTTCCCGATCCGCGCCTAGCCGCCGAGGCCAAGATCTTCGCCGCCGAGCAGGCGATCAAGGTGACCAACGACGCCTTGCAGCTCGCGGGCTCGGCCGGCTATTCGCGCCACAACCCCTTCGAGCGGCGGGTGCGCGACGCGCGCATGTTCGCCATCGCCGGCGGCACCGCCCAGGTGCTTCGGAACCTCGTCGCCGACCGCGTGCTGAAGGCCGCTGCCGCCGCCGACGAGGACGAGGTCAGACAGCGCGCCTGAGACCCGATGGACCGCGACCGGCTTCGGGCGGAGGTGACGGTTTGCCGGCGCGAGCTGCACGCTTCTCCGGAGTTCGGCTTCGAGAAGCAGCGCACGGCCGCCCTCGTTGCCGACCGGCTGCGCGGCCGGGGGTGGAGGTGGCGCAGGGAATCCACAGCAGTGGCGTCGTCAGCACCCTGCGCCGAGGCAGCGCGCCCCGCGTGCCGACATGGACGCGCGGCGCATCGCCGTGGCGGGCTATGCCCCCTGGCGCTCGACCGTGCCCGTCACCACGCACGCCTGCGGCGACAACGGCCACGCGGTATAGCCATAAGGTGGGCGCGAGGCGCTCGTGCCGGCCTGCGCCCTGGTCATGGACCTCCGGACGATCGTCGCCCGTAGGCTGGCGCCGAGCGATCTCGCCGTGGACGGCGCCGATCTTTCGATAGAGGTCGTGGCGCGCCTCGTCGACCGCATGCCGAAGGCCGCCCTCGGCGCCGTTGCGTCACGCGGCTGAGCGGACGTCGGAATGCCGCTTGCAGGATCTCGGCTTTCCCGGCATGCATCGGCGACTCAACTCTTCGGCGGTGCAGCATGCTCGATTTGGCGGCGGCGAACCTGCTTTCGCCGATGGTGCTTTTCTTTGCCCTCGGCCTTGCGGCCGCGCTGGCGCGGGTCGACCTCGCCTTTCCGGAGGCGGTGGCGAAGGGGCTCGCGCTTTATCTGATCGTCGCCATCGGCTTCAAGGGCGGGACGAGCGTTGCTGCCCATGGGCTCGATGCCGGCTTGGTTTTGACGATGGCGGCGGGGTTCGTCCTGTCCGCGACGATCCCGGTGCTCGCCTTCGCGCTGCTGCGGCTGACCACGGCCCTGCCGCCGGTCGAGGCGGCGGCGGTGGCCGCCCATTACGGCTCGATCAGCATCGTCACCTTCGTGGCCGGCACGCAGGCCATGAACGCGCTCGGTCTCGACTTCGAAGGCTACATGGTGGCCGTGGCCGCGGTGATGGAAGCGCCGGCGATCGTCACCGCGCTGATCCTCGCCCGCCGTGGTGGTCGGGGCGCGTCGAACGGCACCGACTGGCGGGAAATCGCCCTCAACAGCTCGATCGTGCTGCTGGCAGGCGCCTTCGTCATCGGCGTGGTCACCGGGAGCGAGGGGCTCGCCATGGTCAGCCCGTTCATGGTGGCCCCGTTCCAGGGTGTGCTCTGCCTGTTTCTGCTCGACATGGGGCTGGTCGCCGGCCGCGGCCTCGTGGTCAACGCCCGCCTGCTCGGACCATCGGTGATCGCCTTCGGCTGCTACATGCCGGTGCTCAGCGCGCTGGTCGCCACGCCGGTCGCGTGGCTCTTGGGCCTCAGCCACGGCGGTGCCGCGATCCTGATCACGCTCGCTGCCAGTGCCTCGTACATTGCCGTGCCGGCGGCGATGCGGTTGGCGTTGCCCGAAGCGCGGCCGTCGGTCTATCTGACCCTGTCGCTCGGTGTGAGCTTTCCGTTCAATCTAACCGTGGGTATCCCGCTCTACGCCGCGCTCGGAGGTTGGGTTGCATGAGCTACCATCTGGTGCCGAAGAAGCGGGTCGAGTTCGTGATCGACGCTGCCGTGCAGCCGCGGCTGACACGCCGGCTGGAAGAGGCGGGCCAGCACGGCTACACCGTCCTCCCGGCAGTCGCCGGGCAAGGATCGAAGGGTGCTTGGAGCCGCGAGGGCGGCCTGGGTGCCGCCGGCCGCTACGTCCGGGTCGTGTGCGACCTGGACGAAGCCGCGCTGCCGCCCCTGCTCGACATCGCGGCCGACATGGTGCGCAACGGCACGTCGCACGTCACCATCTTCGACGTGCAGATGGTCGCCGTCGGCTGAGCACCGTCAGAGCAGCGCCTTCGCCATCATGCCGTGGATGCCCTTGTTGCCGTCGACCAACTGCGTGACGCGGAAATCGGCGGCGAGGCTCGCCAAGGCATAGGCCTGGTTGCGGGTCAGGCCCGTGCGGCCGGCGATCAGCCCGACCATGTCGCGCACGGCGGTCTTGGCCGCGTCGTCCAGGTCCTCGTCGAAGCCCATGGAAATGAGGTGGTCGCCCGTCTCCGCGAAGGGCCGCTCCAGGCGCATGTCCTTCCTGACGGTGAGGCGAAAGCGGCCTTGGAGTGCCGTCTCCAGGGCGGTGATGCAGACCTCGCCGTCGCCCTGCACGCCGTGGCCGTCGCCGACCGAGAAGCAGGCTCCCTCGACGAACACCGGCAGGTAGAGCGTGGCGCCGGCGCGCAGTTCCTTGTTGTCCATGTTGCCGCCGAACGCGCGTGGCTCGTTGGTGCCGATCCGCCCCCAATGCGGCGGCGGGGCCACCGCGATCACGCCGAAGAAGGGATCGAGCGGCAGCTCCTTGCCCCAGGGCAAAAGCGCCACTTGCCGTTCGAGGTCGATGCCGATGTGGAACCGCTCGAACGCGTCGAAATCCTCCGGCAGCGTGCCCCGGAGCGGCATGACCTTGGTCACGCCCCAGCGCTGGCGCGGTGCCGAGGCAAGGATGTCGACCTGCAGCACGTCGCCCGGCTCGGCGCCCGCGACATGGACCGGCCCCGTCATCATGTGGGCACTCGGTCCCTTCGCTGCCGCGAGCGCCTGCATCACCTCGCGGTGCTCGTCGAGCACAAGGGACGTATCCGGCGGCAGATCGGCCTCGGTACCCGCCGGCAGCGCGTCGATGGTGACGACGTCACCGCTCGCCACTTCCAGCGCCGGCGGCGTGGTCGCGTCGAAGTAGCCCCAAAAGACGGTCTCGGGCGTGGCCCGGAGGTGATGCTCGCTGGCCATCGCCATCGCTCCTCTGCGTTCGTTCGGGATCTCGTAGGCCACGACGTTGGCCTCCGCCAGAGCGTCGAGCAAGGGGCGCTTGGCTCAGGGCGATCCGTGGCGGCACGACGTCAGCCTTGGCCTTGCTCACGCGGCGGGCCGAGTCGGGCGCGCAGCATGCGACCGATCCGGCCGTCGATGGCGGCGAGCCCGGTGCCGATGAGGGCCATGCCGAGGAGGTGTTGCGGCCGGAGCGTCTCGTCGAGGAACGCGACGCCGAGCAGGATGGCACTCACCGGAATCAGCAGGGTAACCAGGAGGAGGTTGGTGGCACCCGCGGACGCGAGGAGGCGGAAGAACAGCACGTAGGCGAGGGCGGTCGAGACGGTGGCGAGACCGACCAAGGCAGCGAGGGTCGAAGCACTCGGCAGCGGCAGGGTCCAAGGTGCGTCCACGAGGAGCCAGACGGGCACGAGGAGCAGGCTGGAGGCAACGAGTTGGCCCGTCGCCGTCTGCAGGGGCGTGACGCCGAGCGTTCGAAAGCGCCGGCCGAATACCCCGGCGAAGGCGTAGGCGAGCGCGGCGGCAAGGCAGGCAGCCTGTGCCGCCACCTCGATGCCGAGCGTACGCACGGCGTCGGGCCCGACCAGCGTCACCACGCCGCCGATACCGAGCAGCACGCCGAGTGCTCGCGCCGGGGTCAGCTTCTCGTCCGCGGTGAGGAGGTGCGCGACGACGACACCGAAGAGCGGCGTCATGGCGTTCAGGATCGAGGCCACACCCGAGGCGACGTGCGCCTGACCCCAGATGATCAGCGTGAAGGGGATCACGTTGTTGAGCACGCCCATGCCGACGAATGCTGCCCAGACGGCCGGCGCCTTGGGCAGAACAACGCCCATGAGGCGCAGCGCCGTGAGGAGGACGACCGCAGCAAGCCCGACGCGCGCCACCACGATCGTCATGGTCGGAAGCTCGCGGACCGCCACGCCGTTGAAGAAGAACGACCCGCCCCACAGGATCGAGAGGCCGAGCAGAAGGCCCCACTCGCCAAGAGTCATCGGCCGGTTGACGGATTTCATGCGCGTCCCCTCATGGTGGCGAGCGACCATCGCCCTCGGGGCCGCGTCCGGCAGCCCGGTTCGTGCGACGGGCTCGAGGCGAGGACCGAGAGATCGTCGCTGGCTCTGGTGCCGTCACGAAGCGGCGCGCAGTGCCCGGATGGTTCGCGTGTAGCGCTCGACGACCCGCTCGTGGTCGGGGTGCCGGCCGTCCGCCACGACGGGGCGGCCCGCGCTCCAGACCTCGCGCACCAGCCGGTCGTCGCCTGCTAGCAGCCAGGCATCCAAGAGGGCGTCGTCGGCGAGGCCCACGAGATGCGGGTGTGCCGTATCGAGCGTCAGCAGGTCGGCCACGGCACCTTCCTCGATGCGGCCGGCATCGCGGCCGAGTGCCTGCGCACCGCCGGCGCAGGCCGTCTCGAACAGGGTGCGACCGGTCGAGCGGGGCGGTTTTGCCAGCACGTTGCGGCTTTGGTGACGGAGGCGCTGGTTACCCTCCAGCGTTCGCAACTCCTCGGCGAATGCCACCCGCACGTGACTGTCGGAGCCGATGCCGAAGCGACCGTCGGCGGCGAGATAGGCCCTCGCCGGGAACACGCCGTCGCCGAGATTGGCCTCGGTCGAGGGGCAGAGGCCGGCGACGG
>JBJHBG010000051.1:0-33347 GCA_050485385.1 Geminicoccaceae bacterium | reverse complement strand
GCTCGCGGGCGCCGGAGCGGCGCTGGCGGTCGTCGCGACCGCCGGCTCGGCCGCCAAGGCCGCCGGCTCGACCGGTTCGGCGGTCGCCGGCGTGCTCGTCCCGTGCCGCTTGGTCACCTCGGCGACGAAATTGGTGAAGAACTCGTCGGCCGTCTTCTTGGCCGCCCCCTGCACCAGCCGCGAGCCGAGCTGCGCGAGCTTGCCGCCGATGTCGGCATGCGCCTCGTAGCGCAACACCGTCTCGCTCCCATCCTCGCTGAGATGCACCTTGGCACCGCCCTTGGCGAAGCCCGCGGGTCCGCCCTTGCCTTCACCCTTCAAGGTGTAGCTCTCGGGGGGGTTCATGTCCTCGAGGTTCACCTGCCCGGTGAACTTGGCCTTCACCGGGCCGACCTTGGCGGTGACCTTCGCCGTCAGCTCCGTGGGCGAATGCTGCGTCAGTTCCTCGCAGCCCGGAATCGAGGCCTGCAAGATCTCCGGGTCGTTCAAACCCGCCCACACCACGTCGCGCGGTGCGGGTATCCGGTATTCCCCGGTCATGTCCATCGAGCGTTCCTCCCCCGGGCCGGCGACGGCGGTCGCGGCACGACCGGCCGGGTGATAGCAATTCCGAGCCCGAACGCCAACGCCTGAGGCCGCGAAACCTCGGCGTTGCTATGCCTCGTGCTCGCGCAGGCGCGGCAGAAGCTCGGCGAAGTTGCAGGGACGGTGCCGCACGTCGAGCTGAAAGGCGAGAATGCCGTCCCAGGCATCGCGACACGCCCCGGTCGAACCCGGCAGGCAGAAGAGATAGGTCCCCTGCGCGACCGCGGCCGTGGCCCGCGATTGCAGGGCCGAGGTGCCGATCTTGGCGTAGCTCAGCATGCGGAACAGCTCGCCGAAGCCGGGAATCTCCTTCTCGGCGACCCGGCCCAACGCTTCCGGCGTGACGTCGCGGCCGGTGACGCCGGTGCCGCCCGTGCTGATCACCACCTCGACCCCGGCATCGGCGATCCAGCCGGCGAACCGCTCGGCGATGACGGAGGCGTCGTCCTTCACCAGATCGCGCGCGGCGAGGACGTGGCCCGCCGCCCTGATCCGCTCCACCAGCAGATCGCCCGAGCGGTCGCCCTCGAGGTCGCGGCTGTCCGAGACCGTCAGCACCGCGATGCGAACCGGCCGGAACGGAATGCTCTCGTCGATGCCTGCCATCTCGTCCCCCCCCGTTCAGCCGTCGTCGAGCAACGCCACCGCGCCCAACAGGTCACGCCACGCGAGTCCCTTGAGCTGCGGCCGGCGGAGCAGATAGGCGGGATGGAACATCACCCGCGCCGGGATCTCGGTGCCGTCGGCGAGCCGATAGACGAAGGACCGCCCCCGCAGCTTCGTGATGCCGTCCTTCTGGTCGAGCAGCGCCCGTGCCGCGATGCCGCCGACGAACAGGAGGACCTTCGGCCGGATCAACTCGATCTGACGTTCCAGGAACGGCAGGCACATGGCCAGTTCCTGTGCCGCCGGCTCGCGGTTGCCGGGCGGGCGCCAGAAGACCGTGTTGGTGATCCACGTCGTCGACCGCGGCCTCCCGGCGGCGGCCAGCATGCGATCCAACAGCCGTCCGCTCGGGCCGACGAAGGGCTTGCCCTGCCGGTCCTCCTCGCGGCCCGGCGCCTCGCCGATCAGCATGAACGGACTCGTCGGATCGCCGTCGGCGACGCAGAGGTTGGTCGCCGTGCGCGCGAGCGGGCAGAGCGTGAACCCCGAAAGGGTCTCGATCAGCCCACCGACGTCGACGGCCGCCGCTGCGAGCGACCGCGCGCTGGCCACGGCATCGTCGCCGTCGGCACCCGCGACGATCGGCTGCGGCGGCGCCGCGTCGCCCGCGACGAACGGCGGCGCGCGCTCGGCCCAACTACGGGGAGCGTCGTCGACGAGTTGGTCCACACCGGCCGCATCGAGCCACTGGAGCCAAGCATGCAGTCCCGCGTCGGGCACCTGCACGCGCGGGCTCGAGCGACGCGGTCAGAGGTCCGCGTAGGCGATCGGCTTGCCGGCGTCGCCGAGCACGAGCTTGCCGCCCTCGTCCTGGGCCGCCATGTAACGGCCGTGACCCACGGCGTTACCGACGTACAGCACCGGCTTGACCTTCTTGCCGTTGAAGGTCTTGTCCTGCTGGGCGGGGCCACGAGCGGTGGGGTCGTTCTTGCTCTTCGACGTCTTCAACATGAATGGTCTCCGGAGGATCGCCTGACGATGTCGGTATTGCGCGCGAGCGGGATGGATAGGGGCGGGCCGGCCACGCCGTCAAGCGCGGCGTGCGGTCCGCGACGACGGACGGCGTCCACGCTGCCGTGGCTGTTCGCCGCCGGCCTCGTGATCGCCGGCTGCACGCCGAGCCCGGGGGGCAGCGCCGCCATGGCGCAGGAGGCCCGCTCCGTTTCCGGCGCCTTTCTCGCGGGCCAGTTCGCGCTGGCGCGGGGCGACATCGCCGCCGCCGCCTTCGGCCTCGACCGGGCGCTCGCGGCCACCCCCGACGACCTCGATCTCAGGCGGCAGGTCTTCCTGCTCATGGCGGCGAGCGGCGAGGTGGAACGCACCCGCGAGCTGGCGCGAGACGTCGTCGAGGCCGACGATGCCGCCGGTGCGGCCGAGGCGCGGCTCTGGCGGGCGGCCGACGCGCTGCGCACCGGGACCGGCGATGCCCGAGTCGAACTCGAAGCCATCGACGAACGCTCGCTGCCGGGCGTCGTGCGCCCGCTGATCGAGGCCTGGCTCGCCGCCGATCCGGCCGCGGGCGCCGCAACGCTGGGCGAGACCGAAGCGCGACTGGGCGAGCTGACCACGTTCCATCGCGTGGCCCTGTTGGACCGCGCCGGCCGACCGGAGGAGGCGCTCGGCTTGCTCGCCGGCTTCGACGACGAGCCCTCGGCGCTGCCGGAACGGATGCTCGCCGAGCAGGCGCGTCTCTTGGCGCGCGTCGGCGAGGCGGAAGCGGCCGGCGCCCTCCTGCGCTTGCGCGGCGACGGGCCGACCCGCTCGGACCGTCTCGCCCATGCGGCGGCGGCCCTCGCAGCCGGCCAGATTCCTCCGCCGGCCTTCGCCACACCCGAGCAAGGCATCGCCGACGGCATGGTGGCGCTCGCCGAACTGCTGGCTGCCCAGCGCCGCCCATTGCAGGCCACGTTCTACGCCCGCACCGCGCTGCACGCGGCACCGGACTACGACCCCGCCTGGCTCCTGCTCGGCGGGCTGCTCGCCGAACAGGAAGGTGCCGAGGCGGCGCTCGCCGTCCTCGACAACATTCCTGAAGGCTCGCCCTGGCACGCCCCGGCGCGGCTCGAACGCGCCGAAGCGCTCGGCCGCGGCGGCGAGGTCGAGGCGGCGGTAGCCGAACTCCGCCGGCAGATCGAGGCGCGTCCGCACGACGCGCGCCCGGCCATGGCGCTCGGCGACCTGTTGCGTCGCGAGCAGCGCTTCGCGGAGGCGACCGACGCCTACGCCAAGGCGATCCAGCGAATCGGTACCGTCGACACCGAACATTGGCGGCTGTTCTACGCTCGCGGCATCGCCTACGAGCGCAGCCAACGTTGGCCCGAGGCGGAGCGCGACCTGCAACGCGCTCTCGAGCTGAGCCCCGATCAGCCCTATGTGCTCAACTATCTGGGCTACAGCTGGGTCGACCAGGGCCTGCACCTCGCCGAAGCCAAGGCGATGCTCTACCGCGCCGTCGAGTTGCAGCCGGACGACGGCTATATCGTCGACAGCCTGGGATGGGCCTACTACCGGCTCGGCGAGTACGACGAGGCGGTGCGCTATCTCGAGCAGGCGATCGAGCTGGCGCCGGGCGATCCCGTGATCAACGACCATCTGGGCGACGCCTTTTGGCGGGTCGGCCGCTACCGCGAGGCGCGCTTCCAATGGGAGCGCGCGCTGACTCTCGACCCCGAGCCCGAGGACGTCCCGGCCATCGAAGCCAAGCTGGAGCGCGGCCTGGGCGATGCCGGCTGAATTCGGGGCGGTCGTCGAGCCCGCACCCGCCAAGCTCAACCTCGACCTCTACGTCGAGCGCCGCCGGGCGGACGGTTATCACGACCTCGACAGCATCGTCGCCTTCGCCGCCTTCGGCGACACGGTCGAGGTCGCGCCGGCCGCGGCCTTCCATGTGCGCCTGGAGGGGCCGTTCGGCGCGGCGCTGCAAACGGCGGGCGAAAGCCTCGTCGCCGGCGCCGTGGCGGGTCTGGCAGCGCTGGTCGGTCGCCCACCGCAGGTCCACGTCACCCTGACCAAGCGCATCCCCCTGGCGGCCGGGCTCGGCGGCGGCTCGGCCGACGCGGCGGCGACGCTGCGGGCGCTGGCGCGCCTCTGGCGCGTCGAGCCGAAGGCGGGTGCGTTGCTGGCACTCGCGCGCTCGCTCGGCGCCGACGTCCCGGTGTGCCTCGCCGGCCGGCCCTGCCGGATGCGCGGCATCGGCGACGTGCTGGAACCTGCTCCCCCCGTTCCGGCCCTCGAGCTGCTTCTGGTCAATCCGCAGGTGCCGGCGCCGACCGGCCGCGTCTACGGTGCGCTCCAAGACGCCGACTTCGGCCCGGCACCGGAACGCCCGGCCGCGGCCGAGCCGTGGCCCGCCTGGCTGGTGCAGGGGAGGAATGCGCTGGAGCCCGCCGCCTGCCGCATCCAGCCGCCGATCGCCGCGGTTCTCGCCACCCTCCGCGACCTGGGCTCGCCGCTGGTGCGCCTCTGCGGCAGCGGGGCCACGGCGTTCGCCGCCTTCGCCGAAGCGGGGGCCGCCGACCGCGCCGCCGACCGCGTCCACCGCAGCCATCCCGACTGGTGGTGTCAACGCACCCGACTGCTCGCCCACTGACCCTTGCCCACCCCCGGCGCACCCCCTAATCTCCAATCTCCGCCGCGCTGCCGATGGGGCGTAGCCAAGCGGTAAGGCAGTGGGTTTTGGTCCCATGATCCCAGGTTCGAATCCTGGCGCCCCAGCCAACATTTCGAAATAACTGATATGTTTGTCGCGCCATCCGATTGGTGGAGTAGTTGCTCCACCGGCCCACTTCGCGCGAGGAGCAGGCGCGGTGATCACGAAGCAGGCCGCTGTCGTGACGATTCGACGGCTTCCGACTTGTCCTCGGCGTTCTGACCCGCAAGGCCGAGCGATTCCAAGAATCGCCTTGGGTCGGGAAGTGACGGTCGCTGGAGTACCCCCTACGGCTCCCTCGATCATTCTGAGAGTCCTTCGGGTTGATAGTCTGGCTTCGGCGACAACGGTGTACTGGTAGATGCCGAACCCGACTTTGCAGACGTCGACCTGGATACGATCACCCGGAATGGGCCTGCTGTAGCGCTTGGGCACCTTCGGCCGCACCCATCCACGCTTCAGCCGGCTCTCGCCGCGTCGGACGAGGACTTTGTGAATGGTATCGAGGGCCAGCGTGATCGCGTGCTCGCGAATGAGCTCGATGCGCAGTTGCTTGATGCCAAGACCGCGTTCGCGGCGGGGCTGGAGGATCAGTTCCTCCTCGCGATCGACGACCTCCCGTGCCGGCGAGTGGCGTGGCCGGCGGCTTTCCTCCTCCAACCCGGCGACGCCGAGCACCTGGTAGCGGCGCCACCACTTGCGCAACGTCGGCCGCGAGATGCCGCTGATGCAGCACTTCAACCTAGGCGCGCATGCACCGATGAGTCCGGACCCTCCAGATTACGCCAGATCGTCCAAGGTAGCGCCGAGCGCGTCGGCGAGCGCGCGGAGAGTGGCAACGGAGCCGGTCTTGCGGCCGGCCTCGATGTCGGCGATCTGGACGCGATTGACGCCGCTGCGCGCGGCGAGCGCCGTCTGTGTCAGCCCGCGCCATTGGCGCCAGACGCGCAGCGCCGGCTCGCCCGCCACGAGGCGGCGCATGTGGTCGTGCGGCAGACCTTCGGCGCGCTCGGCCATCGCGCGGTCGAAGGCGGCAACGTCGGCCAGCATCTCGGCAGCCTCGCGCAGCCGGTCGTATTCGACGCGGGGGATGGTCACGGTGTCCATGGCAGGCTCCTTCAGTAGATCGACCCACGCGGGCCGACGTCGAGGACGTCCAGCACCTCGCCGTCCAGCATGATGACCCGCCAGTCGCCGACGCGCAGGCGCAGGCCGGGTCGCCCTTGCAGCGCCTTCACGTTGTTCGCCTGTGCCGCAGGATCGCAGGCATAGGCTTCGATCTTCGCCATGATCCGTTCCGCGTCGGTGCGCGGCATCCGCGTCAGGGCCTTGCGGGCGGCGCGCTGGTAGGTGATCGGCTTCACGCGCGGGATGTAGCTGAGAGCGACATTGTCGTCAACGGCTACAGCGGTGGCGCGCGGCCGCGCCACGGCAGCCGCGCTGAGCGCGAGAACGCCGTCATGGATGTTGGGCGCGGTCCCTGGGTTTCACCGGCTGATCGCACGCGCGGAGGCGCCCGCCGGTACGGTTAACGCCCGGCCTCACTTGTGGCCGCGGCCGATCACAGCTATGGCACACGGGTGGCTCAGCTATTGGAACATGCCGGCTAAGTTGCTGAAATCGAATGGTTAACGGGGCGCACCTGCAAACCCTGGCGCCCCAGCCATGATCCAATATTTTATCTTCAAATCAAAAGCTTAGCGAAACTTGGTCGAGAGATCCCGAGGTGCTGTCGGGCGTCGTTCCGCCTGGGTAAGGGTGGCCGACGCCATCCTCGACGTTGCGGCGCGACGACGGCGTACCGGTGGATCCTCGGCTCCACGCGACCGAACGCCTCGTCGATCGCGGCGACGGTCGCCGTCACCTGCGGCGTGGCGACAACCGATGCCCTTCGATCGACCCCAAAACCGACGATCCGGTTGCGTCCTGTCGGCTAGGGCGTCGGCATCCGCGCGTCTCGTCGCCCGCCGCTCTACGGCGCTGGCGGAGGGATGAGGCGGAGCTGGGTGATCTGGTGGCCTTCGCGGGCCATGACTTCGAAGCGGAAGCCGTGGAAGGTGAAGGTCTGGCCGACGTCGGGGATCATCTGGGCCTCATGGATGACGAGGCCGGCGATGGTGGCGGCTTCGTCGTCCGGGAGCTTCCAGTCGAACTGGCGGTTGAGGTCGCGCACGGTGACCTTGCCGTCGACGAAGAGCGTGCCGTCGGGCTGGAGGGTGACGCCCGCGACCTCGACGTCCTTCTCGTCGACGATGTCGCCGACGATCTCCTCGATGATGTCTTCCAGGGTGACGAGCCCCATGATGGAGCCGTACTCGTCGACGACCAGGGCGAGATGCTGGCGGCGCTGGCGAAAGGCGAGGAGCTGGCGCTTGCACGAGGTGGTGTCGGGCACGAACCAGGGCTCGCCGAGCAGCGAGGCGACGTCGACGGCGCCGCCAGCGTCGCTCGCGCGCTTGACCGCGACCAGGAGGTCGCGCGCATGGAGCACGCCGATGATCTGATCCGGCTCGCCACGCCAGGCGGGGTAGCGGGTGTAGGGGTTGCTCTCTACCTGGGCGACGATCTCGTCGAGCGAGGCGTCGACGTCGATGGTGACCATGTCGCGGCGGTGGGTCATGACGTCGGCGACCGGGACTTCGGCGAGATCGAGGATGCCGCCGAGCATGTCGCGGTCGTGCTTGGCGATCTGGCCTTCCTCGCTGTGCAGCTCGATCTGACCGCGGATGATGTCGTAGGCCGGCACCAAGGGGGCGCTGCTGGCGGCGATGCCGAAGGCCCGCAGAAAGAGGTTGATCAGCCAACCGAGCAGGTAGGTCACCGGGGTCAGCAGGAAGACGAAGGCACGGACCACAGGGGCGACGACGATGGCGAAGCTCTCGGGGTGGCGGATGGCGTAGGTTTTGGGCAGCACTTCCGCGAAGATGACGACGATGACGGTCATCACCAGGGAGGCGACGGCGACGCCGGCCTCGCCGACGAGGTGGATGAAGAGGCTGGTGGCGAGAGCGGCGGCGACGATGTTGAAGGCGTTGTTGCCGATCAAGAGCGCGCCGATCAGCCGCTCGCGATGCTGCAGCAGCCGCCCCACCATGTCCGCACCGCGGCTGCCCTCCGCCGCCAGCGCCTGCAGGCGCGCGCGCGAGGCAGCGGTCATAGCGGTTTCGGTGCCCGACGTCATCGCCGAGAGGAAGAGCAAAGCGAGCACGGCGAGCGCCGTCAGCAGCATGGACGTTCCCTGTGATCCGGGTCAGGCGGCATCGCGAAGCTGCTCGAGCAGCACGTCCTCGTCGACGTCGCGACTGACGAAGGCATCGCCGATGCCGCGCACGAGGACGAAGGCGAGGCGGCCATGGGCGGCCTTCTTGTCGCCGCGCATGGCGTGCAGCACGGCTTCGGGCGCGAAGTCGCCGACGGCGCCGGGGCTGACCGGCAGACCCACGGCCTCCAGGTGGCGGCGCACGCGGGCGAGGTCGGCCGGCGGGCAGAGACCGAGGCGCACCGACAGCGCGAAGGCCCGTACCAGCCCCAAGGCGACCGCCTCGCCGTGCAGCAGCCGGTCGCCGTAGCCGGTCAGCCGTTCGTAGGCGTGGGCGAAGGTGTGGCCGAGGTTCAACAGGGCCCGGCGGTCGCTGCGCTCCTCCTCGTCGGCGGCGACGATCACCGCCTTGGCGCGGACCGAGGTCTCGACGCAATGCGCAAGGGCGGCAACGTCGCCGGCGAGGGCGGCGGCACCGTGGACTTCGAGCCAGTCGAAAAAGGCGGCATCGCCCAGCAGACCGTACTTCACGACCTCGGCATAGCCGGCACGGCGCTCGCGCGGCGGCAGCGTCGCGAGCGTGTCGAGATCGCACAGCACCAGCGCGGGCTGGTGGAAGGCGCCGATCAGGTTCTTGCCGTGGCGGCTGTTGATGCCGGTCTTGCCACCGACCGCACTGTCGACCTGGGCCAAGAGCGTGGTCGGGAGTTGGACGAGCCGGACACCGCGCAGGAGCGTCGCCGCGACGAAGCCGGCGAGATCGCCGACCACCCCGCCGCCCAAAGCCACGACCGCGGATTGGCGATCCGGCTGCAGTGCGAGGACCTCTTCCATCAGGCTGCCGTAGGCCGCGAGCGACTTACTCGCCTCGCCCGACGGCACCTCGAACACGGGCGCGTCGATGCCGGCCGCCTCGAACGAGGTGCGCAGGCGGGCGAGGTGCGGCGTGCCGTTGAGGGCGGCATCGGCGACGACGAGCACCGGCGCCGGCCCCAAGGCCTCGCGGAGCGCAGCACCGGCCCGGTCGATCAGGCCGCCGCCGACCACGACGTCGTAACCGCGCGCCGCCAGTTCGACGCGGATACGGCTCGCCGGGCCGCTCAATGCAGCACCCCGGCGTCGCGCGCCTTGGCCGCGACCTCGGCAACCACGTTGCCGAGCGGGCCGTTGCCGCTGACCACGACGGCGTGGGCGAGGCCGTAGTAGGGGGCGCGGTGTTCGGCCAACTCCGCGAGTACGCCGCGCGGATCGCGGCCTTCGAGCAATGGGCGTTTGCCGGGCTTGCGCGCGGTCCGCGCGACCAGCACGTCGACGTCGGCCTTGAGCCAGACGACGTGTCCGCGCTCCAGGACCAAGCTGCGGGTCTCGGCATCGACGAACGCGCCGCCGCCGAGGGCGACCACCCCGGCACCGCCGTCGTTCAGGATACGCTGGATGACACGCCGTTCGAGCGCGCGGAACTCGGCCTCGCCGTAGCGTTCGAAGATATCGGCGATGGACATGCCGGCCGCCGCCTCGATGGCTTGGTCGCTGTCGACGAACTCGACCTCCAGGCGCTGGGCGAGGCGCTTACCGACGGCCGTCTTGCCGGCCCCCATCAGCCCGACCAGGACGATGGGGCGAATGGGCCGCTCCGCCTTCGGTGCGTCGGCCGGCTCGCTTCGATCCTCGTCCACCTCGGTCGGCGCCCGTTGTACCCTTGGTTGCCGGACGATATAAGCCCACAGCGGTACCCCGGCACAAGGGCCTCGACCATGCCGGCCCGCGATCCGCCCTTTCCCTGCCGATGCGGAGCCCATGTCCGCCTTCAGCCGCTGGCTCGTCCTCACCATCGCCGTCCTGCTCACGGGCTTCGTCCTGTTCCTGGTCACTTGGGACATCCCGGCGCCGACGCAGCGCATCGAGCGCGTGATCCCCGATGACCGCTTCCCCCGCTGAGCCGGCCGGCGCCGGGCTCGACGCCTTTCTCGACATGCTCGCCGCCGAGCGCGGTGCGGCGATCAACACGCTGGAGGCCTATCGCCGCGACCTCGTCCGCTTCCAGGGCTTCTGCCGCGGCCGCGGCGTGGCGCCGGAGACGGCGGCCGAGGCCGTGGTCGAGGCCTATCTGGCGGATTTGCACGCCAGCGGCTACGCGCGCCGCTCGACCCAGCGCCACCTGTCCGCGCTCAGGCAGTTCTTCCGCTTTCTCGTGGTCGAGGGCTGGCGCGGCGACGATCCGACGGCGCGGCTCGACTCGCCCAAGTCCGACCGCCCCCTGCCGCGCACCTTGAGTGAGGCGGAGGTCGATGCGCTGCTGGCCGCCGCCCACGCGGCCGAGGGTGCGCGCGGCCGGCGGCTGGTCTGTCTGGTCGAGTTGCTCTACGCCGCCGGCCTGCGCGTCACCGAGCTTGCCGGGCTCGGCCTCGACGACCTCGACCTCGCCGACGGCATGGTGAAGGTGCGCGGCAAGGGCGGACGCGAGCGGCTGGTGCCGCTCGGCCGGCGCGCACTCGATGCGATCGACGCCTACCTTCCGGTGCGCAGCACCTTTCTGGTCGGACGCACCGACCGGGGCCATCTCTTCCCGTCGCGCGCCGCCCAGGGCTACCTGACGCGGCAGCGTATCCTCCAGCTCCTGAAGGGCCTCGCCGTCGAGGTCGGCATCGCGCCGGCGCGGATCTCGCCGCACGTGCTGCGCCACGCCTTCGCCACCCACCTCCTCGCCCACGGCATCGATCTCAGGGTGCTGCAAACGCTCCTCGGACACGCCGACATCGCCACCACCGAGATCTACACACACCTGGATCGGACGGCGCTGGAGCGCGCGGTTTCCGCACATCATCCCCTCGCCCGCGGACCCGGCCGCCGGCGGCCGCGCGGCGAAGCCGGATGACAAGCCGGCGGTGAGCCGGTAGGTCGCTTACCAAGAAAAATCGCCGTCACGAACGCTGCCAGGAGAGCGCCCGTGAGCTTCACCGTCGTCGCCCAGGCCGAGCCGCGCTTGAACCGCTCGGAACTCGCCGTGCCCGGTTCCAGCCCGCAGATGTTCGAGAAGGCAGCAAGGTCCGCGGCCGACGTCGTCTTTCTCGACCTCGAGGATGCGGTGGCGCCCGACCGGAAGGCGGCGGCGCGCCGGAACGTGATCCAGGCGCTGAACGAGATCGACTGGGGCACCAAGACGCTGTCGGTGCGGATCAACGGTCTCGATACGCACTACATGTATCGCGACGTGGTCGACGTCATCGAGCAGGGCGGCGACCGGCTCGACCTGATCATGATCCCGAAGGTGGGGACCGCCGCCGACGTCTACGCCGTGGACATGCTGGTGACGCAGGTGGAGGACGCGGTCGGACGCACCAAGCGTCTCGGCTTCGAGTTGCTGATCGAGACCGCTCTCGGCATGGCCAACGTCGAGGCCATCGCCACGGCCTCCAAGCGCAACGAATCGCTGCATTTCGGCGTCGCCGACTATGCCGCCTCGACGCGCGCCAGGACCACCCAGATCGGTGGCCCGAACCCCGACTACGGCGTGTTGACCGACCCGTCCGAGGGCGGCGCCGAGCGCCACTACCACTGGGGCGACATGTGGCATTACGCGCTGTCGCGGCTGGTGGTGGCAGCCCGGGCCGCGGGCTTGCGCCCGCTCGACGGCCCGTTCGGGGACTTCGGCGACGCCGAGGGCTACCGGGCCCAGGCGCGTCGGGCGGCCGTGCTCGGGTGCGAGGGGAAGTGGGCCATTCACCCCTCGCAGATCGCACTCGCGAACGAGGTCCACAGTCCGGACGCCAAGGAGGTGGACCGCGCGCGGCGCATCCTGGTCGCGATGGAGGAGGCCGCCAAGGCCGGCAGGGGGGCCGTCAGCCTCGACGGCCGGCTGATCGACATCGCCTCGATCCGTCAGGCCGAGGTTTTGGTGAAGAAGGCCGAGCAGATCGCCAGCGCGCCCTGACGGCGCTATAAGGCACTCGCTCGCACCGCGACCGGCCCGTCGCTTCCCCGGAGGTTCACCCTGCTCGACTTCGAAAAGCCCATCGCCGAGCTCGAAGGCAAGATCAAGGAGCTCAGGCACCTCTCGCAAGGCAACGAGTTGGAGATCAGCGACGAGATCGCCAAGCTCGAGGGGCGCGCCAACAAGCTGCTGGAGCGCACCTACGCCAAGCTGACGCCGTGGCAGAAGGCGCAGGTGGCGCGGCATCCGGACCGGCCACACGTGGTCGACTACGTGGAGCGGCTGATCGACGACTGGACGCCGCTCGCGGGCGACCGTGCCTTCGCGGACGATGCCGCCGTCATCGGCGGTCTCGGCCGCTTCCGGGGGCGGTCGGTCGTGCTGATCGGCCAGGAGAAGGGCGCCGACACCGAGGACCGCATCCGCCACAATTTCGGCATGGCGCGGCCGGAGGGCTACCGCAAGGCGATGCGCCTGATGCGGCTCGCCGACCGCTTCGGTCTGCCGGTCGTCACGCTGGTCGACACGCCAGGGGCGCATCCCGGGGTCGATGCCGAGGCGCGCGGTCAAGCCGAGGCCATCGCCCGCTCGATCCAGACCTGCCTGCAACTGGGCGTGCCCATCGTCGCGGTGATCATCGGCGAGGGTGGCTCCGGCGGCGCCATCGCGCTCGCCACCGCCGACCGCGTCTTGATGCTGGAACACAGCATCTACTCGGTGATTTCGCCGGAGGGCTGCGCCGCCATCCTCTGGCGCAGCTCGGAGCAAGCCGCGACCGCAGCCGAAGCCTTGAAGCTGACGGCCCAGGACCTCGTCAGCCAGGGCATCGTCGACGCCGTGATCGAGGAGCCGCTCGGCGGTGCGCACCGGGCGCGGGCAACCACCATCGACCGTGTCGGCGACGCCATCGACGCCCAGCTCCGCGAGCTGGCGCCCGCGACGGCACACGAACGCCGCCGCGACCGCCGCGCCAAGTACCTGCAGATGGGCCGCCCGGCCGAAGCGGTGTGAGCCGTCGCCGGCTACGCGATCCTGCCCTCGCCGCCGACAGCAGAACGTCGACGCTGCCGGTGCCACAGGCCCAGTCCCGAAAGGGCCGTGCCGAACAGCCAAGCGGCGGCCGGCAACGGCACCACCTGCAACTCGAAGCTGCCATCGGTCAGTCCGGCGAGGAACATGCCCGAGGGCAGGTCGATGCCGTCGAAGCCGCCGGCAAAGGCCTGGGCGCGCACCAGCTCGAAGCGGTCGCCGACCTCGGAGACGAAGCCGTCGATCAGCACCACCTGCAAGAGACCCCCGAGCGTGGCCGTCCCGCCGACGTCGATGGCGTCGTAGCCGAGCCCGCGGACCGTCCCGCCCAACTCCATCAGCGTGACGCTGCCGGGGCCGAGCACGAGGTCGCCGTCGAAGGCGAGGAGGCCGGGGCTGGCGCCGGGGCTGAGGCTGCCCAACACCTCGACCGTGCCGGGACCGGCGAAGCTGCCGGTGCCGCCGAGGCCGGCGAGAAAGCGGCTGGTGTCGCCGAAGCCGGTGGTGATGAGGCCATCGTTGCGCACGTCGCCGGTGTAGGTCGTGGTGCCGGCGACGGTGGCGATCTCACCGCCACGGTTGTTGACGCCCCCGGCGACGGTCGTGTCGCCGACGAACTGCATGTGTCCCCTGTTCAAGACGCTGCCGGCGCCGATCTGGGCGTCGACGCCGAGCACGCTGCCGCCGTCGGCGTTGAACAGCTGCCCCGTGGCCTCGAAGCTGCCGCCGATCACGTCGATGGTGCCGATGCTTTCGGCGGCCGAGGCCACGGTCATGGCTTGGCCTCTCCCCACGCTCAGATTGCCGAAGTTGGTGAGGATCGGCGCCTGCAACTCGCCGCTGCCGGCGATGCGGCCGGTGGACTCCACCGTGATCCGCTCAGCGGAGGTCACGTCGCCGCCGGCGAGGTCGAGGGTGGCGACCCCGTTGCCGCCGCCGACGGTCAGGCGCCGCACCGTCGTGGTCTCCATGGGGCCGGTAACGGTGACGTCGCGGTCGGGAGCGATGGCGACGTCGTGGACGGCACCGGGAAGCTGGGCGATGGTCCAGCCCATGGCGTCGTCCCACGAGCCGCTGGCGTCGGCGATCCAGCGGAGGTCCGGAGTGAAGCGCAACACCGCCTCGCTGCCGTCGGTGAAGCGGGCGAGGTAGGCGAGCTGGCTGAAATCGTTGAGGCTGTCGGGGCTGCTGAGCAGGCCCGCGTCGTCGCCGGAAAACGCGGTGTCGGCGACGGTACGCCCGCCGACGACGTAGCCCGGACGCACGACTAGGAGCGCGTCGCCGTTGGGGCCGTACAGCCAGATGCCCTTGGTCGTGGTTTGCGGTGCGCCCGGCTCCCCGATTTCGATGTTCGCGCCGAACGCCACCTGCCCGCCGTCGTTCACCACCGGGTCGGTCAGGTCGAAGAAGCGCGCTTCCGGCACGGCGGGGGCCTCGTCGCCCGTGCGCACCACCAGCCGGTCACCTTGCCAGATGCCGAAATGGTTCGTGCCCGTCACGCCGGCCGTGCCGAACTCCAGCGTGGCCCGGAAGGCTATCTCGCCGGCATCGTTCAACGCCGGTGCGAAGAAGCTCTCGAAGGCGGCGCCTGGACCGATGCCGGGGGCGGCGTCACCCGTCCGCCGCACCAGGCGGTCGTCGACGAAGATCGCACTCCCGCCAGCCGACAGAAAGGAGCGAGAGGCCACTTGGCCCTGGTCGTTCAGGCTCAGCCGCGTGGCGTACTGCGGAAAGAGGGTCGTATCCAGCGATGGGGGTGTCCCGCCCCCGCGGATGACGAACTCGTCGTTGCGCCAGATCGACCAGGAGCCGGGAGAGAGGTCGATGCCGAAGGCGACGTCACCGGCCGCGTTGATCGCCGGACCGCCGCGTAGGGTGCCGAAGGTGCGCGGCCCCGAAAGATCGGTGCCGATGGCAGGGTCGCCCCGACGGGCAACGAGGGTGTCGTTCCGGAACACCGCTTCGTTGCTTTCCGGGGGAGCGCCGGCGAGGCCCGCGCGAAAGGCGATGTCGCCCGCGGCGTTGACGACGGGTGACTGGAGGGCGCCGAACGATAGCCCCGCAAGGCCCTCGATCGGATCACCCCGGCGGACGCGCAAGCTGTCGCCGACCCAGATGCCGCTGTCGTTCACGCCCGTGACGACGCCCTGACCGCCAACGCTGCCGACGAAGGCGACGTCGCCGGCATCGTTCAGGCTGGGCCGGGAGTTCAAACCGAACAGGCGGTCGAACAGCACGCCCGGATCGAGGCCGGGCGCCGCGTCGCCGGTGCGGGCGATGACGTCGGTGCGACCGTCGGCCCAGGCGGGCGGCGCCGCGAGGCCGATCACCAGAGCGACCAGGGTGAGCGTCGGAAGGTGGCCCTGTCCACGATGGGGCATGGTCGGCGCCTCCGTAGGTTCACAGACGGTGAAGCAAGGTCGACCCACCGTTACGGATCGAGCACGTGGTGACAACCCCGGATGGTCCCGCCGAACGAGGCCGATCCGCCGCCGATCAGGCGCTGCCGCCCTCGCCTGCGGCACCACGTCGCCACCGCTTGTAGAGCACCGGGAGCAGGGCGAGGCCGGCGAGGCCGAGCAGAGGGCCGAAGATGGCGGGGCGAAAGACGATGCCCATGTCCGGCTCCTCGCCCATCGCCAGGACGACGCCGACGCCGTTGCCGAGGCCGGCGTAGACGAGGGTGCCGGGCAGCATGCCCACGGCCGTCGCCAGCACGAAGGTGCGCAACGGCACGCCGAGGAAGGCGGGCACCAGATTGACCAGCCAGAATGGAAACAGCGGCAGCAGACGCAACACCATCAGGTAGCTGAGCGCGTCCTCCTGGAAGCCCTGTTGCATGCGCTGGAACGCGGCTCCGGTCGCCCGCCGGCGCAGCGGTTCGCCGAGCGAGGTACGGGCGATGAGGAAGATGGCCGTCGCGCCCAGCGTCGCGGCGATCACCGCCACCAAGCCGCCGATCCAGGTTCCGAACAGGAAGCCTGCGGTCAGGGTGAGGACCAACGCGCCGGGCACCGACACGGCGACGGCCGCGGCGTAGACGGTGCCGAACAGGAGCGGCGCCAGCAGCGGATACCGTTCCGCCCAGGCGCGCAGGGCCTCGTAGTGCGGGGTGAGTTGGTCGAGCGAGAGGTAGCGGTGCAGGCCGCTCGCGTAGACGACGATCAGCACGACGGCCACCGCCCCGAGCAGCAGCCCGCTGCGGGTGCGCTCGTTCATCCGAGCCGCCCGAGCCAGCGGACCACGCGGCGCACGGCCGGGCTGAAGAGGCGCGGCGCGTAGAAGGTGGAGGCCGCCTTCTTCGAGACCTCGGCGAGGGTCGGATAGGGCAGGACGGCGCTGGTGAAGGCGCGCAAGGAGAGCTTCTGCTGCATCGCCAGCACCCAAGGCGCCAGGAGTTCGCCCGACTGCGGCCCGCAGATGGCAACGCCCAGGATGCGCCCCCGGCGGTCGGCCGCCAGCTTCAAGAGGCCGTCGGTGCGGCCCTCGGCGCGCGCCCGGTCGAGGTCCGCGAAGGGCACGCGGATCACCTCGCCGCCGGTGTCGTCGGGCGGAGCACCGACGCTCGCCAGTTCCGGGTCGGTGTAGGTCACCGCCGGCAGGACGGTCGAGACCTTGGCCGGCAGGCGGAACAGCGCATTCTGAATCACCACGCCCGCGTGGTGCCCGGCGACGTGGGTGAACTGCGGCCCGCCGGCGACGTCGCCCACCGCGAACACCTTGCGGTTGGTGGTGCGCAGGCGACGGTCGACGACGATCCCCTCGCGCCCGTGCGCGATGCCGGCCGCATCCAGCGCGAGGCCGGCGACGTTGGCGACGCGGCCGACGGCGATCAGGAGATGGCTCGCCTCGACCTCGGCCGGCTCGCCTTCGGTCGTGAAGGCGACGCGGACGCGGTTGCCCGCGCGCCGCACGGCCGTCGCGCTGGCACCTTCGTACAGCGTCACGCCGTCGGCCAAGAGGCGGGCGCGGACCAGCGCCACGAGTTCGGCATCGTCGCGCGGCAGCAGGCGTCGCGCCTCCAACAGCGTCACCGCGGCGCCGAGCCGGCGGTGCGCCTGCGCCAGTTCGGCACCGACCGGCCCGCCGCCGACGACGATCAGGTGTTCCGGGATCTCGGCCAAGTCCCAGATGGACTCGTTGGTCAGGTAGGGCACGTCGTCGAGCCCCGGGATGGGCGGGACGGCGGGACGGCTCCCGGTGGCGACGACGAAGCGGCGGGCCCGGATGCGCGTGCCGTCGGCCTCGATGGTATCGGGAGCCGTGAAGCGGGCGTGGGCACGCAGCACGGTGACCCCCAGTCCCTCGAAGCGTTCCTGGCTGTCGTGCGGGGCGATCGCATCGATCACGCCCCGGACGTGGCGCCGCACCGCCGCAGCATCGATCGACGGCGGCCCCAGCGGATGGATGCCGAAGGATTCGCCGTTCCTGGCCGCCGCCGCCGCATGGCCGGCGGCGAGCAACGCCTTGGACGGCACGCAGCCGACGTTGAGACAGTCGCCCCCCATCGCCCCCGACTCGATCAGCACCGTTGCCGCGCCGAGTTGGGCCGCACCGGCGGCGACGGAAAGGCCGCCCGAGCCCGCGCCGACGACGCAGAGGTCCGGGGTGAGGAAGGAGGGCATGGCAGCTCGCCGGGCGTTGCGTTCCCTTCGGACATAGGCGCAGGGCCGGCTCGCGCCAACCAACGTTGCCGTGAGGCGGACAGGCAGTGTATCGAGCGCCGCATGCTGTACGATCGCCAAACGCTGCTCGGCCGGCTCCGAGAATGGGGAATCGAGGTGGAGGTGCACGAGCATCCGCCCGTGTTCACCGTCGAGGAAAGCCGGGTCCACACCAGCCACATCCCCGGCGGCCACTGCAAGAACCTGTTCTTGAAGGACAAGAAGGACCGGCTGTGGCTGGTCACCGTGACCGACCATCGGCGGGTCGACCTCGTGGCGCTCGGCAAGCGGCTCGGTGCCGCCGGCAGGCTCAGCTTCGGCAAGCCACCCCTGCTCGCCGAGGTGCTGGGCGTAACGCCCGGCTCCGTGACTCCGCTCGCCGCGATCAACGACCGCGCCCGTCGTGTGACGGTGATCGTCGATGCCGAGTTGATGGCGCGGCAGCGGGTGAACTGCCACCCCTTGGTCAACGACGCGACCGTGGTGTTGACGAGCACCGATCTCCGCCGCTTCTTCCAGGCGACCGGGCACGAGCCGCAGGTGCTCGACTTCGCGGAGGGCCTCAGCGTCCCTTGACCGGTCTGCGGCGGCGCCATAGCTTCGATCTCGCCAGTCGATGCCTGTGGGAGAGCGTGTGACGGTTCGCCGTCCACCGCCGAAGGAGCAACGCCCCCGGAAACTCTCAGGCCAACGGACCGCAGGCGGATGGCACGCTGGAGAGCGGGTGCGGCAGCATCCCACCGAAGGTGAAGGCGTTACGGCTCACATTGGGTCGCAGCGCTAATCTCTCAGGTCAGGGACAGCGGGGGGCGACGTCGTCACGTGGTGTGGCGGCGGGCTGGGAGTGTCCCTTGGATGGCCGACGAACGCACGACACCGCTGCATGACTGGCATGAGGCCCAAGGCGGCAAGATGGTGGCCTTCGCCGGCTGGTCGTTGCCGATCCAGTATGCGACCGGCATCGTCAAGGAGCACGACGCTTGCCGTCAGCGGGCCGCGCTGTTCGACGTCTCGCACATGGGCCAAGTGGCGATCCCGGGCGACCCCGCCGCCGCCGCCGCCGCCCTCGAGGCGCTGGCGCCGGCAAATCTGCGGGGCCTGAAGGTCGGCCGCACGACCTATTCCGTGCTGCTCACCGACGCCGGCACCATCGAGGACGACTTCATGGCGACGCGCGTCGAGGACGGCTGGCGGCTGGTCGTCAACGCCGGGCGCACGGCCTCCGACCTCGCCTTTCTGGAGGAGGGCCTGCCGCCGGCGCATCGTCCGGTGCTGCGCGACGAGCGGGCGCTGTTGGCCCTGCAAGGACCGCTCGCCGAGGCCGCCCTCGCGCCCTTGATGCCCGAGGTCCGCGGCCTTCGATTCCGCGATACCGCCGAGGTCTTCTTCGAGGGCCAAGCCTGCCACGTCGCCCGGCTCGGCTACACCGGCGAGGACGGCTTCGAGATCGACCTGCCGGCCTCGCTCGCACCGGAGTTGGCAACGCGGCTGGTCGCCGACGAGCGGGTGACACCCGCCGGGCTCGGCGCCCGCGACAGCCTGCGTCTGGAGGCCGGCCTCTGCCTCTACGGCCACGACATCGACACGACGACGACGCCGATCGCGGCGGGCCTCGGCTGGACCATCGCCAAGCGCCGCCGCGAGGCGGGCGACTTCCGCGGCGCCGAGCGCATCCTGCGCGAAATGCGCGACGGTCCGAAGCAGCGCCTCGTCGGGCTCACGCTCGAAGGCCGCCTGCCGGCGCGCGAGGGGGCCTTGATCTTCGTCGGCGACGAGGCCGTCGGCCGGGTCACCAGCGGCGGCTTCGCGCCGACCGTAGGCGCACCCATCGCCATGGGCTACGTCGATGCCGAGCACGCGGCGGCCGGCACGGAGCTGGTCTGTCAGGTCCGCCAGCACAGCCTGAAGGCCCGGGTCACCGACCTGCCCTTCGTTGCCCACAACTACCAGCGCTAGGGAGACGACCGTTGAGCCGCCGCTACACCAAGGACCACGAATGGGTCGAGTACGACGGCACGACTGCCGTCATCGGCATCAGCGACCACGCCCAACAGCAGCTCGGCGACGTGGTGTTCGTCGATCTGCCCGAAATCGGCCGCGAGGTGGCGGCCGAGGAGCCGATGGCGGTGGTCGAATCGGTCAAAGCCGCGAGCGACGTCTACGCACCCATTGCCGGCACGGTCGTCGAGGTCAACGAGGCCCTGGCCGACAGTCCGGCCCTGGTGAACGAGGCGGCGGAGGGCGACGGCTGGTTCGTCAAGCTACGGCCGGAGGATCCGACGGCCCTGGACGCGCTGATGGACGAGACGGCCTACGCCGCGTTCGTCGAGACCCTTAGCTGACCCAGCCGGAGGCCCGATCCATGGACCGCTTCGTCGACCGCCACATCGGCCCTCGGCCCGACGACGTCGCCCACATGCTGGACCGCGTCGGTGCCGCGAGCCTCGATGCGCTGATCGACGAGGCGGTGCCGGCGGCGATCCGCAGCCACGAGGCGCTCGCCCTCCCACCTGCGCTCGACGAGGGCGAGGCGCTGGCCAAGCTCTGGGCCATGGCACAGCGCAACCACCTGACGAAGAGCCACATCGGCATGGGCTACTACGGCACCCACACGCCGTCGGTGCTGCTCCGCAACGTGTTCGAGAACCCGGCCTGGTACACGGCCTACACGCCCTATCAGGCGGAGATCAGCCAGGGCCGGCTGGAGGTTCTGCTCGCCTTCCAGCAGATGGTGGTCGACCTCACCGGCCTCGACGTCGCCAACGCGTCGTTGCTCGACGAGGCCACCGCCGCAGCCGAGGCCATGGCGCTGGCCAAGCGCGCGGCCAAGTCGAAGGCGTCCGCCTTCTTCGTCGACGCCGACACCCACCCGCAGACCAAGGCGGTCGTGCGGACCCGTGCTGCGGGGCTCGGCATTCCCGTGATCGAAGGCGACCCGTCGAAGGATCTCGACCCCGCCGCCGTGTTCGCGGCGCTGCTCGGCTATCCCTCGTCGACCGGCGCGGTCCGCGACCTGCGGCCGGCGATCGAGGCGCTGCACGGGCAGCAGGCGCTGGCCCTGGTGGCGACCGACCTCTTGGCGCTCACGCTCCTGGAGGCGCCCGGTGCGCTGGGGGCCGACATCGCACTCGGCAGTGCGCAGCGCTTCGGCGTACCGATGGGCTACGGCGGCCCGCACGCGGCCTTCCTCGCCGTCAAGGATTCGTTGAAGCGGCTGATCCCCGGCCGGCTGATCGGCGTCTCGGTCGACCGCCAAGGGCGGCCGGCCCTACGTATGGCCTTGCAGACCCGCGAGCAGCACATCCGTCGCGACAAGGCGACGAGCAACATCTGCACCGCCCAGGTGCTGTTGGCGATCATGGCGGCGCTCTACGCCTGCTGGCACGGCCCCGAGGGCTTGCGCGCCATCGGCGAGCGGGTGCATCGCCTGACCGGCCGGCTGGCGGCGGGCCTGCGGGCGGGCGGCCACGAGCTGTTGCACGACACGTATTTCGACACCCTGACGGTCGAGGTTCCGGCGCGCGCCGCGGCCATCGTGGACGGTGCGCACGAGGTAGGCATCGATCTCCGGCTCGTGGATGCCGACCATGTCGGTCTCTCGCTCGACGAGACCACCACCGAGCCGGACGCGGCGGCGCTGGCGGCCCTGTTCGGCGCCGGCCTTGCCGAGGCGGCGCCGGCGGTGCCGCCAGCCCTCGTCCGCCGCACGCCCTACCTGACCCACCCCACCTTCCGCCTGCACCGCAGCGAAACCGAGATGCTGCGCTGGCTCCGGCGGCTACAGGACAAGGACATCGCCCTCGACCGGGCGATGATCCCGCTCGGCTCCTGCACCATGAAGCTCAACGCGGCGACCGAAATGCGGCCGGTGAGCTGGCCCGGCTTCGCGCACCTTCATCCCTTCACGCCGCGCGCCCAGGCCCGGGGCTATCAGGAGCTGTTCGCCGACCTGGAGACCTGGCTCGCCGAGATCACCGGCTTCGATGCCGTCTCGCTCCAGCCCAATGCCGGCAGCCAGGGCGAATATGCGGGGCTCTTGGTCATCCGCGGCTATCACCATAGTCGCGGCGAGGAGCAACGCGACGTCTGCCTCATCCCCTCCTCCGCCCACGGCACCAACCCGGCGAGTGCGGTAATGGCGGGCTTCCGTGTCGTCGTCGTCGGCTGCGACGACCAGGGCAACGTCGACATCGCCGACCTGGAGACGAAGCTCGCCCAGCACGAGGGCCGGGTGGGTGCCTTGATGGTCACCTATCCCTCGACCCATGGCGTGTTCGAGGCGGGCATCAAGGACATCGCCGCCAAGGTCCACGAAGCCGGCGGGCAGGTCTATCTGGACGGCGCCAATCTCAACGCGCTGGTCGGCCTCGCCAGGCCGGCCGAGTTCGGCGCCGACGTTTGCCACATGAACCTGCACAAGACGTTCTGCATCCCGCACGGCGGCGGCGGGCCCGGCATGGGCCCGATCGGCGTCAAGGCGCACCTCGCCCCGTTCCTGCCCGACCACCCGGTCGTGCCGGGCGTCGGCGGCGAGACCAGCGTCGGCGCCGTCTCGGCGGCACCTTGGGGCTCGCCCTCGATCCTGCCGATCTCCTGGGCCTACATCGCCATGATGGGTGCCGATGGGCTGAAACGGGCGACCGAGGTGGCGATCCTCGCCGCCAACTACGTCGCCAAGCGGCTGGAGGGCCATTTCGACGTGGTCTACAAGGGCACGGGTGGACGGGTCGCGCACGAGTGCATCCTGGACGTCCGCGCCATCAAGCAGAAGTGCGGCATCGGCGGCGAGGACATCGCCAAGCGGCTGATCGACTACGGCTTCCACGCCCCCACCATGTCCTGGCCGGTGCCGGAAACGCTGATGGTCGAGCCAACCGAGAGCGAGCCCTTGGCCGAGTTGGATCGGTTCTGCGACGCCATGATCGCCATCCGCGAGGAAATCCGTCAGGTCGAGCGGGGTGAGCTGGAGGCGGCGGCAAGCCCGCTGCGCAACGCGCCGCATACCTTGGCCGATGCGATGGCCGAGCCCTGGCCCTATGCCTACGACCGCAAAACGGCGCTCCTGCCCTTGGGCGAGCCGGCCCAGGGCAAGTACTGGCCGCCCGTCGCCCGCATCGACAACGTCCAGGGCGACCGCAACCTCGTCTGCACCTGCCCGCCGCTCGAGGTCTACGCCGAAGCGGCGGAGTAGCCGCTCAACGGGGCAGCCAAAAAAAGCGGTGGCCGGGGCCACCGCTTGGAAGCTTACTGGGAGGACACGATCTACTTGTAGTTGATTTGTCCTGTTGGATCAAGGCTTTCGACGTGGCAGTTGGCGTGGTGCTTTCGGAATTGGGCGCATTTGATCGGTTTGGCATGAATCTGCAATAATCTAGGGTTTCCGCGCCGATTTGGCGGTGGCGCCGGCGACCGCACCCCAAAGCCATGCGGCAAGACCGGTGCCAAGCGCTCCGGCCAGGACTACGACATAGGTCGTAAGCGCGGCGACGACCGCGCGCTCCCACGCCATGCCACCGAGGTCGAGTGCCGTGGCGAAAGCGACTTGCTGCGGCCCCAACCCGAGCACGCCGGAGACCGGCAGGGCGAAGGCGAGGTTGCCCGCCGCCGCCGCCAGCACGACGTCGCCGGCCGGCGCGACGGCACCGGCGGCGGCAACCGCCGCGGCGGCAAGCGCCAAATGGGTGGCCCAAAGCCCCCAACTCGTCAGCAGCAGCGTCACGGCCCCCCGCCAGCCGCGGGCTGCACGGGCACCGGCCAGCAGGTCCCGGAGCCGCGGCCGCAGCTCCAGCCCGGAGGCCGGCACCCGCCGGGCCACCAGGACCAGGAAGAGCGGGCCGCACAGCAGCACGGCACCGGCAACCGCCGCGAGCAGGCGCGAGGCCGGCCTCGACGCCAGGAGATCGGTCGCGGCGAGGCCGAGCGCCAGGACGCCCGCCAGCACGAGGAGGTCGGCGAGGCGGACCAGGAGGAAGAGGCCCGCCGCCGCCGCCAGACTCAGGCGCAAGCGGCGGTGCAGCAGCAACGGCAGGCCGAGTTCGCCCAGTTTCAGCGGCAGGACGAAGGCCCAGAGCAGCGCCTCGGCGACGATGCGCCAGAGCGTGCCCGTCGGCAGGTGCGTTCCCGCCGGCAGGAGCCACCTGAGCCGCGCCGCCCGCCAGAAGGGCAGAAGCCAGGCCAGGGCGAAGGCAACCACCAGCCAGGCGGCGTCGACCTCGCGCAGTCGGATCGCGAGCCCGGCGACGTCGACCGAGCGGAGCAGCCAGCCGATGCAGGCGGCACTAACGAGGACGGCGAGGCCGAGGCGGAGCCAGCGTGCGCTAATTGCGGCGCTCCACGACCAGCGACGCGGGCGGCTGCGGCTGGGTCCGGCTCAAGACCAGTTCGCCGAGCACGCCGAACAGCAGCACCTGGACGCCGATGATCCCCAGCATCACCCCGAACAGCAGGAGCGGTCGGCCGCCGATCTCGGCGCCGGTGAACAGCTTGATCGCACTGAGGTAGACGAGAATCACGAAGCCGAGGCCGGCGAGCGCGAGGCCGAGGCCGCCGAACAGGTGGCCCGGCCGCTGCGAGAAGCGGGTCAGCATCAGCACCGTCAAGAGGTCGACCAAGCCCTTCACCAGTCGCCGGGCGCCGTACTTGGAACTGCCGTGGCGGCGCGGGTGGTGGCGGACGGCCAGTTCTTCCACCCGAAAGCCGCGGCCGTGCGCGAGAACCGGCACGAAGCGGTGCAATTCGCCGTAGAGCGTCACTTGGTCGAACACCTCGCGGCGGTAGAGCTTGTAGCCACAGTTGAAGTCCCGGAGCGTGACGCCGGACAGGGTACGCGTCGCCCAGTTGAACAGCTTCGAGGGCAGCGTCTTGGACATCGGATCCTCACGCCGCTCCTTCCAGCCGGAGACCAGATCGACGCCGTCCGTAAGGGCTGCCAGAAAGCGCGGCAGTTCCTCGGGGTCGTCCTGGAGATCCGCGTCCATGGTGACGATCACCGTACCGCGGCTCGCCCGGATGCCGAGGTCGAGCGCCGTCGCCTTGCCGAAATTGCGCCGCAGCCGAAGGCCCCGCACGCGCTGGTCGGCGGCGGCGAGCGCGTCGATCCGCGCCCAGGACTCGTCGCGGCTGCCGTCGTCGACGAAGACGATCTCGAGCACCGGCAGACCGTGTCGGTCGACCACGTCCCAGATGCGCGTCGCCAGTTCCTCGACGGTCGCCGCCTCGTCGAGCAGCGGGACGACGATGCTGACCGTGTCGACCGCCTTCACCGGCAACTCCCGGCACCCGGCAACAGCCGGAAACCGATACCGTCCAGCCGCGAGGTTGAGCCCAGGATGGGCGCCAGCACCTCGCCGTCGCGTCCGGCCTCGACGTCGGCCCCGAGGCCCGCCGCAGCACGCAGGGCCGCCCCGCCGCCACGGCCCATCGGCCACACGACGAGGCAGCCGCCGTCGCGAGGTGCCGGCCAGATGCTCGCCGGGTAGCTCGGCATCACGACCCGGCCGGTACCGGCGAGCGCCGCCTGCAGATTGCCGCCGAGGTGCATGTCCAAGCTGACCACGGTCCCGTCCTCGAAGCCGGCGGCACGAACGCCGTCGACGATCGCCGCGACCGGTAGGCGCGTTCGACAGCGCCCGCAATAGTCCGCATCGGTCAAGCCGATCGCCAGTCTCGCCGTCCACGTCCCGAGGATCACCGCCAGGACGGTCAGGGCGACCACCGGCAGGCGCGGGTGATCGCGCGGTATAGCCGCCATGAGCAGGATGGCGACCGGCAGTTCGACGGCGATCATCCAGCGCTCGGGGAAGTTCACCGCCCCCGCCACCGGTACCAGGAGGAGGTGGAGCAGGAACGTGGTAGCCACCAGCCACGCCAGCGGCCGCACGGTCGCGGGCAGCCGGCGGAACGCGGGCCACGCGGCGAGTGCGAGCAGCACCACCATCGGCTGCGGGAAGGCCACGGCCGAGGCGCCGAGCTGGATCACGCCCGCCAGCCACGAGCGCTCTGCCGCCGGCGCCACCAGCACCTCGCCGGCCAGCCCGCCGAAGGATGGATGATGCGCCAGCACCCAGAGCGCGGTCGGACCGGCGACGACGCCGGCGATGGCGACGATCGCCGGGGTCCGCCAGGAGAGGACCAGTGCGCGGCTCGACGGCATCGCCAGGGTGACGACGAAGTAGGCCACCGCCAGCATGACGAAGTTCCATTTCGCCAGCAGGCCGACACCGCAGACGATGCCGAAGGCGATCGTGTTGGCCGCCGTCGGCCGGACCAGCAGTCGGCCCCAGAGCCACAGGCTGGTGGTGACCGCGGCGGCGAGCGCGGTCGAGACGAGCAGGTCGGCATGGGCCAGGAAGCCGAGGGTGTAGGTCGTCGCCACGGCCGCACTCGCGACGGCCGCGCGGGTGGTGTCCCCCAGCCATTGCCGCGCCGCGAGGAACAGGGTCGAGTAGAGCGTGGCCAGAAGCAGCGTACGCACCAGCGTGACGGCCACGAGTCCGGGCGCGAGGCCAACGACGTCGCGCAGCGCCAAGACCAGCCACGTGACGAGCGGCGGCTGCTGGAAGCGGTAACCGAGCGACCACGCCTGAGCGAACAGCACCTGCTCGGCATCGTCGTAGCCGAGGGAGCCGGGCAACAGGAAGCGTGTCGCCGCATGGGCGAAGAGGTAACCGAACAGGAGCGCCGCGGCGCCGGCGGTCGAGGTGAAGGGGCGCAAGGCAAGGCGAGGAAGGCTGGCGAGCACGGTGGGCCCCGTCGATTGCGGCGAGCGAGGGGTCGATGCCAGAGCCGCTGTCCTCGCACAAGGCTGGCCGGCCCGCTTGGCAGCGGGCGCGGGCTCGGGTAGGGCGGGCTGGCGAGGCAAGCGGAACGAGGACGACTGCATCATGGCACGCAGCAGAGTGCTGCTCATCATCGACGACGACGACGAACTCAGGCGCGAGTTGGCCGAGCAACTCCACCTGCACGAACAGCTCGACATCCGCGAAGCTGCCGACGGCAAGGCGGGGCTCGCCAAGGCCACGGAGGCGCAGGTCGACCTGATCCTGCTCGACGTCGGCCTACCCGATACCGACGGCCGCGACCTCTGTCGTCTCATGCGACGCCGCGGCGTCAAGGCGCCGGTCATCATGCTGACGGCGCACGGCACCGACGCCGACGCCATTCTGGGGCTCGACAGCGGCGCCAACGACTACGTCGCCAAGCCGTTCCGCCTCGCCGTCCTGCTGGCGCGAATCCGCGCCCATCTCCGCCAGTTCGAGCAGTCCGACGACGCCACCTTCGCCATCGGCCCCTACAGCTTCCGCCCGGCCGCCAAGATGCTGGTCGACCAGGCGCGCAACCGGAAGGTTCACCTGACGGAGAAGGAGACGGCGATCGTCAAGTACCTCTACCGGATCGGCGACCGCGCCGTGCCGCGGGCGACGCTGTTGGACGAGGTCTGGGGCTACAACGCGGGCGTCACCACCCACACGCTGGAGACCCACATCTACCGGCTCCGACAAAAGATCGAACCGAGCCCCGAGGCCCCCGCCATCCTGATCACCGAGCCGGGCGGCTACCGGCTGGTGCGGTGAACTGCTTCAGGGCAGCCGGCCGGTCATCACGTAGGTCAAGGCGGCGACCACCTCGGCGGCGGTGCGGCATACCATCGCGGCAGCGGCGTCGACCTCCTTCAGGGCGTGGTCGTGCTCGGCCTCGTGCAGCGTGACGAGCGGCTTGTCCCAGGCGCTGGCGAGGCCCGCGTCGAACGCCGCGTTCCACTGCTTGTAACGGTCGCCGAACCGGACGACGACGACGTCCGCCGCCTTGATCATGCGGCGCGTGCGCACGCCGTTGAGGAGCGCACCCTTGCGGTCGTGCCAGAATTTCGAGGACTCGGGGCCGGTGATCGCCACGCCGCAGTCGTCGCTCGCCGCGTGATCGGTGACGGGCCCGGTGAACCGGACCGGCAGGTCGGCCGCATCGGCCAGGCGGGCGATGTCGTCGCGCCAGTCGCTGTGGATCTCGCCGGCGAGGTAGATGGTCCAACGCTCGGGCACGGTTCGGGGTCTCCTCTCTTGCTGCCGCCGGACGGGTCCGTTCAGCGGCGGATCGGGTCGGCGGCAAGGTGCAGGCGGACGACCAGCCCAGGCTGATCCGCGCCGAGTTCCAGGCTGCCGCCGTGCAACCTGGCCACGGCATCGACGAGCGCGAGACCGAGGCCGTGGCCGGGGGTGTCGCGCGCGCTGTCGAGACGGGTGAAGCGACGCCGAACCTCGGCGTGGCGGGCCGGCGGGATGCCCGGCCCCGTGTCGGCGATGGTGACGACGACCGGGTCGCCCGGCTCCAGCCGCACCGTCACCGCACCGCCCGCCGGGGTGAACTTCGCGGCGTTGTCCAACAGGTTCGCCACCGCCTGCGCAAGCAGCGAGCCGTTACCCTTGATGCGGACGTCGGGTGCGACGGCGTTGGTGAACGCCAGACCCCGGTCCTCGAACACGGCCTCGTAGAGCTCGCACGCATCCTCGACGATGGCGCTGAGGTTGAGGTCCTGGAAGCTCTGCTTGGGGCTGCCGCTTTCGGCGGTGTTGATGAGGAGCACCGTGCGGAACAGACGCAAGAGCCGGTCGAGATCCTCCAGCGCCGCCTCGATGGTGTCGCGCGCCGGGCCGTCGGCCTGCTCCAGCGCCTCCTCCAGGCGTGTGTGCAGGCGCTGCAGGGGTGTGCGCAGATCGTGGGCGACATCGTCGGTCACCTGCCGCATGCCGCGGATCAGGGCCTCGCTCTCGGTCAGCAGGCGGTTGATCTGGGCGGCGAGGCGGTCGAACTCGTCGCCGTCGCCGCCCCGATGCGGCAGCCGCACCTCGAGCGCACCGTTGCGCACGCGGTCGATCGCCACGTTCATCGCCTCGATCCGCTGTTCGGTCTCGCGCGCGAGGAGGAGACCGCCGGCGAGGCCCACCACGAGTGCCCCGACGAACGCCACCAGCAGGCCACGGTTCAGGGCCTTGCGGAAGCCGTCCTGGGCGGCCAGCGTGCGGCCCACCACCAAGAGGTAGCCGCCCTCCAGGTTGAAGGTGCGCGCCTGCGCCCGCACCTGCGCCTCGCCGGGCGGCTCGACGGTGAAGGCCACCATGCCCTCGTCGACCGTCGGCGCATCGGTCCAGCCCGACAGGTTGCCGGCAATGCGGTCGCCGTCGGGATCGATGACGAGGTAGATCGAGCCGCGATAGGGCTGCCCCGAACGGCGCCGGATCTCGGCCACCAGGGCCTCGATTCCGCGTTGCCCGTAGACCGCCGAGAGCCCGTCGATTTCGGCAATGATGGCGTTCTCGCTCTCGGCCTCGATCGAGCGCTCGGCGACGATCTTGACGCCGCCAAGCGCAAGGCCGAGCGAGGCGAGCAGCAGGCCGACGTAGATCAGCGCCTGCCGGAACGCCGTGGTACCGGCAAGCCTACGGATCGACGCTGAGGCGGTAGCCGGCGCCGCGGACGGTGTGGATGAGCGGGCGGTCGTAGCCACGGTCGACCTTCTGCCTGAGCCGCGCGATATGCACGTCCACCACGTTGGTGTGCGGATCGAACTGATAGTCCCAGACCTTCTCCAGGAGCATCGTCCGCGTCAGCACCTGACCCTCATGCTGCATCATGCACTCGAGCAGCTTGAACTCCCGCGGCTGCAAGGTCAAAGGCTTGCCGGCACGGCTGGCGTTGCGGGCGAGCCGGTCGAGGATGAGGTCGTCGACCTGGAGCCGCGTCGCCACCACCTCGGGATCGCGCCGCCGGCCGAGTGCCTCGATGCGGGCCAGAAGCTCGGAGAACGCGTAAGGCTTGACGAGATAGTCGTCGGCGCCCGCCTTCAGCCCTTCCACCCGGTGGCCGACGTCGGCGAGCGCCGACAGCACGAGCACGGGCGTCTGGTTGCCGGCGGCGCGCAAAAGCTCGACCAGCGCCAGGCCGTCCTTGCCCGGCAGCATGCGGTCGACCACCAGCACGTCGTAGGACGAGGCGCCGGCGAGGTTCAGGCCCGAGACGCCATCGGCGGCGTGATCGACCACGTGGCCAGCCTCGCTCAACCCCTTGATGACATGCTCGGCAGTCCGCCGGTCGTCCTCGATGATCAGGATACGCATGGATGCTTGCCTGCGAGTTGCGTCATGAACGGTCGTCGAGATCACGGCCGCGAACCGCTATCGAGTCCGCGTGTAATGACCTCTTCGCAACTCGTTTACGGGCGACCGCCTGAACGGCGCCACAACGGCCGGTTCGGGCCTCAGGCGCGGCGAGCGAGCGTCCGCAGGCGCAGCGCATTGAGCTTGATGAAGCCCTGCGCGTCCTTCTGGTCGTAGACCTGATCGGCCTCGAAGGTGGCGAGTTGCGGATCGTAGAGCGAGTGCGGCGACTTGCGGCCGACCACCTGAACCGCGCCCTTGAAGAGCTTGAGCCGCACGGTGCCCGTGACCCGCTTTTGGCTCTCGTCGATCAGGGCTTGCAGCATCAGCCGCTCCGGTGCGAACCAGAAGCCGTTGTAGATCAACTCGGCGTAGCGCGGCATCAACTCGTCCTTGAGATGCGCCGCACCGCGGTCGAGCGTCAGGCTTTCCATCGCCCGGTGCGCGGCCAACAGCAGCGTGCCGCCCGGCGTCTCGTAGACACCCCGGCTCTTCATGCCGACGAAGCGGTTCTCGACCAGATCGAGGCGGCCGATGCCGTGCGCGCCGCCCAACTCGTTGAGCCGGATCAGCAGGGTGGCCGGCGACAGCGGCTCGCCGTCGACCGCTACGGGGTCGCCGCGCTCGAAGTCGATCTCGACATAGGCCGGCACGTCCGGCGCCCGCTCGGGCGCCACCGAGCGGGTGAACATCTCCTCGCTCGGCTCCTGCCACGGGTCTTCGAGGGCCAGGCCCTCGTAGGAGATGTGCAGCAGGTTGGCATCGGTCGAATAGGGCGGCTCGCCGCGCTTGCCGCGGGGGATCGGGATTTGGTGTTTCTCGGCGTAGTCGATCAGCTTCTCGCGGCTGTTCAGGTCCCACAGCCGCCAGGGAGCGACGATGCGGATGCCCGGTTCCAGCGCGTAGGCGTTCAGCTCGAAGCGGACCTGGTCGTTGCCCTTGCCGGTGGCGCCGTGCGAGACGGCGTCGGCCCCGGTCTCGCGCGCGATCTCGACCAGCCGCTTGGCGATCAGCGGCCGGGCGATCGACGTGCCGAGCAGGTAGGTGCCCTCGTAGACGGTGTTGGCGCGGAACATCGGAAAGACGAAGTCGCGCACGAACTCCTCGCGCAGATCCTCGACGTAGATCTCCTTGACGCCGAGCATCTCCGCCTTCGCCCGTGCCGGCTCCAACTCCTCGCCCTGGCCGAGATCGGCGGTGAAGGTCACCACTTCGCACCCGTAGGTGTCCTGCAGCCAACGGAGGATGACGGAGGTATCGAGGCCGCCGGAATAGGCGAGCACGATCTTCTTTGGCGCGTCTTGGGACACGGGCAATCCTTTCGTCGACGAGAGACCGACACCATCGGCGGCGGAACATAGGCGAGTGCGGAGGCGGAGCCCAAATGGTTTTCGGACGCCGGTGCCGCTCGAAGGGCCGACGGCGCCGGCCGTCGGTGCAGGGGCCGAAAGCCCCCTGCCTCGTCCGCCCCCGCCTAGGCGGTCTGGTCGACCGGCTGCTGCGCCGCCGGGGCCTTGGCCACGCCCACCATCGCGGGCCGGAGCAGGCGGTCGGCGATGACGTAGCCGTCGGCCATCACCTCGGCGATGGTACCGGGCGGCAGGTCGGCGGTCGGCACCTCGAACATCGCCTGGTGGCGCTGATGGTCGAACCTGTCGCCCTTCTGCGGCGCCACCCGCTGCACCTTGTACTTCTCGAGGACGGTGAGCAGCGAGCGCTCCGTCATGTCGATGCCGGTCGCCAGGTTGCCGGCCCACCCCTCCTGCTCGCGCACCTCGTCGGGAATGTGCTGCATCGCCCGACCGAAGTTGTCGACCACCTCCAACAGATCGCGGGCGAAGCCGCTAATGGCGTAGCGCCGGGCCTCCTCCACCTCGCGGGCGGTGCGACGGCGCAGATTCTCCATCTCCGCGAGCGTGCGCAGAAGCTGGTCCTCCTTGGCGGCGAGTTCGGCCGCGAGGTCCGGCTCGGCCTCGGCCGCCGCCGCGCCGTCGGCGGGCGGCCGAGCCTCGGCGGGCGTGTCCTCGGGTGCCGTGGCCTCGGGGCTTTGGGGCTTATCGCTCATGGTCGTCCTTGGTCTGGCTGTTGGACAAGAGTCGACCCACCGTGCGCGCGGTGAAGTCGACCATCGGAATGATGCGGGCGTAGTTCATGTAGAGCGGACCGATCACGCCGACGGCCCCCAACACCTTGGGCCGCCGGTCGCCGTCGCCGTCCATCGCATGGTAGGGCGCCACGACCATCGAACAGCCGCTCAGGCCGAACAGCTCGGTCTCCGAGCCGATGAAGATCTGCACGCCATCGCTCTCTGCGGTGCGGTCGATCAGCCGCAGCAGGCTCTTCTTGGTCTCGACCGCCTCGAACAGCGTGCGGACACGCTCCAACTCGACCAGGCTGGTGACGTCGGAGAGGAGCTTGGCTTGGCCCTTGAGGATGAGGACACCGTCCTCGCCGCGCCCCTCGCCGCTCCAGATGGCGAGCCCCGCCTCGACGACCTTCTGCGAAAGCGCGTCGAGTTGCGAGCGCTGCGCCTCCAACTCCTCGGCGATGAGTTCCCGTGCCTCGCCGAAGGTGCGGCCGGTCAGCCGGGAAGTCAGGTAGTTGCCGGCCTCGATCAGCCGCCCGCCGGCCATGCCCAGCGGCAGTTCGATGATGCGGTTCTCGACCAAGCCGCCTTCGTGGACCACCACCACCAGCGCGCGGCCCGGCGCCAAGGGCACGAACTCGACGTGCTTGAACGGGCTCTCGGAGGTCGGCGCGATGACGAGGCCGGCGTGGCGGCTGAGACCCGAGAGCGTGTCGGAGGCGTCGCTCAGGAGCGCTTCGACGCTACGGCCGGTGCCCGAGACGCGGCGCTCGATGTCGTGCTTCTCCTCGCCCGTCAGGTTGCCCACCTCGAGCAGGCCGTCGACGTAGAGCCGGAGGCCGGCGTCGGTCGGCAGCCGTCCGGCCGACGTGTGCGGCGCGTAGAGCAGGCCCGCGTCCTCCAGGTCGGCCATCACGTTGCGAATGGTGGCGGCGGAGAGCGGCTGGGTGAGGCGGCGGGCAATGGTGCGCGAGCCGACGGGCTCGCCCGACGTCACGTAGGCGTCGACGATCTGCCGGAAGACTTCACGCGAACGCTGGTTGAGGTCGGTGATCATCGTCCCCGATGTGGTCCGCTCGCGGATGCGCGTGAGGAAAGGAACTCGACCCGCGGCATGTAGGCAGCGCACCCAACCGCGTCAACGCGCGTGGCCCGCTCACGGCCCCGCCGGCCGACCCGGTTCAGCCCTGCTCGCGCACGCGCCGCGTCCGCGGCCGCGCCAGCGCGAACCGCTTGGGCCCCTGGCGCGGGGGGCGGGGCGGCCCCGCCGGGCCCCCCCGCGCCCCCCCCGGCGCCCCCCCCCCCCCCCGGGCCCGCCCCCCCCCCACA